>QHSX01000028.1 GCA_003221695.1 Candidatus Rokuibacteriota bacterium
TGGCCCAGCTCAGGCCAGCCTGCAGGATGCAGAGGGACAGGACCTCGAAATACTTGTGGTCCGTGCGCGGTTTCTTGCCGGGAAGGCAGCGGCTGCGCTGCTCCTTTGCGAACGTACACTCCCAGGGCGCGCGGTGGCTCATTCGATCTTCCGGCATATGAACGATGAAGATGGCACCCTTCGCCGCCTAACGCTCACCGCCGCGCAGCGGTTACAGGCCGCGTCATCTGCCTTCTGCGTCAGCCTGAGTCTGGTCACCGTATTCGCACGTGTGCCGGATATAGGCAAGCGTCTGATCGAGGTCTGGCGCCACGTGTTGGGACCACGCCAACGCGTCCCGGATGAGAGTCCTCCACCGCGGGTCCAGCGCCTCCTGTGCCCACCTCGCGGCAACGGGCTTTGACACGACGGCCCCGTGACGCATGGTGTAGAGCATCCGAGACATCGTCAGCACCGCGTAGCAACGATAGAAGCTGTTCTGCAACAGAGGCCCCTTGAGTAGCATCGGCATCCACCATCCGCGAAGTATGCCGCGAACGGCCTCACGCAACTCGGCTGGCTGAACCCGATCTATCAGCGTCTGGGGCGGCGGCCCTACCAGCACGACGCCGTGTTCCCGGATCATATGGCGGTGGATGACCCAGTACCCGCTCTCTTGATGCACCATGGCGAGGGTGCTTCCTCGATCGATGTAGGGAAGAGGGCCGGGCCGCCGGTCGTGACGGAGAGCGCGCTGTGGGATGTATGAGCCTTCCAACTCTTTGGCCCACTTCGAGGCTCCCGCCGCGATCTGCTCATGCATCGTCTTCAGGGCCACGAACGTCTGGGGCGGAAGTTGACCGTCGGTGACCACCACGAAGTCGATGTCGCTCGTGCCGGGATCGAAGTCGCCAATTGCGAGCGAGCCGTCAAGATACATGCCGATGAAGCGATGGCCTAGAAGGGCACGCGCTCCCAGTAGCAGCTCCTGGAGCACGGAGTTGACCTCTGGGTAATCGGTCGCGGCAACCGACGCTTCATCACGAACCATTATTCTGATGCGTCTAACGGTCCGGTTGAGCGGCGGCGGCAACCAAAGTTGACGTCGGCACTCCCTTCATGACGCCGTCCGCTCCAATCGGATGTTAGACGGCATAGGTTTAGTCTCGCCGGCGCCTTAGTAGCGTCAATCGAAAGACGCCCATCAGTGCGCCCAGAACGATGAAGATGAGCCCCGCTAGGATCCGTTCACCCCGGTCGTGAACGATCTCGCCGCCGCTCCGTATTTCGGCAAACCCAAGTATCCCGAGTGTCCCGGCAAGGATGAACCCGGGGGAGAGTACGGCGAGGGAGATACGCATCTAGTTATAAACTCGGTTGCCCGTCTTCTGAGGACGTTCGTTCATAGCCGAGCCGCCTAACGCTCACGCTGAGCGGACGCGAATGCGAGCCAGCGGTCCGCTCGAGCGTGAAGTTAGGCGGTACCATGGGGTTCGGATGCCCGAGTTAGAAGCCCGGCCAGCTCTCGCGCCTGCGCGGAAGTGAGTTTGAAGGGAGTCATGCTTGCCGCCAGCGGAGCTTTGGCAACGAGTGAGACGCCGACGAATCGCTCGCCACTAGGTGACTTCATCGCGTAAACCTTGAGTTTCTGCGAATGAAGCGCCCCGCCAGCCAGTGATACTTCGCCGAACTCTCTTTCGATGGAGCCGCCGAGAAGGGCGCCAGTAAGACTGCCGCTGCGAAAGAATCGCCAGGCAAAGAAGAGGACTACTGCGGCAAAGGCCGCGAAGAAGACGTACTCAAAGCTCACTGGACGCCCTCCATGTCCGTCTAACGCTCGCATTCACCTGCGGACGGGCGAGCGAACGCGAGCCCGGCCGTCAGGTGGAATGCGTTGTTCGGCAGCCGCGTGTCTCTCACCGAATGACTCGGTCCGCTCGCTCAAGCAGCGCAGGGGGAATCGTCACGCCAGCCGCGCCGGCTGTCTCGAGGTTGATGACGAGCTCGTAATGCGTCAGACGCTCCACGGGGAGTGCGCCCGGTTGAGCGCCTTTGAGGATCTTGTCAACGTACGCGGCCAGTCGCCTCCCGGTCTCGGCCCGGCTCGTGCCGTACGCGATCAAGCCCATGGTGTCCCCGTAGTTCCCCACGAAGAGTGTGGGCAGCCGATACCTGATCGCCGATTCGGCGATACGCCGTCGATGCTCGACGGTCGCGGGCATCTCCAGGACCAACATGGCTTGGGCCTGCTCGCGGCGAGCGGCCTCGAAGGCGGCGTCCAGGTCGGGGTTCGGTCCTCGAATCCTCAGAGTCTGAGCCTGGAGGCCGACGGCCCGTGCTTGCTGCTCATCCCAGGCTCTGGACGCTTCCGGGGAGCCGGGGACGCCCCCGTCCCCGAGGAACGCCACCCGGACCAGCCCAGGGATAGCCTCCTTGAGAACCTCCAGATGGGGCCTCATTTCCTGCGGATCGAAGCTGGTAAACCCAGTGAGATTGCCGCCTGGCTGCTGTCGATAGGAAACCAAACCTGCGACAACGGGATCGATGACCACCGCGAAGACAATCGGAATGGTCGAGGTGGCGTTCTTCGCCGCGCGGGTCGCCACCCCACCCAGCGTCACGATGACGTCAACATTGAGTCCGACGAGCTCGGCGGCGAGCTCAGGCAGCCGCTCCAGCCGTCCCTCAGGCCCTCGGGCCTCGACGACGATGTTGCGGCCGTCGACATAGCCGAGCTCGGCGAGCCCCTGCCGGAGAGCCTGGAGGCTCGGGTTGGTACCTGCTGCGCTGCCGGCCGATGGAAGGTAGCCAACCCGCGCCATTCTGCTCGGCGGCTGCCCGGAAGAGATGGAAGCGCCGACGACGACTCCAAGAGCTGGCACGACAGCCAACGCGATTCGTGTGAGATCCATGGTCCGTGCTGGCGCCTCTCTTCCTTAAATGTCCTCAGGTCCCCCTCGGTTTAGGACTTGCTGCCGAACGGTCAGAATAACGTGCGGCGCGAAGCGCCGTCAGGTTCATCCTGGTGTTAGGCAGTCGTCCGAGAATGACGACGCTCGTAGTCCTCACCAAGTCCGGAGCCATCATGCAGTCGATACAACCAGGTCGAACGACGACGGTGGTCGAACATGTGTGAAGTAGTGGGCCTCGGCATCGTCCCACCGCCGATGCCATGCCTCCAGGAAGCACGCGGCCTCCCGCGCCGCGAGTCGCGCGTGGCGGAACTGCAGCGGCGCGTCAACGAGGACCGTCAAGTCGATCAGGTCGGCGAGTTCGGGTCGAGCTGAATACGCACCGTCGAGGACGATGACGGCGGCAGGGTGCCGTTTCGTCAAGGCTGCGCGCATTCCGTACGTCCCGTCTGCACGCACTCCAGCCTCGAAGTCGAAAGCATGCCACTGCGCCGACCTCCCGGCGAGTAACGGCTCAAGCGCCTCGCCGCGCAGGCGGCGCCAGTCGAGAGCGGTGGCGGCGCGATCGCGCGGGCTGCGCATGTCCCACTCGGCGTCGGTGATCTCGGCCGCGAAGAAATCATCGCTGGGTACGATCGTAGCATCCAGCGCCTCCGCGACCATCCCCGCCAGTGTGGACTTGCCCGACCCGCTTGGTCCGTCCAGGGCGATGAGGAGCGGCGACGTGCGCTGGGTCAATAAGCGTCGGGCCGCTGCGATGATCGTCTCAGCAGCCTCCGGGGTTGCAGTGCTTGGAGAATGCATCGAGAAGTCGCCAGCTGCCTAACGCCGGCGATAACCCGCGACGGCTGAGCAGCGCGAAGCCGGCGTCGGGTTCATCGCGAAGTTAGACCACGGGTCGCGTGCCGACCAGCACCGGTTGAAAGAATCGTCCATCCACGCGCTCAACGTTCTCGAAGCCAACTGCGCGCATCAGTCCGGTGACCTGCGCCACAGGGATCGCAAGATAGCTGGTCTTCAG
>QHSX01000086.1 GCA_003221695.1 Candidatus Rokuibacteriota bacterium
AGCTCCACATCGCGCCCTGCTGCTCCTGGTCGTCGCCGCGCATGCGCACCTCCTTAGGTGTCGTCATGCGCATCGTAATCGAACTCTCATGCTGGCCCGATACCAAAAGTCGGGTTTTTCAGCAGCCTGCTAGAGCCCGAGCGCCGCCAAAGCCGCGATGCCGAGGAGGGCCGAGCCGATCGTCTGGACGACGTCGCGGATCGTCGGCAGCGCCCGGATCTTCTCCTCGGCCTTGGGCGGCACGATGATCGCGTCGCCGGGCTCGACCTCGCGGACGTTGGTGAAGCTCGAGATCGCCGAGCCGTCGGCCTTCACGATGTGGGTCTCCTTCTTGTCGGCCTCCTTGGAGAACCCACCGACCCGGTTGATGTAGTAGTCCGCGTTCGCGCCCGGCTTGTACTGGACCGACGTCGAGTTGCGGACCGAGCCGAGCACGAGGACCGATTGCGGAGGTTCGGGCACCTCCAGCGTGTCACCGTCGATCAGGACCACGTCCTCCCCCGTCCCTCTGAGCGTGTCGGGAGGGGCGAGATGGACGACCATGCGCCCGACGACGACCTTGGAGGCGAGCAGCCTGAGCATCTCGCGCCGCGCCTGGATCGCCTGCTGCTGCGAGGTGACCTCTTCCTTCTCCGCCCCGACCGTCACGGTGGACGCCGCCGCCAGGATTCGCTGCTCCTGAGCCTTCAAGAAATTGTCGAGCTGCTCCTGCTCGATCTTCCTGAGGGTCGCCCGGGTGAAGACCGCGCCCCTGAGGAAGGCCCGGTCGGTGTAGCCGCCCGCGCGCTCGAGGACCGAGCTCAGCCGCTCCCCCTCGGCGATCGTGTACGCCCCCGGGCGCACGATCTGGCCCGTGAGCGTGATCGTCCGCGCAGGCTTGAGCTCGGTACGCACGCTGACCTCATCGAGCGGCTTCAGGAGGACGTCCGCCTCGGCGTCACCGTCCCACGCCTTCCTGAGGTTCACGGCCACGATCTCGAGCGAGAGGTCGGGCCTGCGCCGCGCGATCTCGACGCGCTCGGCCTGGGCCTCGGGCAGGAGCTTCTCGGCGGGCAGGAGCTGGCTGATCCGCATCATCGGCTTCAGCTCGTACGCCCCCGGGTACTTCACCGCGCCCTCGACCCGCACGGTGTTGTAGATGCGCGGGTCGCTCCGGTGGATGAGCACGAGGTCGCCGCCGTTGACGGGCGGGTTGCTCGCCTCGTCACCCTTGAGGTAGTAGCCGGTCAGGTCCACGTCCACCGTGACGCGCTCGGAGCTCGGCAGCGCGCGGACGAGCTGGACGCGCCTGAGGTAGCTCGTGGGCGTGACGCCGCCCGCCATGGTGACCACGTCGGCGAGCCGCGTGTCGCTCCGGACCTCGTAGATCGCGGGCCGCTTCACCTCGCCCGCCACCGCGACGACGTCGCCGATCGGCGGCACGAAGATGGTGTCCCCGGACTCCAGGCGGTAGTCGCGCGTGCGGTCGCCGCGCTGGAGGAAATCGTAGAGGTCGAGCCTGGCGACCTGGTACCCGTTGCGGATGAGCCGCACCTCGCGGAGGGAGCCGAGCTTGGTCGGCCCGCCGGCGCTGAAGAGCGCGTTGGTCACCGTCGAGAGCGACGAGAGCGTGAAGACACCGGGCTGGCAGACCTCGCCGACCACGTAGACGTTCACCGTCCTGAGCCGCCCCATCGTGACGCTCGTCTGGAAGCCGCGGAAGTAGCGGGCCAGCTCGTCACGGATCAGGCGGTCGGCCTGGACGAACGTGAGTCCCCAGATCCTGAGATCGCCGACCTTCGGCAGGACGATCCGCCCGTTCCGGTCGACCGTGCGGACGAGTGTCGAGTCCACCGCGCCCCACACGTTGATCGTCACATCGTCGCCCGGGCCCAGCACGTAGTCGGGGCCCACCGGGATGTCGTCCACGGGGGCGAAGGTCGAGACACTCGCCGAGAACATCGAGTAGCCGTACTGGCGAAGGGGCGCGCCGAAGGGGCCGAGCATCGCCTGGCCTTGCGTCGGTTGCTGCAAGAGCTGCTGGGCGCTCGGCTGCACCTGCTGCTGGCCGCTCGACGGCTGCTGCTGGCCGACCGGCTGGACCGCTACCTGGAGCGCGCCCGGCTGCTGGGCGCTCGCCGGCTGATTCAGCCCGATCGGCACCGCGAACTGGCGGATCGGGTCCACGTTGAACGCGGCCTCGACCCTCGACAGGTCCTCGGGCTCGGGCAGAGCCACCTGCGCAGCGGCTGGCTGTGGGGCCGTCGGCGACTGAGACACCTGCGAAGGCGCGCCTTGAGTCACCGTGACCTGGGTGACGGTGGGCACACCCGTCTGCAGTAGATTCGGCACGGCTTCGAGGGCGCGCGATCGGGGAGCCGCAGCGGTCTGGAAGGCGCGTGTGCCACCGCCCGGCTGGCACACGTTCGGAGTGGCGGGGGCAATCAGCCGCGGGGTGGGAAACTGCTGCGGCTGCGCTTGAGGTTGCTGGGGCCCCGCCTGGTACGGGGTCGGCGTGCTCGGCCCCGGGAAGACCCGGCCGAAGACTCCGTCCCCGTTCAGCGACGGCATCGGCACATGCCCGTTGCCGGTGCCGGGCGACTGCCCGAGCGCCGGGGCGATTCCAAAGGCGAAGTCGGAGCCGAGAAAGGCGACGAGCGTCAGCGCGACGACGGTTTTTTTCAGCCCCATCTGCTTACCTCCTCGTAGTGAACCGTGCACTTTTCGGGCGCTTATCTGGCCACGCGCCAGTGGGGAAATCCGTAGTCGGGGTTGGCGGTGTCGAAGTCGGCGCGCGTGAGCGGCGGGTTGAGCCGGAGCTCACGGTACGCATAGTCCGCGACCATCCGGTCGTCCCAATCGTAGACGGCGGCTCGCACGGGAAGCCCGGAGTCCGCCGAGACGCTCAGCGCCAGCCGGTGGCAGTAGTAGCCCTTCTCCCGCTCCAGCGGGAGAACCAGCTCGAGCCGCCGCTCGAGCCCGTCGGCTCCGGGCGTCGCGCCGCCGTCGCGCACGGTGAGGTCCCCGGCGGCCACCGCCCGGCGCGCGTTGTCGAGGACGAGCGCGATCAGGGGCCCGAGGCCGATGTCGGTCACCGGGTGCCGGCTCTCCTTCAGCACGCGCGGGCTGTCAGGAGCCATCACGATCGTCGCCAGGCTCGTGAAGAGCCCGGGCTCGCGGACCAACATCTGATCCCCGGGGGCGAAGAGGATCTGACGCCCCGCAGGAGGCCCGGTGATCCACCGGAGATAGATGCGGCCCGGACGCTCGAACTTCAGGAGCGCCTCCTCGCGCGGCCGGAGCGCCCTGTCGACGACCTCCTGGCGGACGAACCGCGCGGTGTAGCTGTGCACGCGGGCGTAGGCCGGCTCCATGCCGAAGAGGAGCGCCGCCGGCTCCGCGCCCGCCGCGGCCGGAGACACGAGCCCTGGGAGGAGGGAGAGGCCCAGCCAAATCGCCCGGACCGAGCCTGCGAAAGTCTTGTGCGGGCCCGCGCTCGTGACTATACTAGTCATGCCTCTGGATGGAATTGTGACCATATTGGTCACTCGAATCTGACTACGGAGGCTGCTCATGATGAGAGAGGTCCGGTCATGACGAGCGCGGCAGTGGCGAAGCTGAAGGCGAGCCTCAGCGAGTACCTGGCTCGCGTCAAGGCAGGCGAAGAGGTCATCGTGACGGAACGCGGGAAACCGATCGCGAAGATCGTCCCCTTCGGTCGTGAT
>QHSX01000048.1 GCA_003221695.1 Candidatus Rokuibacteriota bacterium
CGGTTCGTCGAAGGCCTCTCGCTCGTCAATATGTTGCCAGGCGCGAGCGCTGCACAGCTCAGCATGTTTTTGGGTTACGCCCGCGGGGGGTGGTGGGGTGGTCTGCTTGGCGGACTGTGCTTTGTCCTCCCAGGGTTCTTCATCTTGCTTGCGCTCACGATGGGCTATGCGGCCCTGGGCGTCACCCCCATTATGCGCGGCGCGCTCTATGGCCTGGGGCCAGTCGTCTTAGGAATCTACCTGGTGGCTGTCTATCGTCTGGGTAGGGCTGCCGTAAGCACGTTCTCCCAAGCCCTCGTGGCCGTTGCCGCGGCAGCGGCCGTAATCTTCAGCCCGATCGGTATTGCAGCGACCTTGTTGCTCGCGGGCGGTACGGGCGTCTTGCTCTTTCATTCCACGAAGCTCGGAGCAACCGTCCTCGCCGCTTTGACGGCCGTTCTCGGCCTCCTGTACGTTTCCGCGCGATCAACGCCGGTCCCCGTCGTGGGGGCGCCCCTTGAAACCCCGCTCGCGGCGAGCCTGACGGAGGTCAGCGCGTTTCTCCTCAAGGTGGGGACGTTCACGTTCGGTGGCGGCCTCACGATGATCGCGTTCATCCAGGAACAGGTGGTCACGCAGTTTCACTGGCTCACGCCGCAAGAGTTCATCGACGGCCTGGCGCTCGGTCAATTCACGCCCGGACCGATCCTGATGGTCGCGGCGTACGTGGGTTACAAAGTAGCGGGGCTCGCCGGCGCGGGGGCCGGTGCCGCCGCCGCATTCTTGCCTTCGTTCGTCATGATGCTGGCGGTTGTTCCCGCGTTTGACCACGTCAGGAAGTTGGTGTGGACAAAGGCGGCGATGAGAGGCATCGGGCCCGCGGTGATCGGCGTGCTCGGTGTTTCGCTCGTCCGAATGGCGCCGCATGCGCTTCCCGACGTGTTCGCGGCCGCCACGCTGATTGCGACCGTGATCGCGCTGATGGTCTGGCGAGTCGGCACGGTCAAAGCCATGCTTCTGGGTTCGCTCTTGGGAGTCCTGCGGAGTCGTTTGTCTTCGCTCCGAGCAGTGAAGGGGGTTCTGTACACATTCACGCGCGCGCTCGGCCCGGCGTCGTGAGCCCCCCGCGGTGAGATGACTCAGTGTTGCGAGAACCGGGCACGCACAGGTTTGGCGGTACGCCGGAAGGCGGCGGGCGCGTCGCATGGACCCCTGCTGTGACGACGGGTCAAGAATGACGCCGTTCCTGACCCTGGTGCTCGCGGGGTTCTTATCCCGTGTCGGGTATCAGATGGCCCGGAGCCCGGTCCTCCCCCGCTTCGCGCAGGACCTGGGAGCCGCGCCTGAATTGATCGGCATAATCGTCGCGGCCTCGACGGTCACGGGCGTCCTCATCAAGCTTCCGGCTGGCGCGCTCTCTGACGTGCTCGGACGCAAGCGGATGATGCTGCTAGGATGTCTCTTCTTCGCTGGTCCGCCGTTCCTTTACCCTTTCGTGGAGTCGCCGGGAGCGCTCCTCGCGCTTCGCTTCCTCCACGGCTTCGCGACCGCCATCTTCTCACCGGTGGCCTCGGCCTTCGTAGCCGACCTCTTTCAGCGTGATCGTGGCGAGAAGCTCGGTTGGTTCGCGTCGGCGAACGATCTCGGCGCCACGGTGGGACCGCTCGCCGGTGGCCTCCTCCTGTTTTACACGGCCAGTTACTCGATGACGTACCTCGCCGTTGGCGTTCTTGGCCTGCTCCCGCTCGTGATGGTCGTGCGACTGCCGGACCATGATGCGCGCGTGTCGACCGGCTCAACGCTGGCCGAGCGTTCCCGCCAGTTCTGGAGCGGCATCCGCGAGGTCCTGAGAAGCCGCGCCGTGCTGGTCGCGTCAACACTCGAAGCGGCAATGTACGTTGGCTACGGTGCCTTCCTGGGCTTCTTCCCCACTTACGCAAGAGGAGTCGGCCTGAACGATGCTCAGATCGCGCTCGTGATGGGCGCCCAGTTGGCCACCACCGTGCTCGCCAAACCGCTCTCCGGAAGACTCTCCGACCGGCTCGGCCGCAAGCCGATGATCGTGGCCGGTCTCTTCCTGTGCGCCGTCACGCTGCCTATGATCCCGGCGTCCGCGTCGTTCTGGATCCTCTTGCCGGCGTCGGCGCTCTTTGGTCTGGGCGTGGCCATCGTCACACCGTCGACAACGGCTCTGGTGGCGGACCTCGTTAAGGCCGGTCGTCAGGGATCGGCGATGGGCGTATTCGGCACCATCTGGGACAGCGGAGAGGCTGCGGGCCCGATCCTGGCAGGCTTCCTCATCGCTTCGCTCTCTTATACGCCTGCCTTCGGCCTCATTGCGGCCTTCATGGCGGCGATGGCCCTGCTCTTCCTCATGATGGTGAAGGACCCGAGCCTTCCGGTTCATGCGGACGGACGACCGACAGCCTGACCGAGGCGTCACGTATGTCCCGGTAACCCGTGCAACCAAAGGAGACTCACCATGATGCTTGCGCACCAGAACTCATGCTCTGATCGCCCCGCAGACGGCGCTTCTGGAACTCTCAGGAGCGTGCCCCAGGGGCGTCGCGCGGTATTGAAGGCAGCCCTCGGCCTGGGGCTGTGTTTCTCATTCTTCGACGGTGCCTTCGCTCGAGACGAGGATCCGAAAACGGCTCGCCCACAGGAGGGCGATCAGTTCGTGTTCTCATCCGGCGACCGGGACGGCCAGCTCGTCACACCTGAGTACTTGCCGCTCGGCGGGCCCCAACAGCTGGCCTACCCGATGGATCCGCGCGCGAAGATCGTCAGGAACGGGTCGACCCTCAACCTGGTGGCGCTAGTCCGCTTCGATCCGGCCGAGCTCGCCGACGAGACCCGGGCGCTTGCGGCGCACGGCGTGGTCGCGTACTCGGCGATCTGCACGCACCAGGGATGCCCAGTCTCGATGTGGCAAGCCCAGGCGAAGACCCTCTTCTGCGCCTGCCACGCGGCCCAATACGACCCCCGGGATCACGCCCGGGTCGTCGATGGGCCGGCGCCCCGGCGCCTCCCCATGCTGCCCATCAAGATGGTCAATGGCCTCTTGACGGTCGCAGGTGGGTTCACGGGTCGAGTTGGCGGCGAGCACCCGTGAGGGAGAGTGCCACTACAGCGCGCAGGGCGTCGCTGCACTGCCTCGAGGCTCAACCAGGCCACAAACGCACGCCGAGTTGGGGACTCCCGTGGCGGGCGCGGTACCGCTAGCGCGGCGCCCTCGGGAGCGTCACGTGCAGGCCGAGGCCAAGGATCGCGGCAAGCTGGGCGCCCGCGAGCGGCACGCCGACGACAGCCCGCCCGGGTGTTCGGTGGCACGCGCGGTAACCTCAAACTCTTCATCGGAAAGCGACCGAAGAAGAAAAAGGGGGACTATCAGTGGTTCCGCCGTGAGGAGATGCCGGCGCTGCTCGAGGCCTGCCTGGCGCGCTATCCACGATGGCATCCGTTTCTCCTCGTCGCCTTCGCGGCCGGCACCCGTTGGGGCGAGACGGTGGCCCTCTATCGGACGGACGTCGACTGGGCACTCGGCCGGATCCACGTGCAGCGGACGTGGTCGGAAAAGGGTCGACGAATCGAGGACTGCAAGGACGGCGACGACCGCTGGGTCAAGCTGGCGGCGCCGACGGCACTCGAGGCGCTTCGCACGCATCTCGAGACCATCGAGCTCGAGGCCCAGGTCCGCGGCTGGAACCATGACCAGCGGGAGCTGGTCTTCCCGAACACCTTCGGCCGGATCCCTCGGTTCTGCACGTTCCTCTCGAAGTTCTGGATTCCCCTCTTGACGTTAGCGAAGCTCCCCTACCGGTCGCCCCACTCCATGCGCCACTCCTACGCTACCTGGATGCTCGAGGACGGCGCCGATCTGCGCTACGTAAAGGACCAGCTGGGGCACGCCTCGATCGAGGAGACGGAGGGCACCTATGGGCACCTCGAACGCCGTCGGCACGAAGCCGCGACCGACCTCGAGGCGTACCTGCGTCCCGTCACTTCGCGTCAATCTGCGTCAGTAAGGCTCGGCGCACCGGCTCGGGAGCGATCGGAACGCGCAGCAGGACACGAGGCGCAAGTGCAGCTACGACTGCAGTTTGAGGAGGCGTTCTCCCGCGTCCCGAAGCACGTCGTCGGTCTTCGGAAAGCAGAACCGGATCTTCGTGCGGCCGAGCTCGGGGTGGGCGTAGAACGACGTGCCGGGCACCGTCGCCACCCCGACCTGCTTGATGAGCCACATCGCGAACGCCGTGGGGTCCTGCACGCCGTACTGCTTCATGAAGTGGGCGACGTCGGTGAGGATGTAGTAAGCGCCCCGCGGCTTCCAGGCGACGAACCCCGCCTTCTCGATGTAGCCGTAGAGCAGGTCGCGCCGCGCCTGGTATTCCGCCCGAAGACGCGCGTAGTACCCGTCCGGCAGCCCGAGCGCCACGACCGCGGCTTCCTGCAGCGGGTGGGGCGCACCGACGGTGACAAAGTCGTGCGCCCGTCGGATGCCGGTGCTGAGCTCGGCGGGCGCGATCGCGTACCCGATCCGCCAGCCCGTCACCGAGTACGACTTCGAGATGCCCGAGATCGTCACGGTGCGCTCCGCCATGCCCGGCAGCGTCGCGATCGGCGTGTGGCCGAGACCGTCGTAGACGATGTGCTCATAGATCTCGTCGGTGATCGCGAGCAGGTCGTGCTCGAGGCAGAGCGCCGCGATCGTCTCGAGCTCGGCGCGGCCGAAGACTTTTCCCGTCGGGTTGTTCGGGCTGTTGAAGACGATGGCGCGCGTCCGGGGGGACACCGCCTTCCTGAGGCGGTCAGCGTCGAAGGTGAAGTCGGGCGGCTCGAGAGGGACGAAGACGGGCTCGGCGCCCGAGATGATGCAGCCGGGACCGTAGTTCTCGTAGAACGGCTCGAAGACGATCACCTCGTCGCCGGGGTTCAGGACCGCCAGGAGCGTCGAGAGCATCGTCTCGGTCGAGCCGCAGCAGACGGTCACGTTCCGCTCGGGATCGACGTCCATGCCATAGAACTTCGCGTACTTGTCGGCGATGGCACGGCGGAGCCGGGGCGCGCCCCACGTGATCGCGTACTGATGGAAGTCGCCCTCGAGCGCCACGTGCGCCGCCTCGATCAGCTCCCGCGGCGGCGGGAAGTTCGGCATGCCCTGGGCCAGGTTGACGCCGCCCACCTGGCTCACGATCCGCGTCATCTCGCGGATGACGGACTCGGTGAACCCCTGGACCCGCTGCGAGATCGGGGGTGGAGGCACTACGGGACGATGACGTCGCGCTCGATGGGGTCGACCTGGACGCCCTTGCCCTTGAGCCACCGGACGCCGCGCTCGAGCGCGCCCTCGTCCCCTTCGAGCTCGAGCGCGATCCATCCGTAGTCGGCCTTGACGTCGGCCCGCCGAATGTTGATGACGAGGTCGAAGTCCTTGACCAGACGGTAGACGATCGGCTCCTGGATCAGCTCCGGCGGGAACGTCAGCCGTACGCGTATGCGCGGCATCGTGAGCACCGGCTCAACGGCCCCCGGCGATGGCGGGGACGATCGACACCTGGTCGCCATCCTTGAGCGCGGTCTTCTTCGACTGGAGGAAGCGGATGTCCTCCTCGTTGACGTAGATGTTGATGAAGCGCCGCAGCTCGCCCGACTCGTCTACGAGTCGTTCCTTGAGCCCGGGGAACTGACGCTCCAGGTCGTCCACCAGGCCCTCCACCGTGTGGCCCTTGGCCTGGACCTCGGCGTTGCCCTTCGTGATCGAGCGGAGCGGCGTCGGGATCCGTACGAGCACCGGCATGCGCGTTCCTCCTACGTCGCGTGGGACTTGAGGTCGGCCAGCGCGCGGTCGAAGGCCGAGAGTGACGGCTTGATCTTCACGTGGGCCTCGAGGCGATCGTAGAGGGCGTCCGGCGTCTTGAGACCGTTGCCGGTAATGCAGATGACGATCGAGTCGGTCCGTTGGATGACCCCGGTCTCGATGAGCTTCTTGGCGGCCGCGACGGTGACGCCGCCCGCGGTCTCGGTGAAGATGCCCTCGGTCCGCGCGAGCAGCAGCATCCCCTCGACGATCTCCTCGTCGGTGGCGTGCGCCCCGAAGCCCCCCGACTCCTTCACGGTCCTGTACGCGTAATAACCGTCGGCCGGGTTGCCGATCGCCAGGGACTTCGCGATCGTGTTCGGCCGCACCGGCACGAGCACGTCCGTGTCGTTCCGGATCATCGTGACGATCGGCCCGCAGCCGGCCGCCTGCGCGGCGTGCATTTTCGTCGTCACGGGCTCGGTGATGAGCCCGAGGGCCTTGAACTCCTTGATCGCCTTCCAGATCTTGGTGATGAGCGACCCGCCGGCGCACGGCACGATGATATGTCCCGGTGTGCGCCAGCCCAGCTGTTCGACGATCTCGAATCCGTAGCTCTTGGATCCCTCCGAGTAATACGGTCGAAAATTCACGTTCACGAACGCCCAGCGGTACTTGTCGGCGATCTCCGAGCACAGCCGGTTGACCTCGTCGTAGGTGCCGTGCACGGCGACCAGGGTCGGGTTGTAGACGAGCGTGGCGAGCACCTTGCCCTGCTCGAGGTCGGCCGGGATGAAGATGTAGGACTTGAGCCGGCCCTCGGCCGCGTGGGCCGCCACGGAGTTGGCGAGGTTGCCCGTGGACGCGCAGGCGACCGTGTCGTAGCCGAACTCTCGCGCCTTGGTCACCGCGACCGAGACGACACGATCCTTGAACGACCACGAGGGGTGGCAGACCGAATCGTTCTTGACCCAGACCTCGCGGCAGCCGAGCTCGTCGGCGAGGTTCTGCGCGCGGATGAGCGGCGTGAACCCGACGTGGTGGCCGACCGCGACGTCGCCCTCGACCGGCAGCAGGTCCTTGTATCGCCACATCGAGGGCGGCCCGGCGGCGATCGACGCGCGCGTGACGACGGTCTTGAGCGTGTCGTACCGGTAGTCGACCTCGAGCGGACCGAAGCAGAACTCGCAGACGTGGACGGGGGTGGCGGGGTAGCGGCGCCCGCACTCGCGGCACCGCAGGCCATTCAGCTTCTCCATCGGGCCGTCTCCATCGGTAGGGGATTTGAGCCCCGCGTTTTGTTGCACCGACAGCAAGACATTTCCACCACTAAACACTCAACCCCGAACGAAGTCAATCGCGTCGCGCGTCGGGCTTGATCGTGTGGGTGAAGAGGACCGTGCCCTCCTCGTCGCGGAGCCGCACCGTGAGCTGGGCGGGCTCGATCGTGACCTCGCCGAAGTTGTTGACGCCGCCCCGGGCGAAGAGCGAGCGCGGGTGCAGGCCCTCGTCGAGCGGCCGCGGCCGGCCGAACCCGGCCGAGAGCGGCCCGGCGACGAACTCGTGGAACGACCATGCAGGCGTCGGGTGATGGCGGGCGAGCTCGGCGTGGTGAACGTCGGCCACGACGAAGACGAGGTTCGTCACGCCCTGCTCGCGGAGCTGGCGGAGGATCGCGTCCCGCTCGACCGCGAAGCCCGTCCCGCCCTCCTGGGGCGTCCCATACACGCTCGCGTTCGACCACGAGTCACGCCGCTCCGGGCTCCCGGTGGGGATCGAGAGCGGCACGCTCGAGACGGCCACCTTCCAGGTGGCGGTCGACGTGGCGACATTGTCGACGAGCCAGCGGCGCTGCGCCGCGCCGAGCATGGTCTTGCCGGGGCCGTCGGGCTCGGCGTTGGGGCTTCGGTACTGGCGCGTGTCCAGGATGAACACCTCGAGGAGCCGTCCCCAGCGAAACTTCCGGTAGAGGCGGGTGGGCTCCTCATCCGGCGGCACGATCGGCCAGTACTCGACGAATGCTCGCCGCCCCGTCGGCATCAGGGGCTCCGTGGGGCCCGAGAAATCGTTCCGCACCTCGTGGTCGTCCCAGATCGCGTCGACCGACGTCGCGCGAAGAAGCTCCTGCATCGCGGGGTCCTCGCGCTGGTAGCGATGGCGTGCGCGGTACTGATCGAGCCGCGTCGCGATGAAGTCGGCGCCCGGCACGACGCCCGGCCGGTCGCACTTGACGTCGGCGTAGATCGTGTCGCCGACGAACAGGAAGAAGTCGGGCCGGGCGCGCGCCATCGCCTTGAAGATCCGGTAACCGCCGTCCACCCGGCGGCAGAAGCCGCCACCGCCGAGGTCGCCGCTCCAGAGGAACCTCACCGGGGCGCCCTCGTCGTGGGGGGGCGCCGTCACGAACTCGCCCCTCACCGTCTCACCGGCCCCCCGCGCCTCCCAGGCGTAGCGCGTGGCGGGCGTGAGCCCGGACAGCACGCGCTTGCCGGTGAAGTCACCTCGACGCGTGATCTCGAGGACCCCCGTGACGCCGTCGCCGGTGGCGGGCTTGAGGGCCACCGCCACCTCGCCCTCGGCGCCGAGCCTGGCCCACACGACGGCGGTGGTGGCGGTGACGTCGCCGATCGTGACGAGGAGCGCGGGTCCGGCGCCGCCCGCGGCGCCCAGCGCCAGGGCGACGAGGACGAGCGCCGCGGCGAGGGCCCGCACCGGGCCGCGCGGCGCGCTAGACGAGCGGGTCGTAGTTGAAGTACTGGCCCGAGGTGACGTTGGGCACGAGGTGGTGCTGGAGGGTCCCGGGGAAGATATCGATTAGCTTCTCGACCGTCCAGCCCTCGGCGTCGTGGATCCGCATGAGCGGGCGGTGCTGGGCGAAGAGCATGATCTCCTTGCCGCGCACGCCGAAGATCTGGCCGGTGATGTCCTTGGCCTGGTCGGTCGCCAGGAACGCGGCGACCGGGGCGATGTGGGCCGGCGACAGCTTCTTGATCTTCTCGACCCGCGCCTGTTGCGCCTCGGTCTCCGTCGGGATCGTGCCGATCATCCGCGTCCAGGCGAAGGGTGAGATGCAGTTCGCGGTGACGTTGTAGCGCGCCATGTCGAGCGCCGTCACCTTCGTCAGCCCCACGATCCCGAGCTTCGCCGCCGCGTAGTTCGCCTGGCCGACGTTGCCGACGAGACCGGAGGTGGACGTCATGTTGATGAAGCGCCCCCACTTCTGTTCCCGCATGAGCGGCGCCGCGGCGCGCGTGACGGCGAACGATCCCTTGAGGTGGGTGTCGATGACGGCGTCCCACTCCTCCTCCGTCATGTTGAAGATCATCCGGTCGCGCAGGATGCCGGCGTTGTTGACGACGATGTCGATCCGCCCGAAGGCGTCGACCGCGGTCCGCACGATCGCCTGCCCACCCGCCATGGACGCGACCGAGTCGTAGTTGGCCACCGCCTGGCCCCCCGACCGCGTGATCTCGCTCACGACTTCGTCGGCCGGGACGTGGCCGCTGCTGGTCCCGGACTCCGTGCCGCCGTAGTCGTTCACGACCACCAGGGCGCCGTGACGCGCCATGAGGAGCGCGATCTCGCGCCCGATCCCTCGCGCCGCCCCCGTCACCACCGCGACCTTGCCCTTGAGCATCATGCGCCGAGCCCTCCGGCGATCGAATGAGAAGCGCCGCTCACGATAGCACAGCCGGCCTCGGCTGGCCGGATGAAGCGGGCGGCCGGCGGCGCCGAGCGTCGAGGGCGGCGACGAAGGCGCCGGAGAACACGAACACGACCGCCGAATAGTAGACGAACATCACGAACGCGACGAGGACGCCGAGCGGGCCGTAGATCTGGTCGTACGCGCCGACCTGCTGGACGTAGACGCGGAAGAGCTGCTTGGCGGCCTCCCACAGCACGCTCGCGAGCATCGCGCCCGCCAGCGCCGCGCCCGGCCGCGGCCGCCGTCGCGGTACGAAGCGGTAGCCGAGATAGAACATCACCGCCGAGAGCGAGAGGGAGAGACCGAACGACACGATATCGAACCACTCCGGCGGGACGGGCAGGAGGGCATTCATCGCCAGCGCCTGGAGCCCGTGATAGATCCACGACACCGTGGTCGTGATGAAGAGGAGCATGCTCAGGAGCACCACGAGGGCGGCGTCCGTGACCAGGTTCCGGAAGAAGTTCCGGACCACCCCTCCCTCGACCTTCACGCCGAGCAGCCGGTGCAGCACCAAGCGGCAGGCGCCGAAGAGCGGGGTCGAGGCCACGACCAGGACCGCGGTCCCGAGGAGGCTCCCCACCGCGCGGGTCTCGACGATCCGGACGAGCACGCGTGCGATCTGCCGCTGGTAGACGGGGAACTGCTGGGTGACCTGTTCCACGACGTGCCGCGACGCCTGCCCTGTCGAGAGGACGAACCCCATGATCGAGACGCCGAGGATCAGGATCGGGATCAGGCAGATGAGGAAGAAGAACGAGAGCCCGGCGCTGAGCAGGAAGCCGTCGGCTTCGACGAACCGCGACAGGGCTCCCCGGCCGTGGACGCTCAAGGGCTAGAGCTGCCGGAAGAAGTAGGCGCGGTCGCCGCCGAGCACCTCGACCCGACGCACCTTGCTGTCACGCATCACCTCGAGGGTCAGGCGCTCGCCGGGCTCGTGACGCCAGAGGCGCACGTAGAGGTCGCGGCGGCTCGCCACCGCCTCCGCGTTGAGCGACACGATCAGGTCGCCCTCCTGCAGGCCGCCCCGATCGCCCGGGCCGTCGGGCACCACGCCGGCCACGACCACGCCCTCCTCGACCGGATGGGCGAAGACACCCAGCCAGGCACGCCGCGGCCGGCTCACGACCCGCCCGTGGCGCAGGAGCTCGTGCTCGTGCTTGCGGTAGTAGTCCGTCGGAATCGCCAGCGAGCTTCGCGCGATCTCGTTCAGGTTCAGCGAGACCACGCCCACCATGGCGCCGGTGAGCGTGAAAAGCCCGCCGCCGCCGAAGCCCGGGTTCGTCGCGCTCGTGACGATCGAGCGATCCAGGAGGTACTCCCAGTACGCCTCGAACTCGCCGACATGGACCACGAGCCCGCCCGCCACGCGGCGCTCCTGGGTGCCCGTCGAGGCCAACGCGATCACGGCGGTGCCCGGCTCGAGCGCCTCGCCGTTGCCGAGCTTCGCGGCGCGAAGCCCCTGGCGCTTGACCTTGAGCAGCGCCAGGCCCACCTCAAAGTCCTGGGCGACGATCTCGGCCCGTGCCCGCCGGGCCTTGGCGAAGGCGACCTCGACGGACTGGGCGCCCATCACGACGTAGTTCACGGTGAGGATCAGCCCGGACGAGTCGACGACCACGCCGCTCCCGAGGCGATCGTTGCCCAGGATCTGCGTCGAGGGATGCTCGCGGGCGACGGTGGCGTGGATGTGGACCACGGGTGGCAGCAGGTGCTTGACGATCTCGACCGAGGCGTCCATGGGCGATCGGCTACTTCCGCTTCAGATGATAGCCGAAGAAGTCCTCGATGCGCCGCTGCGCGTCCACGAAGGCGGCCGCCTCGAAGCCGACGGTCGCCCCGCAGCACTCGCCCGGCTTGTTCCGGTTGCCGACGTCGGGCAGGTACGTCCGCCGCTGGCCGACCACGTCGAAGTAGTGGACGGCGCCCGGATAGAGGACGATCGTGGCGTCCGCGCCGCGGCGCCGCATGTTGGCGACCATCTCGACGCAAGGGCCGGGGAGCGTCCAGTCGTCGGCCTCACCCATCAGGATCAGCAACGGCCGGGTCACGAGCTCGTTCACCAGCGAGTAGCACCCGCCCGGGTAGACGCCGATCGCCGCCGCGAAGCCCGGCGACGGCAGCGTGACGCCTCGCCTGCGCGCGCGCTCCAGGCTCGGACCGTTCACGGCGGCGATCGCGAACACGCCGCCGTTGGACCAGCCGATGACGCCGATGCGGCTCCGGTCGACGAACGGCTGCGCCTGGAGGAAACGCAGCGCGCCGCCGGTGTCGTCGAAGCGCTCGGTCGACGGGAGATCGGGTGTGTCCGCGTCGCAGCCGCGACCGATCCCGCGCGCGGCCCAGCTGTCCACGATCAGCGCGACGTAGCCGCGCTCGCGGAACCAGCCCGCCCAGTCGCGGGTCGACGCGGACACGCCGTGGCAGCCGTGCAGCAACACGACCGCAGGAAACGGGCCCTCGCCGGCGGGACGCAGCTCCCAGCCCGGCACGCGGAGCGGCGCGCCCGGAGTCACGTTCGGGAACGCGACGCGCGTGGAGGCGCAGCCGACCAGGGCGAACACGGCGAGCAGCGCCACGGAGGGGCGGCGGGGCATGGGGTTGAGGATACACCGAGGCCCGGGTATGCTGGCCCCGTGAATCGCGTGGTCCGCGTCATCGCGTACTCCGACTACCTGTGACCGTGGTGCTTCCCGGCGGCGGTTCGCCTCCGGCGATTGCGCGAGGAGCTCGGCTCCGTCGTTACGATCGAGTCACGGGCGTTCCCCCTCCGCCCGGCGCCCGCGCGCGGGGTCGCCTTCAAGTCCACCTACCGCGAGGAGGGGTGGCGGCGGTGCGCCGAGATGTCGGCGGCCGACGGCATCCGCTTCACCCCGTGGCCCCACGCGGAGCTGCCGGGCTTCAGCCTCCCCGCCCTGGAGGCTGCCAAGTGCGTCGCCAAGCAGAGCGGCGAGCTTTTCGAGCGCGTTCACCTCGCGCTCTACGAGGCGTTCTTCACGGAGAGCCGTAACATCGCCGACGCGAAGGAGGTCGCGGCGACCGTCGCCGCAGCGGGCGCCGACATGGAGCGCTTCACCGCCGACTTCGAGGCGGGAATCGGCCGAGACGCGGTCATGAGCGACTACGAGGCGGCCGTGAGCGAGCACGGCGTCCGCTCGATCCCGACGGTCATCGTCACCGACACGGGCCGCGCCGTGGTGGGCCTGGCCGACTACGCCGTCTACCGCGCGGCCGTGGAGGAGGCCCTCGCCTAGCCGCGGGCTCACGCTCGAGCACGCGCCGCTCCTCTTCGGCCGGGACCCGACGCCAGGACTCCTGGCCTTCGACCTCGCCGAGGGCGGGAGTGCGATCCGCCTCTACCGGCGCCAGGCGGACGTCATCCATACGGAGACCGTGCCCTTCTCCCCGTTCCTGCTCCTGGCGGACGCGGCGCTCGTCGAGTCCACCGCCGGGCTCCTGTCGCTCGAGCCGCTCGACGGCCCCAGCGTCTTCCGCTGGCTCGCGCGTTACCGCGCCTGGGCCGACGCCCTCGCCGCCCGCGACCGCTGCCGCGAGGCGAGCGGCGCGGGCGCGAACATGCCCGGGGCGCCCTATCGCTTCCTCGCCGATCCCGTCCATCAGTACCTCCTCGTGGCCGGGCGGACCTCGTTCGGCGGCCTGGCCTTCGGCGATCTCCGGCGCCTGGCGCTCGATATCGAAGTCGTCACCACGGCGGGCTACGAGTTCCCGAGCGCCGCGCGCGCCGACGACCGGATCGTCGCGGTCGCCCTCGCCGACTCCTCCGGCTTCCGTCACGTCGTGCGGGGAGACCGGCTCGACGAGCGCCTCCTGCTCGAGGAGTGCACGCGGATCATCCGAGAGCGCGACCCGGACGTGATCGAGGGCCACAACATCTTTCGCTTCGACCTCGAGTATCTGGAAGCGCGGGCGCGTCGGCACGACGTCGTGCTCCGCTGGGGCCGCGACGGCAGCGCGCTCCGGAGGCGGGTCGCGCGCCTGCAGATCGCCGAACGGACGATCGACTACCGGCGCTGGGACGCCGCCGGCCGGCACGTGGTCGACACCTGGATGCTTGCCCAGCTCCACGACGCGGGCGCCCGCGACCTGCCGAGCTTCGGTCTCAAGGAGCTCGCGCGCCACTTCGGCGTCGCCGCCCCGGACCGCACGTACATCGACGCGTCGCAAGTCGCGCGGACGCTCCGGGAGGACCCCGAGCGGCTCGTGGCCTACGCGATCGACGACGCGGTGGAGACGCTCGGCGTCGCCGCCGTGCTCGCGCCGCCCTACTTCGCCCAGGCGCAGGTCGTCCCGTTCGACTACCAGACGTGCACGCTGCGCGGCGCGGCCGCCAAGATCGATGCGTTGATGCTCCGCGAGTACCTCTACCGGCGCCACGCCGTGCCCGCCCCCCAGCCGACCGCACCGGTGGGCGGCGGCCACACGGTCATCTGCCAGCAGGGTGTTGCCCGCCCGGTCCTCCACGTGGACGTGACGTCTCTCTACCCATCGCTGATGCTCGCCCACTCGATCGGGCCGGCCTCGGACGCGCTGGGCGTCTTCCCCGCGCTGCTCCAGCATCTCCGCGACTTCCGGATTCGCGCCAAGCGACTCGCCCGGGAGACGGCCGAACCGGCCGAGCGTGCCCACCTCGGCGCGCTCCAGCAGTCGTTCAAGATCCTGATCAACGCCTTCTACGGCTACCTCGCATTCAGCGGCGGTCACTGGAACGACTACAACGCCGCCAACCGCGTGACGGCGGAGGGCCGCGCCGTGGTCGCCTCGCTGCTCGAGCGGCTCACCGGGCTCGGCGCCACTCCCGTCGAAGCGGACACGGACGGCGTCTACTTCGTCCCACCGCCGGGCCACCGCCCGGACGACGACGACGCCCTGCTCGAGCGGATCGCGGTCGGTCTGCCTGCCGGGCTCCAGCTCGAGCTCGACGGCCGGTACGCGGCGATGTTCAGCTACAAGATGAAGACCTATGCGCTCCTGGACGCGCGCGACCGGCTTCAGCTCAAGGGCTCCGCGTTCCGCTCGCGCGGCCTCGAGCCGTTCCAGCGGCAGGTCATCGAGGAGGTCGTCCGCGCTCTCCTCGACGGCCGCCCGGACGAGGTCCGGCGGATCATCGACCGCCGGCTCGCCGATTTCGGCGCCCACCGCGTCGACGTGCGCGCGTTCGCCAGGACGGAGACGCTCCAGGAGTCGCTCGACGCTTACCGGCTCAAAGTCAACGCCGGCGCGCGGTCGGTCTCCGCAGCGTACGAGCTGGCGGCGGCGGCAGGACGCGCGCTGGAGCCCGGCGATCAGATCTCGTACTACGTGACCGGCCACGGCGCCGGCGTGGCCGTCAACGGGCACGTGAAGCTCGCGAGCCAGTGGGACCCGGCGCGCCCCGACGAGAACGTCGAGTATTACCAGGCCAAGGTGCGCGAGATCTGGGAGCGCTTCCGCCCGTTCACGGAGTTCGACGGGCTCCGACCGTACGTCGAGGAGCCGGAGCCCCAGCTCAACCTCTTCTGATTAACGTCGGGGGGAGCGACGCCGCTCCACCCCGACACCCCCCACCGATCACACGTGGCAGTCACGCACAGAGGATGGATTGCGCGGGCCAAGCCCGCGCTCGAACCGGGACCGGGACGTCCGCACACGACGCGGAGGGAACGGGTCTCACCCACCGGCTGTCCGGGCGTCCCGGGCCCCACGGTCGGGTCAGATTCACCATACGAGAGACAGTTGACTCGGGGTCGGGCTATCGGCCGGGCGGTCGGCGCGGCGACGCGCGCCGAACCCGACTTCGGCGGAGAGTCTCCGCACGAGCGCTTCGATGCCGGCGACGTAGTCGCGCCTGGCATACGCCGAGTCGGCGTAGAGCCGCTCGTACTCGGGGACGAGCTCCGGGAATTCCGCCCGGAGGAACTCGAAGAACGTCTCTCGCGTCCCGCGTCGCAGGAACAGCACATTCGATTCGGCGATCTCGGCTCCGGCCTCGCGCGCCCGGACCAGGAGCGCACGCAGATTCGCCTCGCCGTCGGTCAGCCGGGGGAGCACCGGCATGATGAACAGGCGCGTGGGGATCCCGCCGGCCGCCAGCGCCGTCATCGCCTCGAACCGGAGATCGGGCCGGGGCGCGCGGGGCTCGAGGCGCCGCGCGAGGGCCTGGTCGAGCGTCGGGATCGAGAAGTTCACCGAGACCTCCGAACGCGCGGCGATCTCTCGGAGCAGCGTCAGATCACGGCGGACGAGGACCGATTTCGTGGTGATGGACAGTCGCACGCCGACCACCTTCGAAGCCGCCTCGAGCACCCTCCGGGTGACCTCGAACCTGGACTCTGCCGGCTGGTAGGGATCCGTTGCGGTCCCGAGGGCGACGAGCAGCCCGCTGCGCCGAGCCCGCTTGAGCTCGGCGACGAGCGAGCCCGGGTCGGTGAGCTTGACGTAGATGCGTCGCTCGAACGCCGCGGGATCGTTCTCCCCGAGGAACTCGTGAGTGTAGCGGGCGAAGCAGTACTTGCACGACATCTCGCAGCCCCGATAAGGATTGACGGTCCACCCGAACGGCATCGGCCGGGCGTTCAACCGGTTCACGAGGCTCGCAGCTCGAAGTTGCCGGTATTCAACGCCACGACGCTCGTCGAACGTCGGCCCCATCCGATCCCTCATTCCCGGCGCCGGAACCCCTGGCTTGATCTTAATAATCATCACCTGTTGAGTATATCTCACCAAGAAAAAGGCCCGGGAACGAAGAATCCCCGGGCCGATTCTCTAGCGGCGCCAGCCTCCGCCGGGCCCGCCGCCTGGACGCGGACCACGGTCACCGCGAGGCCCGCCGGATCCGCGTTGCGGCTGGGGCCGCGCCTCGTCCACGACGAGGTTCCGATCTCGGAAGAGGCGTCCGTTCAGCATCTCTATCGCCTTCGTCGCCTCCTCTTTGGTGGCCATCTCGACAAACCCGAATCCGCGCGGCCGTCCCGTGAACTGATCGGTGATGATTCGAACCGTCTCGACGGTGCCAGCCTGTGCGAAGAGTTCCCGGAGATCTTCCTCCGTGGCCTGGAACGAAAGGTTACCGACAAACAGCTTAGCGGCCATCGCGCGACCCTCCTAGCCCTCACGAAAGCGGCGGAAAAAAGGGAGACTTCTTGATACCCTCCCTCGCGACACCGACAGATTAGTGACAGGGGGCGACACATGTCAAGGGAACCCGCTCGCTGGACAGGAACCATCAGAGATAGACGCCACGGGTCGCCCCGCCGTCCACCGTGATGCAGATCCCGGTGAGGAACGACGCGCGCGCGGAGGCGAGGAAGCAGACGAGATCCGCGATGTCCTCCGGGCGCGCGATCCGCTTGAGCGGGTACGCCGCCATCGCCTCCGCGCGATACTGCTCGACCGTCTTCCCAGCCGCCGCGGCCTGCTGCGCGATCAGCCCCTCCCAGCGCTCCGTCGCCGTCGCCGCAGGCGAGACGGCTGTGGCCAGGATCCCGTGCGGCGCGCCGAGTTCGGCCAAGCCCTTGGTGAAGTTCACGAGCCCGGCGTTGGCGACGCCGCCCGGCAGGTAGCCGGTGGTCGGGTTGCGCGCGGCGGCGCCGACCACGTTGACGATCCGTCCGCCGCCCTGCGCCCGCATCAGTGGGAACACCGCGCGCGCCATCCGGATGTAGCCGAGGAGCTTCAGGCTCCAGTCGCCGGCCCACTGCGCGTCCGGGATCGCGAAGAAGTCGCCGCCGCGGATCGCTCCCGCGTTGTTGACGAGGATGTCGATCCTGCCGAAGCGTTGATGGACCTCGCGGGCGACCCGCTCCACTTCGTCGAGCCGGCCGAGGTCGCCGGCCACGATGAAAGGCTCGGCGCGCGTCTCCCGCGCGATCTCCCGCGCCGCCGTCTCCAGCGTCCCCTTATCGCGCGCGCACAGCGCGACGCGGGCGCCCTCGGCGGCGAGCGCACGGGCGATCGCGCGGCCGATGCCCCGGCTCGCTCCGGTCACGAGCGCGACTTTTTCCTTGAGCTCGAGGTCCATGGTCAGCCTCCTGTCAGTCCTTGTCACTCCTTGCGCGCGCGCGGGAACGGCGGCACGTCCGACTCCCCGAGATCGGCCAGCCGGTCGAGCGCGCGGGCCACCGCGCGCGCGAAGGGCTCGAGGTCGAGCCCGAGCGTCCGGCCGTGTAGCCGACGGCTCCCCTCCTCCAGCAGCGCCCGCGCGCCCCGGAGGTTGCCGTTCGCCAGGTGTTGATAGCCGACGGCCACCTGGATGAGGCCCTGCAGCGTCTCCTTCGCCGCGCCGCCCGCCCGCGCCCAGTACGGCTCGAGCAGCTCGTGGACCTCGAAGTGGAGGCCCGCGTCGTGGAGCGTCGCCGCAGCGTCCAGCGCCGTGGCCAGCGACGGCCCGGGGCTCTCGAGCGGCAGCGTGGCCATCGCCCCGCTCGCCCGCCGCGCCCGCGCGCGAAGGGCTCCCGCGTGCCGCAGTTCGTCGGCGCCGAGCCAGTCTCCCGCGAGGGCACGCTCGCCGCAGTCCGCCAGCGCCGCGAGCTCGCGGCGCGCCCCGGCGTCGGAGAGCGCGGCGAGGATCAGCGCCGCGAGCCGGTTACGCGGCGCGAGGGGCAGCGTCGGGATCACGCGGAGCCGGAGCCGCTCGGCTGGTCCACGGGCGCCTCGGCGCGCGGGTCGGCCGGGCCGTCGACGGCCGGCGCCCGCCGCACGCGCTCGACCCGCGTGCCTGCGATGAGGTCGTGCAGCGCGCGCTTGTCCTGACGGAGCGCCGCCATCACGTAGCCGAACCCGAGCGTCGCGCACGACACGAAGTACGCGACGTACCGTAACAGCGACACCCCGAAGGACGGCGGAACGCCGTCCTCACCGACGACGACGCGTACGCCCACGATCGCCTTGCCGACCGTCTGGCCGAAGAGCGTGTGGAGCACGGTCCCGTACGCCGCGGCGAACACGAGGGTGAACGTCCACAGCATCGGCGCGAGTGTCCAGGCGTCCTCGACCTGCGTGGACCAGACCAGGTGCGAGAGGGCGCCGTACGACGCCTGCACGAGGGCGAGGATCGCGAAGTCGAGCGCCGCCGCGAGCGCGCGGAGCCAGAAGCCGGCGGCACGAGTCTCGGCCATGCCGCGTATAATATCGCCATGATTTCGGTGCAGGATGGCCAAAATCGGATCCTCACCCAGATCACTCGTGCCACCTCTCCCGAGCTCGTCCCCCTGGGCAAGGCACTCGGTCGCGTCATCGCCGAGGACGTGCGGGCGCCGTTCGACGTTCCCCCCGCCGACAACTCGGCGGTGGACGGCTACGCCGTCGGGAGCGCGGACATCCCCGCGGGCGCGACGCGCGATCTTCGGGTCGTCGCCGACCTCCCGGCCGGCTCCGTGTTCGACGGCGCGCTGGCGGCCGGCGAGACCGTCCGGATCATGACGGGCGCGCCGATGCCGCGCGGCGCCGACACCGTGTATCCACAGGAGGTCGTGACCAAGCTCGACGGGGGTCGGGTGGAGATTGGACCGATCGCCAAGGGCGCGAACGTGCGGATGCGCGGCGAGGACATCCACGCGGGCACCATCGTCATCGAGCGCGGGACCGTCCTCCGACCGCAAGAAGTCGGGCTGATCGCCTCGCTCGGCCAGGTCCAGGTGACGGCCCATCGCCGGCCGCGCGTCGTGCTCCTGTCGACGGGCGACGAGGTGGTCGAGCCGGGTCAGCCTCGCACGCCCGGCCAGATCTACGACGCGAACCGGTTCACGCTCCGCGGGTCCATCGAGCAGTGCGGCGGCGAGGTCGTGGACCTCGGCATCGTCCCCGATGTCCGCGACGCGCTCGGCGCGCGCCTCGCGGACGCGGGCGCGACCGGCGACGTCGTCGTGACCTCGGGGGGCGTGTCCGTCGGCCTCTACGACCTCGTCAAGGAGGTCCTCGACGAGATCGGCGCGATCGAGTTCTGGCAGGTCGCGATGCAGCCGGGCCGTCCGCTCGCGGTCGGACGGATCGGGTCGGCCCACTTCTTCGGCCTCCCCGGCAATCCCGTCGCCTCGATGCTCGCCTTCATGCTGTTCGTCCGGCCGGCCATTCACAAGCTCGCGGGTCGTCGCCGCCTCTTCCCCGAAGTCTACGAGGCACGCGCCACCGAGACGATGCGCAAAAAGACGGGGCGGCGCGAGTTCAAGCGGGGCATCCTCCAGTGGAGAGACGGCGGCTGGGAGGTGCGCACCACGGGGCCACAGGGCTCGGGCATCCTCTCCTCGATGGTCGCCGGCAACTGTCTCATCGTGCTCGAGGAGGAGCGTGGCGACGTCGCGCCAGGCGAGCCCGTGCTCGTCGAGCCCTTCTGAGAGCGGTCGCGTGCCCCCGCGGATCACCGTCGAGCTGATCGACCACGCGAAGCCCGCGGTGGAAGCGTGCCTCGGCGATGCGGCGCGCCGCCTTCCCGGCCTGCGCCATGCTGATCTGCGCGTGGAGGTCGTCGAGGGCAAATGGGCCGCGGCCGAGAACGGCGCGCCCAAGGGCGCGGGCGACGACGAGCGGCTGGCGCTCGGCGTGCGCGTCCTCGCGGGTGAGCGGATGATTGCGCCGGGCTACGTCGGCCTCACGCTCGGCGCCGCGGATCTCGCCGAGCTCGAGCACCGGCTCCGCGATGCCCTCGAAACGGCCCACCGCCGCGCGACGTTCAACGCCGAAGCGAAATCGGACGCGCGCGAGAAGCTCGGCCCGCTCGGCGAGGCGCTCGCCGACACGCGGCTCGCGCCGGTCGCGATCCGCCGGGACACCGTCGCCGCCGTCTACCGGGTGGATCCGCGCGCCGTCGCGCTCGCCGAGATGGTCAGGTACACCGCGGAGGTCTCGCGCGCGGTCGTCGCGGCCGACCTCGCCGTGAAGTACAACTGGGTCTCGACGCTCACCCAGCTCGCGCGCGAGCTGTTCGCCTCGACCGAGGGCGCGCTGATCGACCAGACGTTCGCGCTCACCCAGGGCGCGTGCTCCGTCGTCGCGGTGGCGGGCGCGACCAGCCTCGACCTCCACGACGTCCTCGGCCACCAGCGAGGCTGGGAGATCCTGCTCGAGGGCATCGCGGAGCCGTGGATCCGCTTCCCGACATTCCACGAGTTCTCCGTCGCGCTCGCGCGAGAGGCGGCGGAGCTGGCCGCGGCGCCGCCCCTGCGCTCTTCTGACCGTGAGACCGTCGTCGTCACCGACCCGCACTACAACACGCTCGTCGCCCACGAGATCATCGGGCACCCCGTCGAGCTCGACCGCGCGCTCAAGATGGAGACCGCGTATGCGGGACGCTCGTGGCTCCTGCGTGGCCTCACTGAGCACCACGTCGGCCGCCCGGTGGCGTCGCCGCTCGTCACCGCGTACTCCGACCCCTCGCTCCCGGGCTATGGACACTACGCGTACGACCACGAGGGCACGCCGGCCCGCCGAGTCGTCCACATCGACCGGGGCGTCCTTCGCGGCTTCATGAACAGCCGGCAGACCGCGGCGATCTTTGGCGGCGAGCCGAACGGCCACTGGAAGGGGACGCGCGCGTCGCTCGTCCCGCTGATCCGCATGTCGAACACGGTCTTCGACGCGGGAAGCCGCAACCCCGAAGACATCCTGAAGGAAGTCGATCACGGCTGGTACGTGACGGGGCACCGCATTCCGTCGATCGCCGAGAGCCGCGAGAACTTCCGGATCTCCGCCCGCCGGGTCTACGAGATCGAGAACGGCCAGCTCGGGCGCCTGTACCGAGACGGCGGCATCATGGCCGACTCGCGCGCCTACCTCATGAACGTGGACGCGGTGGGCTCGGACTTCCACCTGTACCCGATCTCGAACTGTGGCAAGGGGCAGCCGATGCAGATCAAGAAGCTCGGCAACGGCGGCCCGACGATGCGGAGCCGCGCCAGGCTCGCGGGAGGCCGATGATGTGCGCGGCGGACCTGGCCCGGGCCGCCGAGCAGGCGCTCGAGCTCGTCCGGAGCCAGCCCGGGGTCCTCGAGGCCGAGGTTTTCGTGGCCCGAAACCAGGCGCTCCTCGCGCGTCTCAACTACACCTCGCACATCCCCTCCAACGGCGTCGAGGAGCCGAAGTCCACGGCGTCGTGTGGCCTCGGGATCCGCGCGGCCTTCGCCGGGGCCGCGGGCAGGCAGGTCGGCTTCGGCAGCGAGCCGAGCGACCTCGGCGTGGCGGGGGCGCGTCGCGCCCTCGACCGCGCGCGGGCCTCCGCCGTCGCCGACCCCGACTTCGTCTCGCTCCCGCGTCCGTCGCGCGCGGCGCGCGCGCTCGTCGACTATCACGACCCGGCGCTCATGGCGCTCGACGATGCCGCGCTCGTGGAGGCCGGGTGGAAGATCGTCGGCGGCGCGCTCCGGACCTTCACCACGTCCGGCAAGCTCGCCGCCCTCGCGGGCGACGACGCCGGCCTCCGGCGCCTCGGCTTGATCCTCGGGGGCGACGTCACCGTCCTCCAGGAGCGCGTGGCGATCACGTCCACCCACATGCCGCGCGTCCAGACGGACGAGTCCACGCTGCTCACGGCGTTCGTCACCGCGATGGTCGAGGCCGAGAGTGCCAAGGGCTCCGGCGCGTCCGCCGGGACGCGCCTCGACGGCTTCACGGACGAGGCCGGGGTCGAGGCGGCGGCGAACGCGATCGCCGCGATCGGCGGCGAGCGGGTTCCGTCGGGCGAGTACACCGTCGTCTTCGGTCGGCAACCCGTGGCGGATCTCCTGAACAACATCGTCGTGCCGGCGTGCACCGCGCGAGCGTTCTACTCCGCGCGCACGCCGTTTCTCGGCAGGCTCGGCCGGCGTGTCGCCTCGCCCCGGCTCACGATCGTCGACGACGGCGCGCTCCCCGGCCTCGTCGGCTCCAAGGGGATCACCTGCGAGGGATTGCCGACCGGCCGCACCGAGCTGATCAAGGACGGTGTCCTCGTCGGATGCCTGTCGAACTGGTACGAGACCCAGCGCCTGCTCAAGGATCCGGCGCTCCGCGAGAAGCTCGGCGCGGCGGGCGCCCCGGCCGAGCGCGCGCTCGTGCCGCGCAACGGCTTCCGCTTCGGCGCCGGGGGCGGGCGCGAGTTCGATGCGGAGCCCGGGATCGCGGCATCCAACGTCATCGTCGAAGGCGCCGACCCGGTCTCGCTCGAGGAGCTCCTCCGGACGGTCGGGGACGGGCTCTATATCGGGCGGATCTGGTACACGTACCCGATCAACGGCCTTCGTGCGGGCGACTTCACCTGTACGGTCGTCGCGGATTCCTATATCATTCGCGCTGGACGGCTCGCGGCGCCGATCCGGGCGAACGCGATCCGGATCAACGAGAACATCGGGACGATCCTCGAGAACATCGTCGGCGTCACCAAGGACGTGCGGTCCACGATCGTCTGGGCGGCGGACGAGGTCGTGTACGCGCCCGAGATCGCCGTGCAGGGTGTCCGCGTCGACGAAATCGCCGCCTCCACGGAGGAGCTCGACTGATGCCTGACGCGCGTGTCGTCGCCATCGCCCGCCAGTGCCGGGTGCAGATCATCCGCATGCTCACCCACGCAGGCTCGGGGCATCCGGGCGGCTCGCTCTCGGTGATCGATATCCTCACGGCGCTCTACTTCGGTCGGCTGCGCTACGACGCGAAGCGCCCCGACTGGCCCGATCGGGACCGCGTCGTCCTCTCCAAGGGCCACGCCGTCCCCGCGCTCTACGCGGTCATGGCGCGGGCGGGCTACTTCCACGAATCCGAGCTCGTCACGCTCCGCAAGCTCGGCTCGCGGCTCCAGGGCCATCCCGACCGGACCGCCCTGCCCGGCATCGAGGCGGCGACGGGCTCGCTCGGCCAGGGCCTGTCGATCTCGCTCGGCATGGCGCTCGGGCTCAAGCTCCGCGCCGCTCCGGCGCGCGTCTACTGCATCCTCGGCGACGGCGAGATCCAGGAGGGGCAGGTGTGGGAGGCGGCGATGTCGGCGCCGAAGCTCGGCCGGCCCGACCACCCGCTCGACAACCTCTGCGTCATCCTCGACTACAACAAGATCCAGCTCGACAATTTCGTGGCGAAGATCATGGACCTCGAGCCCGTCGTCGCGAAGTGGCAGGCGTTCGGGTGGCCCGTCCTCGAGATCGACGGCCACGACACGGACCAGATCGGGAAGGCGCTCGATGCGGCCGAGGCGACCCGGGGGACGCCGACGTTCATCGTGGCCCACACCGTCAAGGGCAAGGGGGTCTCGTTCATGGAGAACGACCCCGAGTGGCACGGCAAGGCGCCGAAGCCCGCCGAGGCGATTCGCGCGATCCGCGAGATCCTCGGAGTCGGCGAGGCCGCGTGGGGCGACTATCTGAAGACCGACCCGGCGACGCGCGCGATCGTCGACGAGCTCGCCGCCCTGGAGAAGAAGTGATGGCGGCCAAGGCCAGCCGCGTCGCGTTCGGCGAGACTCTCCTCGAGTTGGGCGCGCGGGACGAGCGGATCGTGACCCTGGACGCCGACCTCTCGAAGTCCACGATGACCGCCAAGTTCGCCAAGACCTATCCCGCCCGCGCGTTCAACCTCGGCATCGCGGAGTCGAACATGATCGGCATCGGCGCCGGGCTCGCGCTGACCGGCCGGATCCCGTTCGTCTGCTCCTTCGCCTGCTTCGTCGTCGGCCGCTTCGAGACGATCCGTATCTCGGTCGCGTACACCAACGCCAACGTGAAGATCGTCGGGACGCACTCGGGCATCGCGATCGGCGAGGACGGCTACAGCCAGATGGGAATCGAGGACATCGCGTGCATCCGGGCGCTGCCCAACATCCCGGTGATCCAGCCCGCGGACGAGCTCGAGACCAAGCAGGTCATCGCCTACGCCGTCGAGCACGCGGGGCCCCTCTACCTCCGGCTGACGCGCCAGAGCCTCGACCCCGTGTGCCCGGCCGACTACCGCTTCCAGCTGGGCCGCTGGCTCGTCCTGCGTCCAGGCCACGACGTCACGCTCCTCGGCACGGGCGGCCCGCTCTCCAACTGCCTGGAGGCGGCGAAGCTCCTGGAGGCCGACGGGATCTCCGCGGAGGTCATCAACGCGGCGTGCATCAAGCCGCTCGACGAGGAGTTGCTCCTTGGCTCCGCGGGCAAGACCGGTCACGTCGTGACGGTCGAGGACCACGCGATCCACGGCGGCCTCGGCGGCGCGGTCGCCGAGACGTTGAGCGAGGTGATGCCGATCGAGGTGCGGCGCCTCGGCGTCCAGGGCTTCGGCGAGTCGGGCGACCCGAAGGGCCTCTACGCCAAGCACGGCCTCGACCCCGCCGGGATCGCCACGAGCGTCCGGAAGTTCCTGAACCGGTAGTTGTTCGGAGCGCTCACGAGCGACAAAGCGTTCCGAACGCCTCCGGTGCACGGGACAGGGCATCCGGGACCGAGACGTGTCTGGTGTGGGCGACCTGCGCTAAGAACGTGCGTCCCCCATCCCCGACGAATCCCGGGTCGATCGTGTAGGCGGAGTCCTGAACGGCTTCCTGGAGGCTGATGAATCGGATACCGGCGGCGCGATACGCGGCGAGCAGGTCGCCAAGCATCAAGGCTTCGAACGCGCTGATGTGCGCCACGAGAATGTGCTTGATCGGCCGCCTGAACAGGCGCGCGGACAGGTCCTCGAACGCCGCCAGTCGTGACATCGCCGTCTCCAGGAACAGGCTCTTCAGGCGGGTGATGGCCGGCGTGTCACCGAGCCCGACGCAACGGGCGTACACGTCGTTCCACGCCCAGTCGTCCTCCACCGTGACCGTGACCTGCGCGATGGTATAGCCTCGAGCCGCGAGCCACCGCCGAATCGCTTCACGCTTCTCTCGGGTATTGCCCTCGTGCAGGTAGGGATATCGGAAGTACTTCGGCGAGCCAGGGGGAAGAAGGCGCGCCAGGAGCTCCTGGTTTCGTTCGATGTCGACGGTGTAGTCGGTGGTGCTCACTCGCGTGAGATCCGAGTGCGAGAACGTGTGGTTGCCGAGCAGGAACCCGGCCTGACGCCAGGCGCGCAAGACGCCCTCAAGCTCAGGATTGCTCTGGAGTGGTCCACCGTTCGCAAAGCCGTACACGTCCGGCACGGCGTGCTGCCTCAGGGCCCGGATCACCTGTGCGGCGATGGCCAGGCGGGTGGCCCCGCGGGGCAGGGCGCCGTGAGCCGGAAGGTCGTCCACCGTCACGGCCATCTCCGTCGCGGCGATCGCTCGAGAGACGAGGGCTGTCGGGAGCACCAGGAGCAGCGCGGCGACGCTCCGCCATCTCACCGCGCGATGCCCAGGTCAGTAACGAGTCGCGTCGCGATGATCCGATTCACCTCGGCCGAGTTGTGGTAGTCGAACTCGGAGAGGCGATACCGAGGGTCGCGCGCGTCGAAGAGCCGGGTGTAGTCGAGGGACGCGACCTCTTCGCGCGCGAGGGCTTCGCGGAGCTCCTGGATCACGCGACGCTGGGCATCGTTGTACACCTGTCCGAGAATGACGGCGAAGCCGCGGAGGTGCAACTGCTCGGCGAGCAAGCGGCCCGACTCTTTGAAGATTCGAGCGGTCAGCCAGTAGTCGTGCGCGGTCGCCCGCAAAGGCAGCTCCACACCGAAGTATGTCGTCAGGTTGGACTTCGTCCAGAAGAAGTAGGCGAGCGTCGTGAAGGGGCGTCCGTGCGCGAAATCACCCTTCGCGAGCAGGTCTCCACGGTCGTCCATCTCATAGTACGGAAAGTGGCGCCCCCACCCCGTGCTGACCGTACTCGATCCGACCACGCGGCCGACGTGAGCCGGAATGAGGAAGAAGAGCGCATAGCCGTCCGGCTCGGGGACCTCCTGCCTGAGGCGGCCCGAGCGGGCGAGCGCGAGGAGCTGCGCCGGTCCGTAGCCGGACACCCCGTAGTTGTAGGGCCGCCAGGCCGTGGCACGCTCGCCTGCATAGTATGGCAGGGTCTCCGTCTGTGACAATCCTTCGCCAAAGGTATTCGAATCACCGAAGAAGAGCAGGAACGACGCGCGCGCGGCGCCGGTCTTCGTGGGCGTCTCGCGACGCCCCCACTCGTCGGTCCGGTAGGTGACGTCGTAGATCTGTGTGTCGCCCACCGTGCGGCGGTGACGTGCGACGGCCGACGGGGCCATGACGTAGCCGACGACCGGAGCGCGCACGTAGAACGACGCGGCGCCCGTCGTCTGGGGCTCGCCACGCATCACCGGCCTCGCCGGGGTCAGCATCCACGCCCCGGCCTCGGCGACGACGAGCAGACCGGCGAAGACCGCCAGGTTGATCGTCACGATCCGCGGCAGCGCGGCCACGATGAGACAGACGACGATCAGCGACACCGGGAGCACGAGGAGCGCGTAGAACCTCGCCGCCCCTTGCAGCAAGCTGTCGAGATTGACGTACGCGAGGCCCTCGACGGAGAGCGTCGTCACGACCAGAGCGGTCGACGCGGCCGCCACTGCCATGAGGCGGGCGCGCGTGCGCCTCAACGTTGCGCCGGCGACCCCGGTCCCAGCCATTTGACACCCGGCAGTCCGATGAAGTTGACGATCGCGTACGCCAGGAATCCCGCGTTCACCAGTACCACCGCCGCCTGGAGCTGGCGCCCCTGCAGCATCTCGACGACGGTGCCCAGGAGCCACTGGGCCAGGAGAACGTACTCCGCGACCACGTAGGCCCTCGGCACCCGTGTGACCTCTCCGGTCTTCGGTGTCCGGCCGAAGGCGATCTTCCGTCCAGTCCACGCCTGATGGAGAGACTTGAACGCACCGCTCAGATGGATGGGGATCAGCAGCAAGTTCAGCGCGTACACCCGAAGCACGTCACTGGCGCGATAGCCGCTCTGCAAAAGGTCCCGCGTGTAGAGGGCGTAGTACGGCACGGCGGTCAGCGGCAACCAGAGCGTCTGCAGACCCTCGCCCATCGGAAATGCGAGCACCACGAGGAGGCCAACGTTCACGACCGCGAGTGAAGTGAGGTAGTGGCAGCGCATCAGCCCTTCCACGAACCACCGTCCTCGCGACGATCGGCGCCCCATAGAGCCGATCAGTTTTGGCAGGATGATGAGGCCGCCGTTGGCCCAGCGCCGTCGCTGGATGATCAGGGCACCGAAGTCCGGGGGCGTCGCGCTGAAGGCCAGCCGCTCCTGGTAATTGTACAACTGCCACCCGTGATCGATCAGATCCACGGTGGACTCCGTGTCCTCGATCAGGGTCCGGTCCTGAATGAACTTGCGAATCGGATAGCCCCGCTCGACATCGACGACCGCGATGTCTTCGAGCGCGCGCTTGCGGGCGAGCGCGTTCGCCCCGACCCAGAACGTCGCCCCATAGCGGGTGAACCCCTGGTGGATGATGTACTGGATGTCAGTGGTGGCACCCGCGATCCGCTCGAGAACACCCGGCGCTTTCGGAAAGGCGTTGTACGGCGTCTGCGCCACCGCAATCCGCTGGTGCCCGGGCTGCTCCATAAAGTAGACGAGCCGGATCGTATACTCCGGGTCGAGGATGCTGTCGGCGTCGACCATCAACACGTAGTCGGCGTCCGGCACCGAGAGCTCCGCGCTCGCCTGGTCGGTCTCCTCGAGGACCAACCCCCCGTCCCGGGTCACGCCTTCGCGAAACGACCGCCCCATGAGGCCGATGTAGCTGTTGAGGTTCATCGCCTTGTTGGGTGCGTGGGAAAGGTTGGCGTACCGCTTTCGTTCGAAGCTGCTCACGCTGACGTCGAACAGGCTCACGAGCCATCGATAGGCGGAGACGAGATCCTCTTCGTCCAGGTGACGTGAGGCCGGCCACTGGTCGAGCTCTTTGCTCCGCCTGAAGGACCGTCGCGCCTGGCGGCGATAGACGAGGTCAACGAAGAGCGCATCGACATGGTCTGCGATCGGGTGCCGGACCGCCTGGGTCCGGAACCAGGCGCCGATGTCGCGGTGAAGCCGGGACAGTCGACGCAGTTCTTGCTGGAGGTCGAGCGGGGGACCGGTCCGACGTTCACAGAAGGCGGCGAAGGCCACGGTACACCGGCGTCGGGGTTCTCGGAGCAGCCCGTCGAGCTCCTCGGGCAGGCGCCGCAAGGCCGACAGACTTGCGAGATCGTGAGGGCTCGCGGGTTGCGGTGGGTCGTCGATGAGGAGCACGATCCGACGCTTCGGATAACCTTGCAAGGCGGTCGAGAGGAGGGTCTTTCGAACCACCTGGACCTCTTCTTTATAGGCGGGAACGAGGACCGTCACGCTCGGAGCACGGGGTGTCCGGTAGAGCCGGAGCAACGCGTCGTCCGAGGGGCGCCGATGGAACAAGAGCCGCCTGAGGTACGCGAGGCGGGTGAGCTGGTACACGAGGCTTCCGTAGATGAGATAGGCGACGATGAGGAGAAAGACGAGACCCGTGAGGAGATGCGGCCACGTCGCGACAGCACGCTGACCAAAGAGGCGGACAGCGACGGTGGCGATCGAGAGGAGGGCGGCGATCAGCGTCGCAACGATCCCAACGCGCGTGAGATTGATCTCGCGGTGCGTGTCCGCCGCCGTCGTCGTGGTTGGTCGAGGTACCGCGGGTCCCGGTGACGCTTCGGGACCACTCGACGAAGGTCGGGTGGCTCGGAGCCTCGACGCGGGCGCGCGCATCGGAGCGCCGAGGAGGTGCTTCGCGCGCCCCGAGAGCCCAGCGAGCATGAGGTGCCTCCATTTCAGGAGACCCCATGCCCAGCCTCGTCCACCCTTCCTTCGGTAGCCCGGCTATCAGGCAGCCTTACCTGACCCGTGGCTTTGCGTCCCTGCCTTACGACAGGTTTGCCGTTGTCGGGAAGGGGTCTCCGTGCTTGACCAAGAGTCCGCTTCGCAAGGGCCGAGCCAACCTCGAGGCGAAAGCGGAGGGAGGGAGTCGCACACAAACCTCTTAGTTCGACAGGGACTTGAGCGACACGAATCGCACGACAACCCCGACTCGAGAGACGAAGAAAGACCCCCTACACGTCAGTGAAACGCCAAAATGACACGCCTAGATCCCGAGGCTTCGCGTCAGCTCGTCGATCCGCGTCTTGTGCGCCTTCACCCAGTCGGCGAGCGTCGTCTTCGCGTCCTTGTCCGCGCGCTGGAGCGCCTGGGCCAGGATCGCCTCGGCGTGCGCCTTCGGCAGGACGACGATCCCCTCCTCGTCGGCCACGACGACGTCGCCCGGCGCGACGGTCACGCCACCGCACACCACGGGGACGTCGATGAGCCCCGGCGTCTTCCGCACGCCAGGGATCGGGATCACGCCGCGCGCGAAGACGGGAAAGCGGCGCTCGCGGGTCTCGGCGAGGTCGCGGACCAGGCCGTCCACGACGAAGCCCGCGATCCCGCGCTGCTGCGCGTAGGCGCACACGTTGCCCCCCGCCATCGCCCAGTTCGAGTCGCCCGCCGCGCACACGAGCACCGAGCCGGCGGGCGCCCGGTGGATCGCGACGTGGAGCATCAGGTTGTCGCCGGCGGGGCACGCGACCGGATACGCGGGGCCCGCGAGGCGCTCCATCGGGGACCAGAGTGGCCGGATCCCCGGGTCCATCACGCGGTCGCGCGTGACCACTTCGGCGAGCGTCGTCGGCGAGAGCCTAGCGAAGGCGGCGATGTCCATGCGGTCACTCCGACATTTTGAGGAGGAGCCCGGTGCGCCGCGCGCGCTGGATCGCGGCGAAGAAGCACCAGTGGGCGAGCGCCGCGTAGACGACCGAGAGCGCGAGCCCGGTGGCGATCGGGGCGCGGAACTCCGGCGCGAAGCCGAAGTGCGCGCGGTACGCGTCGAGGAAGTATGTGAGCGGGATCGCCGCGGCAACGGTCGCGACGGGCTCCGGCAGGACCGAGACCGGGTAGTAGAGCCCGGCGAGCACGAGGACGAGGTTCACGCTCGCCCACGCGAAGGCCTCGGCCCGGTTGCCGAAGAGCGCGATCAGCGCGCAGACGAAAACACCGACGATCCACGCGTTCAGGAAGCAGCCCAGGAGGAACACCGCCACCGCTAGCCACCCGGGCGCGAGCACGCGGAAGTCGAAGGCCCACCAGCCGAGCGCCGCGAGCAGGAGGAAGAGTACCCCGCCCCGCGCCATCCCGACCAGCCAAGAGCCCAGCGTCAGGTGCCGGATCCCGATGGGCGCGAGGAACTGGTGCTTCAGCGACTTCGACCACACGTCCAGGAGGACGGCGTACGCGACCTCGAGCTGGCAGACGTTGACGATCGAGAGCGCGATCGTGCCGATCAGCACGAAAGAGGCCTGCGCGGGCGTGAGGTGAAGGAACCGGGTCATGAGGCCAATGGAGAGCACGCCCACGATCGGCCAGAAGAGGAGCTCGAAGAAGAAGAACACGTTGCGCGAGGCCATGAGCGCGTTGCGCACGACCACCGCCCAGACCGCGAGCAGCTCAGCGCGCCAGCTCAACGAACACGTCCTCCAGCTCCGGCTCCCTCACGCGCACGTTCCTCACCGCGATGCCCTCAGCGGAGAGCGCACGGAGAAGGTCGGGCAGACGCTTCTCGGCCCCGTCCACGGTGCACTCGACCCACCCGTCCACCGCTCTACAGCGGAGCACGCCCGGCGCTTCGCCGAGCCAGGGCACGGCGGGAGGGTCGAGCCTCAGCGCGATCACGTCGCCCAGGCGGATCCGGCGCTTGAGCTCGGCCGGCGTGCCGCGGGCGAGGATCCGACCCGCCTTGATGAAGGCGATCTCGTCGCACAGCTCGTCCGCCTCTCGCATGTAGTGCGTGGTCAGGACGATCGTGATCCCCCGCTGCGACCGGAGGTCGGCGATGTGGCGGCGCACGCGCACGGACACGTCCGGGTCGAGGCCGAGCGTCGGCTCGTCGAGGAAGAGCAGCTCGGGGTCGTTCACGAGCGACTTGGCGAGCGCGACGCGCTGCTTGAGCCCCGTCGACAGCTCGCTGTAGGGCGTTCGCCGGTTGGCCCCGAGCTCGCAGAGCTCGATCAGCTCGTCGACGCGCCGTCGGAGCTTCGACCCGCTGAGCCCGTAGAGGCGACCGTAGAACGCGACGATCTCTCCGACGCGCAGGCTCCACAGAAACGACGGTCGGCCGCTCGCCATGTTGAGCCGCCGGCGGAGCCGCGCCGCATCGCGGACGACGTCGTGGCCCAGGACGCGCACGCTCCCTGAGTCCGGCGTCAGCAGGGTCGCCAGGATCGACAGGAGCGTCGTCTTTCCCGCGCCGTTGGGGCCCAGCAGCCCGACGATGGTCCCGCGCGGCACGGTGAGCGACACACCGCGCAGCGCGGCCGTCCGCGTCGGGCGGAGCCATCCCGACTTGAAGGTCTTCGTCACGTCGTGGGCGTCGATCGCGAGCATCGGACTCGATGGTAACATGCGGCGCATGACGGCCCCCGGCGAGTGGCGCTGCGCGGCGGCGAGCGTGCCGCCCGGCCGCACCGCGACCTTCCGTCTCGAGTGCGGCGGGCGCAGCGTGAACGGATTCGTCGTCAACTTCGCCGGCGGCTATCACGCGTACGTCGACCGGTGCCCGCACGTCGGCACGCCGCTCGACCTCTGGCCCAACGAGTTTTTCACCGAGGACGGCCGGGCGCTCGTCTGCTCGACCCACGGCGCGATCTTCGAGCCCGACACGGGGTTCTGCACCGGCGGCCCGTGCGCGGGCGACCGGCTGACGCGCCTGCCGCTCCGGGTGGAGGACGCGTCCCTCGTCGTGACCTGCCCATGAGCGACGCGCGCGAGGTCGAGCAGGTCAACGCGCGCTCCGACCGCGGGCTCGGCCGGACGCGGTCTGACCCAACTTGATTTGACCCGGGCGACGGCCGACAATAGCCGCACGATGGCGGACAGGCGCATCGCGCTCGGCGACGTCCCGCGTTACGTGCGGAGCGGGATCGCGCTCGGGATCGGCGGCGGGCCGGTCATGGTCACGCCGATCGCGATGATCCGTGAGGTCCTCCGGAGCGGCGCGCGCGACCTCCACGTGGTCGCGTCCTCGACGGGAGGCTTCGGCATCGACCTGATGATCGGCGCCGGGGCCGTCGCCTCGGTGGAGTTCGCCCAGATCGCTCTCAACGAGTTCGGGCCGGCGCCGAACTTCCGCCGCTACGCGGAGAGCGGCCGGCTCCGGTGCCTCGACCACACCTGACCCGGGCTCCTCGCGGGGCTCCAGGCGGGAGCCCAGGGGATCCCGTTCATGCCGGTACGGGGTCACGTCGGCTCCGACTACGAGCGATTGCGACCCGAGTTCCGCGTCATCTCGAACCCGTGGGCACCGACCGAGCGCGTCATGCTGGTGCCCCCGATCGTTCCCGACGTGGCGCTGATCCACGCGATCGCGGCGACGAGGGACGGCACGCTTCTGCTCGACCACATGGAGGACGACGCGCTCCTCGCCCAGGCGTCGCGAACGGTCGTCGCGTCGGCGGAGCGTATCGTCGCGTCGGAGGAGCTCCGTCGCACCGGTGACGGCGTGATCCTCGAGGGGATCCACGTCACGGCGCTCGTCGAGGCTCCCGGCGGCGCCAGGCCGACGCTCGTCCGCGGCGTCTCCCCCATCGACGCCGACCAGATCCGCGAGTACGTCGCCGCCGCGGTCGACGACGCGGCGTTCAAGCGCTACCTTGACCGCTACGTCTACGACTGACATCGCGCGATACACCCGGGAAGAGCTGATGGCGTCCGTCATCGCCCGCGAGGTGCGCGACGGCGAGACGGTGGCGGTCGGCACGCTCGCCGCGATCCCCGCGTGCGGTACCTTGCTGGCCCACTTCACCCACGCGCCGCGCGCGACGGTCATCATCATCAATCATCCGGACTACTGGCCCTTTCGCGGCGGCTCGAAGGAGTTCTACGACTTCGCGCAGCGGGGGAAGATCGACCTCTTCTTCCTCTCGGGCGGCGAGATCGACCGGCGCGGCAACCTGAACCTCATGTTCGTCGGAGACCACGAGCGGCCTCGGGTCCGCTTCCCCGGCGGCGCCGGCGCGGCGATGCTCTACTACATGCCCCGCCGCGTGGTCGTCTTCCGTGCCGAGCACTCGCCCCGGATCTTCGTCGAGCGCGTGGACACGGTGACGAGCCCGGGATCGACGCCTCTCGATGTCGTTCGCCCGGGTGGTCCGTGGAAGGTCGTGACGCCGCTCTGCGTGTTCCGCTACGACCCGGGCGGCGCGGGGCTCGTCGTCGAGTCGCTCCACCCGGGCGTGAGCCGGGAGGAGCTCGGGCGACGAACCGGCTTCGCCCCGGCATACGATGGGGCGGCCGGCGTGACGCCCGAGCCGACGAGCGAGGCGCTCGATCTCCTCAGGACGCGCGTGAAGGACGCCGTGGCCCGGATCTACCCGCGTTTCGCCGCGACCGCCTTCGCGCGCTAGTCGTTCCGCCGGAGCAGGACCCAGCCTCCCTCGCGACGGCGCACGCTGAACCTCGCGGGCCCGGTCTTTGCCACCTCGTTCGCGCGGTCGAGGATGAAGCGGCTCGTCTCCACGCCCGCCGGAAAGACGTAAACCTCTCGGCGAGTCGCGAGATGCGGGACGAGTCGCTCGTTGACGCTCACGGCGACGCCCGCCGGAATCTCGCGCATGAGTGCCCGGGCGGCGCGCCGATCGTCGTTCGGCCACCAGCGCGTCACCATGAAGTCGTTCACGGTGCGCGCCGTGAGCACCGTGCTCGCGAAGAAGCCGAACGCGACTACGGCAGTCGGAGTAAGAAGACGCGAGGGGAGGGGGCGGGGCCCTCCGCTCGGAGCGACACTCACTCGGGGCCCGCCCCCTGCCCCGCCCGCGAGCGCCGACACCTCTCGTAGTCGAGCGTAGCCGTCTACAGCGGCGAGGATCAGGAACGGCAGGACGAACGACTGGTACTGCGCGCGGTAGTTGATCAGGACCGGATCGACGCTCAGGAGATTCATCGCAAGCCCGGGGAGCGCCGCGGCCAGCGCGCGCGGCGCCAGGAGCGGCAGGAACCCGAGCGGTGCCAGCATCGCCGCGAGATACACGAGCTTCGGCAGCGTCAGCACGTCCAGCGCCCACGTCCACGGCCGCGCCACCAGCGTCACGAGAATCTCGGGGACGGACCCACCGAGATGGCGGTAGCGGTGCAGGTGCGGGTACGGACCGCCGCGGAAGTACGGCATGACCCAGGCGAGATCGACGAGGAGGACGAGGACGCTCGCGGCGGCCACCGCGACGCCGAGGGCCCAGCGCCGGCGCGCCAGGGCGAGCCAGAGGCCGAAGCCGACGACCGCGACCGCGGCGTCCTCCCTCCCCCCGAGCGTCAGCAGCAGGGCGAGCGCGGACCATCCGTAGCGCCGGGCGTCGAACGCCGACGCGGCCCACACGACGGACGCAATCGCAAACGCCTGGGGGTGGATGTCGCGGATGTTGATCCCGTGGAGCGACGGGTTGACGAGGTACAGGAGCGCGAGGGCCGCAGCCGGTCGCGCGGCGTCGGGCGCCGGGCCCAGGCGCCGCGCGGCGTAAGCGAAGACCGCTACGGCGCCGGCGCAAAGGACGACCATCTGCGCGAGGACGAGGGCGCCTCCGCCGGCCGTCAGCCGCCCGAGCGGCGCCAGCAGATAGAGGACGGGGGAGAAGTGGTCGCCCCAGGCGTGCATGGGCGGAAGCGTCACGTAGGCGCCGTGGCCGTGGGCAATGGACCACACGACCTGGACGTAGTAGCCAAGATCGAGCGCGTGGGTCTGGAGCGCCACATGCCGGCTCACGACGAGGAAGCCCATCAGGAGCGTGTACGCCGCGACCCCCGCCGCGACGGCGCGGGTCGGGCGCACGCCCGGCAGCGCGAGCGGCGCCACGAGCGCGCGGAGCGCTACGACCGCGGCGAGGACGACCAGCAGGTCCTCGGGCCGGTGGATCCCGAGCCCACGCACCGTGAAGCCCCCGGTCGCGACCACCGCGACGGTCAGGAGGAGGACGCCGGCCGCCAGCGTGTCGAGCGGGCGGGCCAGCCCCGTCACGGCAGGCGGGTGTACCTGGCGCGCAGGCTGTCGAAGCGCCGGGAGCGCCTCCAGCCCCGGCGGTGGAGCGTGTACCAGAAGAGGACGGCCAGGATTCGGAGGCCGTAGATCGTCGAGGCGACGAATCCCGCCGTCGACGCCTCCGGGAAGTAGCGCGTCGGCACCGCGATCTCGGCGATCCGGAACCGCGCGGCCACGACCTGGGCGATGATCTCCTGGTCGAAGACGAAGGCGTCGGAGTTCGCCCCGAAGTTCACGGTCTCGAGGACCTCGCGGCGAAACGCGCGGTAGCCGGTGTGGTACTCCGAGAGCCGGAGGCGGAAGACCCAGTTCTCCACGGCCGTCAGGAAGCGGTTCGCGACGTACTTCCACCACGGCATCCCCTGCTGGAGCGCCGAACCCGTCTTGAGCCGCGAGCCCAGCACCACGTCGGCCTCGCCGCGGGCGATCGGCTCGACGATCTGGGGGACGAGCCGCGGATCGTACTGGTAGTCGGGGTGGACCATGACGACCACGTCGGCGCCGGCGCGGAGGGCCTCCGCGTAGCAGGTCTTCTGGTTGGCGCCGTAGCCGTAGTTCCGGTTGTGGACGAAGATCTCGAGCCCGAGCTGCCGGGCGACCTCGAGCGTCGCGTCGGTCGAGCCGTCGTCCACGAGGATCACCATGCTGACGGTGTCCTTGGGCAACTCCTCGTACGTCATCCGGAGCGTGCGGCCCGCGTTGTACGCGGGCATCACCACGATGACCTTCGGATTCCGGACCTCGTCCCTCATGGCTCGCCGTGGCCCTTGGGGCGCGCGCGCACGATGAATTGATACCCGAGCAGCCGCGGCAGGCGCCGCGCGACCACCGCGTTGATCGTATGCGTCGCGGCGACCCAGCGCTTGTGCCAGCTCGTCGGCAACACCTGGTAGAGTGGCGCCGGCGTCGCGGTGAAGCGCTCGACCACGAGTCCGGCGTCGGCGATGAAGGTGGAGAGCGAGCGCGCCGTGAAGAAGTGGAGGTGGGTCCGGTCGAGAATGCCGCGGTCGATGTAGTCGAAGCGGCCGCAGAGAAGCAGGAGCCGGATGTAGAGATGGGCGATGTTCGGCACCGAGACGATCACGAAACCCTCCGGCGCGAGGTGCCGGTCGAGCCCGTAGAGCACCCGCAGCGGGTCGACGAGGTGCTCGAGCACGTCCGCGTACACGATCACGTCGAACGGCCCCTCGAGCAGCGGGATCTCGCGATCGAGGTTCACCACGACCATCCGCTCGCAGTGCTGGACGCCGGCCTGCGCGAGCGCCGCGTCCCCCTCGATCGCGGTCACGCGCCAGCCACGCTCCGTGAGTTTTCGGCTCAGGAGCCCGTCCGCCGCGCCCACGTCGAGGAGGCGCCGGCCCTGCCCTTCGCCGAGCCAGCGCAGGATGATCGAGTGGCTCGAGTGCGGGTCGGGCTTGAGGACGTAGCGCGCCGTCGGTCCGCTCACCGCTCCATCATCGGACGGAGGCACGCGGATCGGCAAGGTTCGAGTAGAGCCGCCGCCCACCGGACTCTCCGATGAGATGGACGCGCTCCGGCGGCAGCGCGCGCACGACCGAGCGCCGTGGGTCCACGGCGGAGAGGAGGAACAGTCGCGCGGGCCCGGACCACGCCGCCTGCAGGCGCGGCACGTCCCAAAAGACGTCCCGTGCCTCGGGGAACGTGGCGCCGAACGCCAGGGTCGAGGGGAGCCCGTTCACGATGCCGATCCGCTGGGGGAGCACGAGGAGCGCCGACGCGCTGTTCTCGATGGCGCCTTCGTGCAGCACGACGTCGCCCGGGCGCACGTGCTCGGCTAGCGTCACGGCCAGCGGCCGCACCGAGCGCGCCCGCACGAGCTGAGCCCGCCCCTCGGCGGCCACCGTCGGCAGGAACGCGATCGTCGTGGCCAGCGCCACGCCGACGCCGAGCGCGGGCGCCTGGCGCCACAGCGCGACCGCCATCGCGACGGTGCCGAGCCCGAAGATGACGGCGCCGCGCATCAGCAGCGGGCGCCACGCGTCCGGCGGCACGCCGGACGCCCCCGGGCTCCGCGCGGCGAGACCGCGCGTGGTGACGTCGAGGGCCGCGAGGACGTCCGAGGGGATCCGCGCGACGCCGCTCCAGACCGCCATGAACGTCAGCGTGGCCAGGGCGAAGAGCACGAGCACCGGTCCGAGGAGCGCGCGCGGGCGGGCGGAGCCGGGCGTGGCGTCGATCGTCTCGTCCCACACGCGCGCCACGAGGAGCGCCAGGGCGGGGAACGCGGGGAGCCCGTGGTGCGGAAGCTTGAAGGGGGACGCGGTGAAGAGCCCGACGACGAAGACCGCCCAGAGGGCGAACAGGAGCCAGAGCCGTGCCGTCGCGTCCTCCCACGGGCGGCGGAACGCGCGCCACAGAGCCCACGGCAGCGCGAGCGCCCACGGCAGGAACGCCAGGAGCGTGATGACGAGGAACTCGATCGAGCCGAGCGACGCGTCCTCGTCGGGGAAGACGCGCGGTCCCGCTCCACTCAGGACGCGGCTCTCGACGAGCGTGTACCGCAGGAAGCCGCGGCTCTCCGCCTCGACGAGCACGTACCATGGCAGGGCCGTCGCGACCAGGAGGAGCACGCCCCACCACGGAACCCACAGCGTGAGGGGCCGTTCGCCGGTGAGCCAGAAGAACATGGCGACGACGACCAGCGGCCCCAACGCGCCCAGGAGGTCCTTCGTCATCGCGGCGAGGCCGAGCGCGGCGTAGAAGAGCGCCAGACCGCGGCGGCCGCCGCCGCGGTACGTGATCGCGAAGCCCGCCCACGCCAGCGTGAGCCAGAGGACGAAGACGAGGTCCGGCTTGACGATGCGACCGCAGAGGAACATGCCGAGGTTCGCGGCCACCATGAGGCCCGCGAGGAAGCCGGCGCGCGCGCCGCCGAGGATCACGCCCAGGCGCGCCGTGACCGCGGCGACGCCGACCGCCGCCAGCGCCGACCAGAACCGCCCGGCCGCCGGCGTCGTCCCGGCGACGGCGAACGAGCCCGACAGGAGCCAGTAGAGGAGCGGCGGCCGATCCAGAGAGCGCACGCCGTCGACCCGCGGCGTGATCCAGTCGCCGAGCTCCGTCATCTGGCGCGCGGCCTCCGCGTGCAAGCCTTCGGGGGGGTCGACGAACGGCGCCGCGCCGAGGCCGACAAAGTACAGGCCCACCGCAACGACGGCAACGCCGAACGGGATGCCTCGCACCGGCCGTGGCTACCCGGAGGAGGCGGTCAGGTGACCTTCACCACGGCCACGGCGGGCAGGCGGCGGAGGAGCTCCGCCAGCGCCTTCTCCAGATACCCGGGATCCCGCGACTCGAGCGTCACCTTCACCTTGTACTCGGGGTTCGAGAATTCCGGGTACGAGCCGAGCAGCAGCACCGGGAAGTCGGCGAGCACCCCGTTCAGGTGCTCGGCGAGCGTCCCCTCGCCGATCGACACGAAGACGTTCCGGAGATGGATCGGCGCGCCACGGAAGCGCTCACGGATCGCCTCGAACTTCTGACGAAAGATCTCGGGCACGCCGGGCAGGATGTACACGTTGCGCATGAGGATCGTCGGGAAGCGCAGCGGCTCGCCGCCGACGAGCTCCGCGCCCTCGGGCGTCTCCGCCATCTTGAGGTGCGCGTCGTTCAGCCGGTCGTGGTAGTGGCTCTGGAGGGCGGCGACGAGTCGCGGGTGGCGCACGACGCGCACGCCCATCGCCCGCGCGACGCCCTCGATCGTCACGTCGTCGTGCGTCGGGCCCACGCCGCCCGACGTGAACACCACGTCGTGGTCGGGGCTCTGGGCCGCCACCTCCCGCGCGATCGGCTCGACCTCGTCCGGGATGACCGAGATCCGGCGCACGTCGACGCCGAGCTGACGGAGCTCGCGACAGAGGTAGGCGGCGTTGGCGTCCGCGATCTTGCCCGACAGGATCTCGTTGCCGATGAGGACGATGCCCGCGGTCTTCGGCATGTCTGCCGCGATTCTATCACCGCCGGTCCGCGATGCTACAATGCCGACGTGCCGGACCAGGCTTCCCTTCGTCTCACCGGCTGGGCGCTCGTGCTCGGCGCTTCCTCCGGCTTCGGCGAGGCCACGAGCCTGGCGCTGGCGCGCGCCGGAATGCACGTCTTCGGCGTGCACCTCGACCGCAAGGCGACGCTCGCGAACGCCGAGCGCGTCGTCACCGCGATCCGCGCGCTCGGCCGCGAGGCGCACTTCTTCAACGCGAACGCGGCGGACCCCGAGCGCCGCGCCGAGGTCGTGGCCGAGATGGAGCGCGTCCTCGCCGACCGGGGCGACGCGGGCGCGCTGCGGGTCCTCCTCCACTCGCTCGCGTTCGGCACGCTCACCCCCTACATCGACGACCCGATCAAGAACGCCGTCACCCAGGCGCAGATGGACATGACGCTGGATGTGATGGCGCACAGCCTCGTGTACTGGACCCAGGAGGTCGTGGCCCGCGGGCTCATGACGCGCGGCGGCCGCATCTACGCGATGACGTCGTCGGGGAGCACGCGCGTCCTGCCCGCCTACGGGCCGGTGTCCGCGGCGAAGGCCGCGCTCGAGGCGCACATCCGCCAGCTCGCCGCGGAGCTGGCGCCGCGCGGGATCGCTGCGAACGCGATCCGCGCCGGCGTGACGGACACGCCGGCGCTCCGGAAGATCCCGGGCCACGAGGCGATCATCGCCGGCGCCCGGCGGCGCAACCCGAGCGGGCGCCTGACGACACCGGAGGACGTCGCGCGAGCCATCGCCACGCTCGCGCATCCCGACACCTACTGGATCACCGGGAACGTCATCGGCGTCGACGGCGGCGAAGAAATCGTCGGGTGACCTACCTCCAGGGGGTAGTGCTCGGCGTCGTCCAGGGGCTCACCGAGTTCCTCCCCGTGTCCTCCTCGGGCCATCTCATCCTCGTCCCTCACGTCTTCGGCTGGCCCGATCAGGGCCTCGCCTTCGATGCGGTCATGCACCTCGGCACGCTCGCGGCGCTCCTCGCTTACTTCCGACGCGAGCTCGTCGCGCTCGTGACCGGCGAGCTCTCCCGCGGGCTCGGCGCGAAGGTCCTCGTCGCGACGGTGCCGGGCGCCCTCGTCGGCATCGCGCTGGGCAGGCTCATCGAGGCGCACCTGCGCTCGCCCGCCGTGATCGCCATCTCGACCGGCGCGTGGGCGCTGGTGATGTGGGCCGCCGACCGACGCGCGGTCCGCGCCCCGGACGCCGCCGGCGATCCGCTCGACCGGATCGGCTGGGGTCAGGGGATCGTGATCGGGTGCGCCCAGGCGGTCGCGCTGATCCCGGGCACGTCGCGCTCGGGCATCACGATCACGGCCGGACTGCTGGGCGGCCTGGATCGTGCGACGGCGGCGCGTTTCGCGTTCCTGCTCGGGATCCCCATCACCGCAGGGGCCGGCGGCCTGAAGGCGCTCCACCTCGCGAAGACGGGCCTCCCGCCCGGGGAGCTCGGGCCGCTGCTCGCCGCACTGCTCACGGCGTTCCTCGCCGGGTGGTGTGCGGTGTGGTTCCTGGTGAACTATCTCAGGCGACGCTCCCTCGGCCCGTTCGTCGTCTACCGGTTGTTGCTCGCGCTCGTGATCGCCGCCGTCCTGCTTCGCAGTTAGGTCGCTCGGTGGTCCCTACCGCCGCCACCAGACCTCCCCCGCCCGGAGCGTGAGCACGGGCGTGAAGCGTTGGCGGCCCGTCATGTGCTCGCCGTGCGCGTCCTCGAAGTCGAACTCTCCCGTCTCGAGCCCGAACACCGCGACGTCGGCCACCGCGCCGGGCCTGAGGGTGCCGAGCTGGCCGGCCCGGCCGATCGCCTTCGCCGGGCTGGCCGTCACGGCGCGCACGACCTCGGGGAGCGGCATGCCGAGGTTGAGGAACTTCGCCATCGTCGTCGGTAGGTCCTTCACGCAGCCCGCCGCGCCTCCCGACGTCAGATCGGACGAGATCGTGTCGGGATAGAACCCCTGCTGGATCGCCGCGCGGGCGACGGGAAACTTCACGTGCATCCGGCCGTGCGCCACGTCGAAGACGATGGAGCGCTCGCGCGCCTGGCGGATCTCGCGCCTCACCAGTCCATTCGCATCGAGGATCCCGTGACCCCGGCCGTGAAGGAAGTGGCTCACGATGTCGCCCGGGCGCAGGAGGGCGAGGATCTCGCCGAGCGGCACGGGGGGGTTGGTGCAGTGGACCATGACGCGCCCCCCGAGCGCGTCGGCCGCGCGCACCGCCCGCCGGAGCGGCTCGAGCCCCGCGTCGCCGACGACCTCGAGCTGGCTCCGCACCTTGATGCCCAGGATCAGGTCGCGGTGATCCTTGCCCGCGCCGATCGCCGCGTCGACGTCGGCGTAGGCGAGATGATTCAGTTCGCCGACCTTGAGGTACATGAGGCCGATCGCCGAGATGTTGAGGAACGCGAGCATCCGCACGCGTGAGCGCGAGAGCACCCACTCGCGCATCCCCTCGAACGTGCCCGCACCGGTCGAGCCCCCGTCCACCCACGTGGTGACCCCGGTCGAGCGCGCGATGTCGTCGGTGCGCGGCCCGAAGTCCGACGAGCCGATGAAGCAATGCGCGTGGAGGTCGATCAGCCCCGGGAGGATGAGCTTCCCCGAGACGTCCAGGACCGCGTCGTCGGCCGCGGCGAGCTGCGGGCCCACCTCGGCCACGAGCCCGTCGCGCGTGCGCACGTCGAGCCGACCGGAGAGCCCCGCGCCGGGATCGAGGACCTCTCCGCCCTTGAGAAGAAGGCCCAACGTCAGCTCGCGTCGAGGACCAGCGCGCCCTCGAGGGGAACCGTGTGCCGTTCGGGATTCACGCCCAGACGAGGTCGAAGAGGCGGCAGGCGTTGGTCGACAGATGGTGCATCACGTCGTCGGCAGGCATCTGCTTGAGCTTTGCGATCTCCTCGGCGACGCGGCTCGCGAACCACGGCCCGGAGGGCAGCCCCTCGAACTCACCGCCGTACTTCCACGGCGCGTCGCTCTCCACCAGCAGCGAGTCGAGCGGCACCCGCGCCACCATCTCGCGGTCGCGCTCCCGGTAGACCACCTCCGGCGTCACCGAGACGTAGTAGCCCGCTTCCACGATGGTCCGCGTCACCTCCGGCGGCGCCTTGTGCCAGTGGAAGACGGCGCGCTCGATCCCGTGCGCCTTGAGCGCCTCGAGCGCGCCGACCGCAGCCCCGTGCGGCGCGTGGAGCGCCACCGGGAGGTCCCAGCGGGACGCGAGCCGGAGGAGGCGGTCGAGGCGGGCGCGGCCGCGCGCCATGAGCGTGGCGGCGTCGGCTCTGCCCTCGAGCGAGTACCACGGGAGCCCTACCTCGCCGAGCCCGACGATCCGCGAGTGGTGGACGGCGAGCTGGGCGGCCACCAGGTCGAGGTCCTCGTCGGTGAGCTGCGTCCAGTCGGGGTGGAAGCCGAGACACGCCCAGACGGACTTGGGCGCCGCGCCCGCGGCCGCGAGCGCGTGCGCGTTCGTCTCCGCGTCGCACCCCACGGCGATCACGCCCCACACGTCGTGCGTGAGCGCCGTCCGCAGCGTTTCGCGGAGATCGGCGAACGCGGGATCGTCCAGGTGACAGTGGGTGTCGATGATCATCGCCGAGAGTCCCCCGTCGGTCTCTAGTTCCCCGCCACCACCATCCGGCCGATCATGAGCGTCGGCGCCGCGGTCCGGTCGCGCAGCACCAGGTCCGCGCCGATTCCCTCCACCGCCTGGAACATCTCGAGGAGGTTCCCTGCCACGGTGACCTCCTCGACCGGATACGTGAGTTCGCCGTTCTCGATCCACAAACCGACCGCGCCGCGCGAGTAATCGCCCGTCACGCCGTTGACTCCGAACCCGATCAGCTCCGTCACGTACAGCCCACGCCGGACGGACCCGATCAGCTCCGACGGCGTCGCGCGGCCCGGCAGGAGCATCAGGTTCGACGTGGACACCGAGACGCCATTCCCGTCGCGCGCGGCGTGGTGGGTCGACGCCATCCCGAGCTTGCGGGCGCTGTAGGTGTCGAGCAGGTACGACCCGAGGACGCCCTCGCGCACCAACACCGTGCGCGCGGTCGGGAGCCCTTCGCCGTCGAACGGGCGCGAGCCGAGGCCGGCGGGGATCAGCGCATCGTCGACGATCGTCACCGCCGGCGCCGCGATCTTCGTCCCGAGACGGTCGAGGAGGAACGACGCGCGCCGGTAGAGGCTCGGGCCACTCGCCGCCCCGGCGAGCGAGCGCAGGAGGCTCGCCGCCGTCTCCGGATCGAAGACGACCGGCACCTCGGCGGTCTTGACCTTGCGGGCGCCGAGCCGCCTGACGGCACGCGCCGCGGCCGTGCGGCCGACGGCGGCCGGATCTTCGATCCCTCCGCGCTTGCGCGCGGTCGAGTACCAGGAGTCGCGCTGCATCTGGCCGTTCCGGGTGGCGACGGGCGAGACGCTGATCCCGAAAGTCGTCGTCGTGTAGCCCCGGGCGAAGCCCTGCGAGGTGGCGTAAACGTAACGCGCGCGGCGGTCGTAGTACTCGGCGCCCTCGGAGTTGGTGATTGAGGGGTCGCTCTCGAGGGCCGCAGCCTCGCACCGCCGGGCGACCTCGATCTTCGCCTCGGGTGTCTCCTCCGGGCTCGTGTCCGCGAGGTCGAGGTCCGGCACACCCTTGATCAGGTCCGCCGGATCGGGGAGGCCGGCGTGCGGGTCGTCGGCCGTGACATTCGCGAGCGAGGTCGCCTCGTCGACGACACGCGCGAGGGACTCGCGCGAGAGGTCCGACGTCGACGCGGCCGCGGACGCGCGGCCGGCGAAGACGCGGAGGGACAGCCGCGCGTCACGCGCGTGGGTGACCGTCTCGAGGTCGCCGAGCCGGACGGAGGCACTGAAGGCGCTGTCTTCGACGAGGTACCCGTCCGCCTCCGTCGCGCCCTGGGCGACCGCCCTCGCGAGGACGCTGACCAGAAGGTCCATGTTCATTGGAACGAGGGCCCCGGGGCCGGCGCACTCCGTGGGTGGCGTGCTGTGGGCACGCGGCGGCTCCGTCCGACAAGGTGCGACCCGGCTCCGTTCCTCATGCCGCTATCCATTCCAGGGGCGGCGTCATACCGCGGTGCCGCCGACGGTCAAGTCGTCGATGCGGATCGTCGGGAGCCCCACACCCACCGGGACCGACTGACCCTCCTTACCGCAGGTGCCCACGCCCTCGTCGAGCTTGAGGTCGCGGCCGACGCGCGAGATGCGGCTCAGCGCCTCGGGGCCGTTGCCGATCAGCGTCGCGCCCTTGACCGGCACCGTCACGCGCCCGTCCTCGACGAGATACGCCTCGCTCGCCGAGAAGACGAACTTCCCGTTGGTGATGTCCACCTGGCCGCCGCCGAAGCTCACCGCGTAGAGCCCACGCTTGACCGACCTGATGATGTCCTCCGGGTCGTCCTCGCCCGCCGGCATGAACGTGTTGGTCATACGGGGCATCGGGGGGTATGCGTAGGACTCCCGCCGTCCATTGCCCGTCGCGACCATCCCCATGAGGCGGGCGTTCAGGCGGTCCTGCATATACCCGACGAGGACGCCCTTTTCGATCAGCACCGTCCGCCCCGTCGGCGTCCCCTCGTCGTCGACGTTGAGCGAGCCGCGACGGTTCGGGATCGTGCCGTCGTCGATCACGGTCACGAGCTCGGAGGCCACCTTCTGGCCCATCCGGCCCGCGAACGCCGACGTTCCCTTGCGGTTGAAGTCGCCCTCGAGCCCGTGGCCGACCGCCTCGTGGAGCAGGATGCCCGGCCAGCCCGGCCCGAGCACGACGGTCATCGTGCCGGCCGGAGCGTCCACGGCACGGAGCTTGAGGACGGCCTGGCGCGCCGCCTCCCGCGCGAACCGGCGCCAGCGCTCGTCCTCGAGAAAGAAGTCGAACGCGACGCGGCCGCCACCGCCGTAGGTGCCGATCTCGCGTCGGCCGCGCTCCTCGGCGATCGCGGTCACGTTGAGTCGCGTCAGCGGCCGGACGTCGCCGACCGTCCAGCCCGAGGCCGTCGCGATCAGCGTCACGACCTCCTCGCCCGTGAGCGACGCGATCACCTGCGTGACGCGCGGATCGGCGGCCCGTACCGCGCCGTCCACCTTTCGCAGGAGCTCGAGCTTCTTCGCGAGGTCGGTCTCGAACGGCGGCTCCGCAAGCGTGTAGAGGTCGTGCGGCCGGCCGCGAGACGGAACGGCGACGACGCCCGAGGTGGACGCGCGATCGGCGATCGCGCGCGCCTGGCGCGCCGCCTCCTCCAGATTCTGGAGCGAGATGTCATCGGTGTGGGCGTAGCCGGTGCGCGTTCCGGAAAGGGCCCGGACCCCCGCCCCTTGACTCACGTGGCGGGAGGCTTTTTTCACTGCTCCATCCTCGAGTTGGAGCTCTTCGTTCACACGGTACTCGAGGTAGACATCGGCGTCGTCAGCGCGTGCGAGCAGGTTTCCGCCGAGGACACGCGCGAGGAGGCTTTCCGTGAGGTTGAAGCGGTCGGCGAAGAAGCTCTCGGGGCGCGTGCGTGCAAGCTCAGTCATTCGTCACTCGGCTCCGTCGGCAGTTAGAGAGGGCTCCAATCCTATCGTGGGCGTGCGCCTACCCCAAGCTTTTCCGCTGTCTCAATCTGTCTCAATTGTATCCAACGCGTCCACCCTAGCGGCGGGCCTGAAATCCCTGGATTATCTCGTGGATTCGTCTGAGACCGACCATCAGCGATGGTCCCGGCGACAGGATGTCGGCGCCCTCGATCGCGTGGATCTCGCCCGCCTTCACCGCCGTGATCCGCTCCCAGCCCGCGCGGCCCGCGATGGAGCCCGTGTCGACGGGCTTGCCACACCACGACGCCAGGATGATCTCGGGATCCCGCTCGATCACCGCCTCCGGCGAGACGATCCGGCCCTGGGCCCCCGGCTCCGCGCGGAGCGCGGAAAAGACGTCGCGGCCACCGGCGATCTCGATCAGCTCGGAGACCCAGCGGATGCCCGCGATGAGCGGGTCGTGCCACTCCTCGAAGTAGACGCGCGGGCGGTCGGGCCACACCGACGAGTACTCGCGGATCTGGTTCACTTCGTCACGCATGTCCTGGATCAGGGCACGCGCCCCGGCCTCGCAGCCGAGCGTGCCGCCGATGAGGAGCACGGCGCGCAGCACGTCGTCGACGGAGCGCGGGTTCGTGCAGAGCACCGTGATCCCGCTGCCGATCAGGTCGCGGACCACATCCTTCTGGAGGTCGGAGAACGCGAGCACCAGATCGGGCTCGAGCGCCAGGATCTTGTCGAGCCTGAACGTGGTGAAGCCCCCGACAGGTACCTTCTCACGCACGGCCTCCGGCCGGCGCGCCGTGCCCGGGACGCCGACCACCCGGTCGCCGGCGCCCACGAGGTAGGCGATCTCCGCGGTGTCGGCCGTGAGGCAGACGATCCGCTGGGGGAACGCGATCGACGTCCTGCCGTACACGGAGGCTAGCCCTCGTACGTCTCGCGCTTCGCGAGGCCGCGCTGGAACGCGAGGTACTGCTGGCGCGTCATGGGCGGCGTGGCCCGGGCCAGGACCTCGCGCGCACCGGTCGCGCCCTCCCAGAGGAGGTCCACCGCCATCGCCGCGAGCGCCTTCGCGGGGACGAGGTACGCGAGCGGCTTGTCGACGATCGCGTAGTCCGCCCCGTGACCGGTGCCGCGGGCGCCGCCGACGTACGGATGGAGGACGGGCATCACCATGGAGAGGTCGCCCATGTCGGTGGAACCCGTCCGGTGGCCGATCTGGCGATAGTGCTCCTCGCCGACGAGGGCCGTCGCGTTCTCTTTGAACGCGCGCGCCATGGTCGCGTCGCACGTCATCGGCATGTAGCCGGGGAGCGTCTCGATCTCGACCGTGGCGCCGAGCGCCAGCGCACCGGCGCGGAGCGCGCGGTCCACCTTCCGGTTGGCGTCCTGGATCGCCTCGACGGTCTTGCCACGCACGTACGTTTCGATCCGCACCTCACCCGGGATCACGTTCACCTGCGAGCCCCCGTGGGTGATGATAGGGTGCACGCGGATCGTGTCCTCGTCCCTGAAGGTCTCGCGGATCGCGTTGATCGCCGCGAGACCGATCTGGGCCGCGTAGAGCGCGTTGATCCCGAGATGCGGTGCGCCGCCCGCGTGAGCGGCGCGCCCGAGATAGCGCACGGTCTTCACGATGCAGCCGTTGTTGGACCCGGGCACCCCGGCCTTGCCGTCCTCCGGCCGCGAGGTCGCGTGGATCATCATCGCGAGGTCGACGTCGTCGAAGTGGCCGAGCCGCAAGAGCTCGGGCTTGCCGCCGAGGAACTCCAGCTTCCCCGCACGCGCCTGGTTCACCCGCCATTCGATGTCGCCGTACTCCTCCGCCGGAACGGCGAAGAAGGCGACGCGCCCGGCGAGCCGATCGAGCGCCCCGGCGTTGATGAGCCCCATCGCCGCCCCCAGCATCGCCGCGATCTGGGCGTTGTGGCCGCAGGCGTGCGCGGCGCCTGTCTGGGGATCACTCTCGGGGTGCCCCGCCACGACCAGCGCGTCCAGCTCGCCGAGCACTGCGAAGGTCGGCCCGGAGCCCGCCCGCCCCTCCGCGTCGGCGCGGACGCCCGTTAGCGCGAGCCCCGCGCGCGGCGCCAGGCCGAGCGTCTTGAACGTCTCCTCGACGAGCCGCGCCGTCTTGACCTCTTTGAAGCCGAGCTCGGGGTGACGCCGGATCTGCTCCCCGAGCCCGATGATCTCCGTGCCACGCCGGTCGATCGCCTCCCACACCCGCCGCTTCAGCTCGTCTTTCGTCATCGACGTTCCCCGTTCATAGGCTCGCCTCGCACGGCGGGGCCCCGATCACAGACTCGCCTCGCCTTCGGCCGCGGCTCGCAATGCGGCCCCACGACATGCTGCGGCTCGCACGGCCACTCTTCCGCACCGTCTCGAAGGCCGCTCGACATTCTACTGCCACGCGACCGCCTGCGCCGGCATACTGGGGGGCCATGGACTACCACCACGTGATGGAAGCCGCCGGCGTCGTGGTCTTCGGCCTGGTCTTTTACTCGTACACCTTCCGGTGGTTCCGCCCAAAGGGGCGGTTCGACCGGCGATGGCGGCCCGTCATCACCGGCCTGGCGTTCGGCGTCCTGGCCCTTGTGCTCATGATCGCCCGCATCCGGGTCCACGAGGATTTGTTCATCGACGCGCGTGTCGTGCCCATCGCGCTCATCACGCTCATCGAGGGCTGGTGGGCCGGGCTCCTCGCCGCGATCGTGGCTTCCGCCTACCGCGGCTGGCTGGGCGGGACAGGCGCGGTGGCTGGCGTCGCCGGGATCCTGGTCACCGTGGCGGCGGCCGCGCTGGTGCGCGGGTGGGCACAGCGCGCGGGCCGCCTGCGCGCCTATCACGCGCTCGTGCTGAGCGGCGCCGTGTTCGTCGTCACCTTCCTCTCGTTCCTCCTCCTGGGATCGCGCGGGCTCACGCTCTTCGAGCCACTCGCGCTGCCGTTCCTGGTGATGTGCGTCGTCGGGCTCGTCTTCGGCGCGTTCCTGTTCCGCGATATCGTCGAGAGCCAGACCGCGGAGAGCGCGCGCCGCGACGCCGCCGAGCTCCGCGCCGTCACCTCGCTCGCCCGGGCGGCGGCGCACGAGATCAACAACCCCCTCATGATCGTCACGGGCGGGCTCGCCATCCTCGCCAAGCGCCTGACGCCCGACAGCGAGGAGGCCCAGTGGGCGGAGCGCGCGAGGGGGGGCGCGGAACGGATCCGGGAGATCGTGGCCCGCATGAACGAGATCACCCAGGTGCGCGAGGCGCCGGAGCAGGGCCAGCTTCCGCCGATGCTCGACATCCGGAAGTCGAGCGAGCCGCGCTGAACAGTCGGAGGCTCCCTCCGACACGCCGGGCTCAGTGAGCGGTGGCGAACCGGTCGGGCAAGAAGTCCCGCACGTCCATGTTCGGCTTGCCCCCGGTGATCCACGCCGTCATGAGCCGCGCGGTGATCGGCGCCAGCAGGATGCCGTTCCTGAAGTGCGCGGTGGCGACCCAGAGCCCGTCGACGCCGGGCCACGGCCCGAGCACCGGAAAGCCGTCGGGCACCCACGGGCGGAAGCCGTACCACGTGCGGGTGATGGCGAGGTCGCCGAGCGCAGGCACGAGCTCGAGCGCGGCGCGGAGGAGGCCGGCGATCGCGCCGGCCGTGACGGCGCCCTCGAAGCCGACGCGCTCGACCGTCGCGCCGACGAGGAGCTCGCCCGAGGGGCGCGGGACCAGGTAGACGTCCTCGGCGTGCACAACGTGGTGCAACACGGGCGGCACGTGGGTCAGCGCGAACATCTGGCCGCGCTTGGGCTCGACGGGCAACCGCCCCCCGAACGACCCGACCAGCTGCCCCGTCCACGCCCCGGCCGCGAGCAGCACCACGTCACCGTCCACGCGCTCACCGTCGGCGACGACGCCGCGCGCCCGTCCGGCCTCGACGACGACGCGCGAGACCGACAGACCAGAGCGGAGGAGCACGCCCGCGGCGACCGCGGCCCGGGCGTAGGCGGCGACGAGGCGCTGGTTATTGACCCAGTGATCGCCCCGCACGAACAGCGCGCCACGCACGTTCGTGGCGAGCGCGGGCTCGCGGTCGCGCACCTCCCTCGCGTCCCACGCCGCGATGCCGAACTCCTCGCCCGGGTGGCGCGCGGCCCGCGCCTCCGCGCGACGGATCTCCTCCGCCGTGAAGAGCGGGTAGATCGTGCCACGGGTGACGTGCTCGACGTCGATGCCGGTCCGCTCGCGTAGGTCCTTCGCCACCTGCGGAAAGAGGCGCCAGCTCGCGATCGCGAGCGTCTCGAACGACGACCGCGCCGTCTCGCCGAGAGGCACCAGCATCCCGGCGGCCGCACCTGACGCCTCCGCACCCGGCGTCGCGCGTTCGAGCAGCGTGACCGCGCAGCCCGTCCTCGCGAGCTCGTACGCCGTCGCGCAGCCGATGATCCCGCCGCCGACGACGACGATCTTCACTTCACGACGCCGCCAGCGCCTCCAGGAACCGCCGGGTCGCGTCGGCCGGCGAGTCCGCGGCGAGAATGGACGACACGACGGCGACGCCGCGCGCCCCGGCCGCGCGCACGTCACGCACGCGTGCGGGTGTGATCCCGCCGATCGCGACGACCGGCAAGCGGACGGCGGCCGCGACGCGCGCGAGCTTGTCGAGCCCCTGCGGCGGGCCATACATCCGCTTCGACGGGGTGTCGTAGACCGGGCCGAAGACGAGCCAGTCGGCCCCCTCGAGCTCCGCCTGGAGCGCGTCGGGGAGCGAGTGGACCGAGGCCCCGACGCGGAGCCGCTTGTCGGCGATCGCGCGGATGTCCTCGACGGTCAGGGACGTCGAGGTGCGCTGCACGCCGTCGGCGCCGACCGCCAGCGCCACGTCCACGCGGTCGTTCACGATCAGGAGCGCCCGGGTGTCGCGCGTGAGGCCGCGGATGCGGCGGCACAGAAAGGCCAGCTCCGCGGCGCCCAGATCCTTCTCCCGTACGTGCACGGCCGGCAGCCCGGCCGCGAGAGAGTCACCCACGACACTCACGAGCTCCCGGCCCCGCGTCTGGGTGCGGTCGGTGACGAGGGTGAGCCTCAGCTCGTCCAATCGGGCACGCCCTCGAGCGGTGAGGACGCGGTCGCGTAGAGCTTCTTGCCGATCCGCCCGGCGCGGTAGGCGAGCCGCCCCGCCTCGATGGCGAGCCGCATGGCCCGCGCCATCGCCACCGGATCCCGCGAGCCGGCGATCGCCGTGTTCATGAGGACGCCCTCGCAGCCGAGCTCCATCGCGATCGCTGCGTCCGAGGCCGTGCCCACCCCCGCGTCGACGATGACGGGCACGGACACTGACTCGAGGATGATCTTGATGTTGTACGGGTTCCGGATCCCGAGCCCCGAGCCGATCGGCGCGGCCAGCGGCATGACGCACGCGGCGCCCGCCTCCTCGAGCTTCCGCGCGATCACCGGGTCGTCGTTCGTATACGGCATCACCGTGAACCCGTCGCGCGCGAGCTTCCGCGTCGCTTCGAGCAGCCCCTCGACGTCGGGGAAGAGCGTGCGCGAGTCGCCGATGACCTCGAGCTTCAGCATCTCGCCGAGGCCCGCCTCGCGCGCGAGGTACGCGGTGCGGATCGCCTCGTCGGCGGTGTAGCACCCCGCCGTGTTCGGCAGCAGCGTGTAGCGCGTGGTGTCCAGGTGATCCAGCAGGGACTCGCCCGACGGCAGGCTCACCCGCCGGAGCGCGACGGTGATGATCTGGGCGCCGGAGGCTTCGTGCGCCTCCTTCATCACGTCCATGGACGCGTACTTCCCCGTGCCGACGATGAGCCGCGAGGAGAACTCTTTGCCACCGAGGACCAGGTTCGTGTCGTTCATGCCGCTATCCCCCACCCATCGGTCGTACGATTTCCACCTTGTCACCCGCGTTGAGGCGCGTCGCCGCGTAGGCGCTCTTGGGCGTGACCTCGCGGTTCACCGCCACGGCCGTGTACTCGCGCTTGACACCCAGGTGCGCCAGCAGCGCCTCCACGCTGGTGCCCTCGGCGATCTCGTGCTCTTTGCCGTTCACCGTGATCCGCATAAGCAAAACGGCCGCAACCCTCGCCGGGTGCGGCCGCGTTCGTCTCTCGCTCGCCATGTTCCCTTCGCTGGAATTACCCAGAGCAGGTTCGAGGGGTCCCGGGCCGCACCCGGTTCTCAGGAATCCTCCCCCCACGGCGCCACTCGAAGTATACCACTCTCGCTACACCGCCTCCGTGATCGCCCTCACCGCTGTGGGGTTCTCGAGCGACGAGAGATCGCCCGGCTCCTTGCCGAGGTACGTCGCGCGGATCACCCGACGCATGATCTTGGCGCTCCGCGTCTTCGGGAGATCGCGCGTGAAAAGCACGCGCTCGGGTTTGAGCGCCTTGCCCATCTGGCGGGCGACGCGCTCGGTGAGCTCGCTGCGGAGCGCGTCCGACGGCGACTGACCCGGTCGCAGGACGACGAAACAGACGATCGCCTCGCCCTTCACCTGATGGGGCACGCCGACGACGCCCGCCTCGGCCACCGCCGGGTGACCCACCAGCACCGACTCGACCTCCGCGGGGCCGAGGCGCTTGCCCGCGATCTTGAGCGTGTCGTCCGAGCGTCCCTGGAGGAACCAGAAGCCGTCCGCGTCGATCAGCGCCCAGTCTCCGTGTACCCAGACGTTCTTCCAGCGCGACCAGTACGTCTCCTCGTAGCGCGCCGGGTCCTTCCAGAAGCCCTGCGTCATGCCGGGCCACGGCGCCGTGACGACGAGCTCACCGACCTGGCCGCGCACGGGCCGGCCCGTCTCATCGAAGACGTCCGCCGCCATGCCGGGAATCAGCCCCGCGAAAGAGCAGGGTTTGATCGGCGCGATCGGAAAGCATCCGAGGATGCCGCCCGAAATCTCGGTGCCGCCCGTGTAGTTGATGATCGGCAGGCGCGCCTTGCCGACGTTCTCGAAGAGCCACCGGTAGGGCTCGGGGTTCCAGGGCTCGCCCGTCGAGCCCAGGATGCGCAGCGAGGAGAGCTCGTGAGCGTGGACGTGCTCGGCGCCGTGGGGCATGAGGCTGCGCACCGCGGTCGGCGAGAGCCCCATCACGGTCACCTTGTGGCGCTCGACAATGGCCCAGAGGCGGTCGGGCTTCGGATAGTCCTGCACGCCCTCGAAGAGCACCGCCGTGGCGCCGTGGAAGAGCCCCGCGGTGATCAGCATCGGGCCCATGAGCCAGCCGAGGTCGGTGAGCCAGAACAGGCGGTCACCCTCGCCGACGTCGTGGCAGTAGGCGAAGTCGCTCGCGGTCTTGATCAGGAAGCCACCGTGGGTGAGCACCGCTCCCTTCGGGCGTCCGGTCGTCCCGGACGTGTAGATGATGAGACACGGCCGGTCCGCCTCGACCGGGAGCGCAGGGCATTGATCCGATTCCCTGGCGAGAACGTCGTGCCACCAGAGGTCGCGCCCCGTGGTCCACGGAACCTCGCCGCCGAGCCGCCGATACACCAGCACGTGTTTGACGCTCGGAGAGGCCGCGACGGCGTCGTCGGCCGTCGCCTTCATCTTCACGACCTGGCCGCGGCGATAGAAGCCGTCGGCGGTCACGAGCGCCTTTGCCTCGCAATCTTGAAGCCGCGAGGCGACGGCCTGGGCACCGTACCCCGAGAAGCACGGCGTGTAGACCGCGCCGATCCTCACGACCGCGAGCGTGGCGATCGCCGCCTCGGGCGACATCGGCAGGAACACGCCGACGCGGTCGCCCTCGCCGACACCGAGACGCCTCAAGGCGTTCGCGAGCCGGTTCACCTCGCGCGCGAGCTCGCGGTAGCTCAGGGTCCGGCTCTGGCCGTCGTCCCCCTCCCAGATGATCGCGGGCTTGTCACCGCGGCCGGCGTCGAGGTTCTTGTCCACACAGTTGTCGGTGAAGTTCAGGAGCCCACCCGGGAACCACCGGGGCCACTCGATCCCGCGCGCGGCGTCCAGCACGCGCGTGTACGGCTTCGTCCAGCGGACGCCGAGGTCGCGCACGACGGCGTCCCAGTACCACTCGGGGTCCTCGCTGCTCCGCCGCTGCAGCGCTTCCAGCGAGCCGATCTGGTGGGCCCGCATGAACCGCCCGATGCGCGAGCGCTCGACATACTCCCTCGTGGGCCGCCAGACGATCTCGCTGCGAACGTCCTCGCTCATCCCGCCTCCGCTCTCGACCTTGCTCCCCGAGGAGCATCGCAATGGCGAAGCCGATGATACCGCTCCCCGACGACTTCGTTAAGAGGTGGCTCGGCAAGGCGCTTGCGCACGCCCTCGCGCTGCCGGCCAAGGCGAAGAGGACTACGCGGTGAGCTCCATGAGCAATCCGGGGACGGGGACGAGGCGGCGGCCGATGGGGTCGGGCGCGAGCCGGAGGCCTTCAAGGGCGTAGGCACCGAGCAGCGGCGCGGCGGCGGGCTCGGCGAACACGAACAGCGTGACCACCGCGCGGCCGCTCACCCGAATCCAGCTGCGGCCGATGTCGTGCTCGACGCGCCGCCCGTCCGCCAGCACAAAGGTTGGGGTAAGGCAATGTGCCGGATTCGATACCGGAGTTAGACCGCGTCGAGTTGACGAGCGAGCGATTCCCTGTCGGTGACGGGTAGCTCGCAGGCGTAGTTCCGGCAGACATAGGCAGTCGCCTTGCCACCCACGGCCTCGCGATTCTGGAGGAGCGGGATGCCCTCGGCGCCCTTCGGGTCGCCCGCAACCAACCCGGCGACGACGCGGTTCGGCAGATACCGACCGAAGACCTCGGCCGCCAGCGGCGCCAGGCCGTTCCCGCCGGGCGGCGCGACCAGCGCGATCTCGACGACGGGCCCCAGATGGAAGTCGAGCGCACAGAGAAAGCGGCCGAAGCCGGACGCATGGCGCGCCATGAGGTCCGCCATCGGTCTGAGCGCCTCGAGCGCCGCCCCTTCGTACCGCCGCTCCCCCGTCAGGATCGCGAGCCTGAGCAGCGTCTCGATCGCGACCGAGCTGCCGCAGGGCACGGCGTTGTCGAAGAGGTTGCGCGGGCGGACGATGAGCCGCTCGTGGTCGGCCCCGGTGTCGTAGAACCCTTCGAGCCGCTCGTCCCAGAAGAGCCGCAGCATCTCGTCGGCAAGCCCGCGCGCCTCGTCGAGCCAGCGACGGTCGAAGGTCGCCTCGTAGACACCGACGAGCGCCGCCGCGACCATCGCGTAATCCTCGAGATAGCCCTTGAGCTTGGCCTGGCCGCCCTTCCACGTCCTGAGGAGCCGGCCGTCCACGCGCATCGCCCCGAGGACGAACTCGGCGTTCTTCACCGCAGCCGCGACGTAGTCGGGCCGGCCCAGGGCGCGGCCCGCCTCGGCGAGGGCGCGGCACGCGAGCCCGTTCCAGGCGGCGAGGACCTTGTCGTCGCGCGCCGGGGGAACACGCCGCGCGCGCGCCTCGTAGAGCATTCGCCGGATGGGCGCGATGCGCTCGGGGTCGGGCTCGTCCGCGACGTAGAGGATGCTCTCGCCCTCGAAGTTCGGGCCACGGTCCACGCCCCAGTAGCGCGCCGCGTACTCGGCGTCGCCGGCACCGAGCACCCGCTCGAGCTCCTCGCGGCTCCACACGAAGAACTTCCCCTCGTGGCCCTCGGAGTCGGCGTCGGTCGCCGAGTAGAAGCCCCCGGCCGGGTCGGTCATCTCGCGAAGGAGGTAGTCGAGCGTCTCCTCGGTGACGCGCCGGCACTTGCGATCGCCGAAGGCGAGCCAGCCGTGGAGGTAGAGCGAGGCGAGCTGACCGTTGTCGTAGAGCATCTTCTCGAAGTGCGGCACGAGCCAGTGCGCGTCCACGGAGTAGCGGTGGAAGCCACCGCCGACCTGGTCGTAGATCCCGCCGCGCGCCATCATCGTCAGCGTCGTGTGGACCATCTGGCGGGCCCGCGCGTTCTTCGAGCGCCGCCAGAAGCGCAGGACGAACTCCCAGATCATCGGCTGGGGAAACTTCGGCGCGCCCCCGAGCCCGCCCTCCCTCTCGTCGAACTGGGCCGAGAGCGCCTGGAAGGCGCCGAACAGGATCTCGTCGGTGAGGAGCTGGGTCGAGCTACGGAGCCGGTCTGCCTGGGTGAGCGCCTCGCCGATCTGGCGCGCCGAGGCCGTCACCTCGCCGCGTCGGTTCGCCCACGCCTCCGCGAGCGCCTGGAGAAGCCGCGGAAACCCCGGCAGGCCGTGCCGCTCGACGGGCGGGAAATAGGTGCCGCCGTAGAACGGCTCGCCCTCGGGCGTGAGGAAGACCGTCATCGGCCAGCCGCCGTGGCCGGTCATCGACTGCACCGCCTGCATGTAGATCTGGTCGACGTCGGGCCGCTCCTCGCGGTCCACCTTCACGCACACGAAGTGCCGGTTCATGAGGGCCGCGATCTCGGGGTCCTCGAACGACTCGCGCTCCATCACGTGGCACCAGTGGCACGCGGAGTAGCCGACCGAGAGGAGGACGGGCTTGTCCTCGGCGCGCGCGCGGGCGAAGGCCTCCTCGCCCCACGGGTACCAATCGACGGGGTTGTGCGCGTGCTGCAGGAGGTAGGGGCTCGTCTCGCGCGCGAGTCGATTTTCGGTCACGCAGTCCTCTTTCATCGGGTCGCCTCGCACGGTGGGGCCCCAGCCCCACGACGTGCTGCGGCTCGCACGACCAGATTCACAGACTCGCCTCGCCTGCGGCTGCGGCTCGCACGACCAGATTCACAGACTCGCCTCGCCTGCGGCTGCGGCTCGCACGACCAGATTCACAGACTCGCCTCGCCTGCGGCTGCGGCTCGCACGACCATCCGCGCCTAACGGGCGAACGGCAGGGCGGCGACTCGCGCCGACACGGTCCCCGCGCCCAGGCGTACCGCCACGGCGCGGCCGGGCTCGGCGTGCTCGCGGCGCACGAGCGCGAGCGCGATCGGGCGCCCGAGGCCGAGCGAGCGCGTCGCGCTCGTGACTCTGCCCACGGCGGTGCCGTCGACGACGACCTCGGCGCCGTGCGGCGGCGCCGCGTCGCCCTCGAGCACGAGGCCGGTGAGCCGCCGGTTCACGTGACCGCGGTCGCGGATGCGCACCACGACCTCCTGCCCCGGGTAGCACCCCTTGGTGTGAGAAACCAGGCGCTCGAGCGGGATCTCGGAGAGGAGCACGCTCTCGTCCACGTCGTGACCGAAGAGCGGCGTGCCCGCCTCGATCCTGAGCGATTCGTACGCGGTAACGCCGAGCGGCCGCGCGCCACCGCCGACGAGCGCGTCCCACACGCGGGGGCCGTGTGTCGCCCCGCACGCGACCCAGGCCTCGAGACCGCCCGTCTCCCCGCCGCCCGTCACGAGGCGGACGGCGATCCCGTCGAGCGTCGCGCCGACGTTCGACCACGCCGGCGCGGGCGGCCGCACGCCCGTGAGACGTTCGACCAGCGCGGGCGCCTCGGGACCGACGAGCAGGAACAGGGCCGTCTCCTCGCTCGCGTCACGCAGGGAGACCTTCTCCGAGAACAGATAGTGGTCGAGCGCCGCCAGAACTTTCCGCGCCGTGCCGGGCGGCACGACGAGCAGGATCCTGTCGTCGAGAACCCACACGAAGAGCACGACCTGGACCTTGCCGTGGACGTCGAGCAGCGTCGCCGCACTCCCCTGCCCCGGGGCGAGCGCCTTGATCTCGTTCGAGAGGAGCGCGTGCAGGAAGGTGGCGCGATCGCGTCCCGTGACCTCGAGCACGCCGTCGTGGCCGCGGTCTGCGAGCGCCACTCCGCGGCGCGCGCCGGTGTACTCGGCGGCCGCGTCGCCGTAGTCGTCGGGAAGATCCCAATCGCACACCGTCACGCATCGCGCGCCGGCGACGATGTGCCGGTCGTGCAGGGGCAATCGGTTGGGCACGCGCTCATTCTAAACCCGCGTGCTACACTCCGCGCCGTGAAGCTTCCGCCCGCGCCGCTGGTGCGCCGCTTCCAACGTCGCCTGCTCGCGTGGTACGCCGACCACCACCGCGATCTCCCCTGGCGACGGACGCGCCAGCCCTATCGCGTGCTCGTCTCCGAGATCATGCTCCAGCAGACCCAGGTGGACCGCGTGATCCCGAAGTACCGTCAGTTCCTTCGGCGCTACCCGACCATCCGGAGGCTCGCGCGGGCGCGCCCCGAGGAGGTCCGCCGGATCTGGTACCCGCTCGGTTACAACATCCGTCCCCTGCGTCTCTGGGCGATCGCGCGCGAGACCGTCGCGCGCTACGGCGGGCGTCTGCCCGACGACGCGGCGGCGCTCCAACGCCTCCCGGGCATCGGCCGGTACACGGCGGGCGCGGTCCTCTCGTTCGCCTACGGGCGCGACGCCGCCGTGCTCGACACGAACGTGCGCCGGGTCCTCGGCCGCGTCTTCCTCGGCCCGCGGCGCCTCGCGCGCGTCCGCGGCGAGAAGACCCTCTGGGACCTCGCCGAGGCGCTCGTGCCACGCGGCCGCGCGTACGACTTCAACCAGGCCCTCATGGACTTCGGCGCCACGTGGTGCACGCCACAAAAGCCGCGGTGCCCGCCGTGCCCGATGAAGTCCTTCTGCGCGACCTATCCGAATGCCAATGGCCGCGCCTGACGTGGTCTGAGAGCGCGATGCCGCTCATCATCGAGGTGGCCGCCGCGCTCGTCCGGGACGAGGCGGGCCGCTATCTCATCACCCAGCGGCGGAGCGGCTCTCACCTGGCGGGCCTGTGGGAATTCCCGGGTGGCAAGAGGGAGGTCGGCGAGTCGCCCGAAGCGGCGCTCCGGCGCGAGCTGATCGAGGAGCTGTCGGCGACCTTCACCGTCGGCGAGAAGCTGGATACAGTCACGTGGGAGTATCCCGACCGGACCGTGATCCTGCACTTCTACCGCTGCACGCTCGAGTCGGGGACGATCGAGCCGCGCGAGTCCCAGACCATGGCCTGGGTCGCCCCCGAGCGGCTCAACGAGTTCGCCTTCCCGCCCGCGGACCGCGAGCTGATCGCTCGGCTCGCCAGGACGGGAGGCTAGCGCGCTACGCCGGACGGGGCCCGATCGTGGTGGCGAGCGCTCTGTGCGCCAGCGTGACGAGCGAGACGATGTCGAACACGGGCAGGCCGGTCTCGCGCTGGATGTCCGCCGTGTAAGGCGGCATGTTCGTGCACTCGAGCACGAGCGCGCCGATGTCGGGATGCTCACCGACGAGCCGTCGCGCCACCCGCACGTGCTCCTCGCGCGCCAGGTCGACGTCGAGCTCGAGCTCGTCGCCCAGGAGCACGCGGGTGAACTCCTTCTCCGTCTCCATCCCCGCGACCGCGATCGGGATGTCGCTGCCGATGCCGGCGCCCTCGAGGTGCTCGGGCCCGAGTGTCGCGGCGCTCACGGTCATGATGCCGACGCGCCGCCCGCGCGGGAGCATCTGGTGGACGAGCGGGACGAGGAGCAGGCTCGAGGTGAAGACCGGCACCGTCACCGCGGCGGCCAGCTCCCGCTGGAACTTGACGAGGAACCCGCAGTTGGTCGTGACGGCGCCGACGCCCTCCCGCTCGAGCTGGCGCGCCCCGTCGACGAAGGCGGGGAGCAATCCCTCGGCGCCCCGGCGGACCACGAGGTCGGGGTTGGCGCCCTGTACCCGGTGGTAGCGCACCGGGAACGGGAAGGTTGTGGCGTTGCCCATGTCGCCCGGGATCCTCGGAAAGCGCGTGTCGAGCATGAGGATGCCGACGGTGAAGCCGTACTGGTTGAAGCCGCCGCCGACGCGCCCTGAAGTCATCGCCTCATACTATATGACACGGGGGCACGCGCTACTCGATCACCCGATCCGCCCTGATCAGAATGCTATGCGGGATCGTCAACCCAAGCGCCCTGGCGGTCTTGAGATTAACCACCAGCTCAAACTTTGTCGGCTGCTCGTTCCCTCCCGGCCGCGCCAGGCTGGCGACGAATCCGGCTCCTACCGGGTCTATGCCGCTGAACGCCATGACGACAGGGATCGTCCGTGTGGCATCCTTGGTGGCCCTGATGGCGGGCGGACTCACGGCGACGATGACGTCCGCGTTGAGGCGCACCAAATCGGCGGCGAGGCCGGGCACGCGCTCGGTTGAGGATGGTTGGCGAGGAGTCTAGCCGAACGCCACCACGCGCACCAGCGCCCGGACCTGGACGAGCACCGTTGCGTCGCGCCGGCAGAGCCGGCGGCGGCTTTCTTTCCCGCGCCCGACACCTTATGCTCTCGGCGGAGGCCAACCCATGGAAGAGATGAGCGTCTCCCCCGGACCCCCCGTATCCGCGAAGCGCGGAGTGAGCGCCCCCGGCTCAGGCCCGAGAGACCTGCGCGACTGGATCGCGCGCATCGAGGCGATCGGCCAGCTCAAGCGGATCACCGAGGAGGTGGGCCGTGACGAGGAGATGGGCGCGATCACCTACATGGCCCACCAGGAGATCGGCGCGCCCGCCCTCCTCTTCGAGCGGATCAAGGGATCGCCCAAGGGCTTCCGCTCGCTCTGGAACCCTCTGGGCTCGAGCGTGGACCGGTTCGCCCTCGCCATCGGCGAGCCCGCGGGGCTGCCCGTGATGGAGCTGATCCACCGGTGCAAGACCAAGTTCGCCAACCCGATCCCGCCCGTGGTCGTGGAGGGCGAGGGCTCGCCCGTGAACGAGAACCACCTGCGCGACGACAAGGTGGACATCCGCGACTTCCCCGCCGCGCGCCACTGGCCCAGGGACGGCGGCGAGTACATCGGCACCTGCGATGCGATCATCACGCGCGATCCGGACGGCGGCTGGCTGAACGTGGGGTGCTACCGTCAGATGGTCCAGGGGAAGCAGGAGGTCGGGCTGTACCTCTCGCCGGGCAAGGACGCGCGCCTGCACATCGAGCGGTACTGGAGCCGAAACGAGCCCTGCGAGGTCGTCTGCTGCTGGGGCATCGACCCCGCGCTCTTCATCGCGGCTTCGCAAACCTTCCCCAAGACCGTCTCGGAGCTCGACTTCGTCGGCGGCATGCTGGGTCGGCCCGTCGAGCTGGTGAAGGGCGACGCGACGAGCCTCTACTATCCCGCGCGTGCGGAGATCGTGGTGGAGGGAGTCATCCCTCCCAACTCACAGAAGCTCGAGGGGCCCTTCGGCGAGTTCACCGGCTACTACGGCCGGCCCGAGGACTACGCCTTCCTCATGCAGATCAAGGCCGTGCACCACCGTGACAACCCCATCCTCACACACGCCCTCATGGCCGATTACCCAGCGAACGAGGTCGCGCTCCTCTACTCTATCGCGCGCTCGGCCCGTGTCTGGAACGACCTCGACCGGGTCGGCGTCCCCGGCATCAAGGGCGTCTACGCCCATCCCGCGGCCGCCGGTGGCTTCGCGATGACGATCGTCTCGCTCGAGCAGCGGTACGCCGGCCACGCGCCGCAGGCGCTGGCGCTCGCCGGGCAGGTGCCGGGCGGGGCGTACTTCTCCAAATGGATCATCGCCGTGGACGACGACGTGGATCCCTCCAACATCAACCAGGTCCTGTGGGCGATGTCCACGCGGTGCAACCCCGCCGAGGACATCGACATCCTGCGCCAGACGTGGTCCACGTGGCTCGACCCCACCCAGAACCCGCCCGAGGAGCGGCCCTATGGCTCCAAGGCGCTGATCAACGCCTGCATGGAGCACCGCTACCTCAAGCAGTTCTCCAGGCGCACCAGGCTTCGCCGCTCGGTGTACGAGTCCGTCGCCGCGCGCTGGAGGCAGCTCGGCTTCGACGGAGCCCCCCCGAAGCCGTGGGCGCTCGACGACTAGGCTCATGCTCTCGGTCGGCCTGCTCGTGACCGCCGTTGCCGGCCTGCTCGTGACCGCCGTCGCTGCAGATGCGCAGCTCCCTCGAGAGGTCACGCTCGCCACCAATCCGCCCGGGACCAGCTATTACGCCGTCGCCAGCGGGCTGGCCAAGGTCGTCAGTGGCGCCGCCGGGTTTCAGATGGTCGTCCAGCCGTACACCGGCACCAGCACGATGCTGCCCCTCCTCAACACGGGCGAGGTGGACTTCGGCCTGGTCAACGCCGTCGACATGGGGCTCTCCTACCGCGGGCCCGACTTCAAGATCGGCGGCCGCAACCCCTTCCCCCACGCTCCGAACCTGAGACTGGTCATGCGCGGCTCGCCGCTGCTGGTCGGGCTGCTGGTGCGCAAGGACTCGCCCATCCGGAGCGTCCACGACGTCAAGGGCAAGCGCATGACCGGCGAGTACCCCGCGCACCTCGCCGTCTGGTACAACATGCTCGGTCACCTCTCGAGCGCCGGCCTTGCCTGGCAGGACGTCAGGGTCGTTCCCGTCCCGGCGGTCAACGACGGCGTGGACGCGCTCGTGCAAGGACGGGCCGACGTCACCGAACACGCGCTGGGCTCGGCCAAGGTCAAAGAGGCCGATTCCGCCGTCGGCGTGCGCCACGTTTCCATCGACTGCTCGCCGGAGGGCGAGAGGCGGCTTCGGGCGGCGGTGCCGGGCTACTATCCGCGCTGGGTGAAGGCCGGCTCGGCGACCGCGATCGCCGAGGACACGTGCTTCATCGCCTACGACAGCTACCTGGCCGCCAGCAGGAGCCTCCCCGACCCGGTCGTCGAAGCCGCGCTCAAGGCGCTCTGGGACAACGAGAGCCAGCTCGGGCCGATCCATCCGATGCTCCGAGAGTGGACCCGGGATCGGGCGGTCGGCCCCGACGTGACGATCCCGTATCACCCCGCCGCGGTCCGTTTCTACAAGGAGCGAGGCGTCTGGAGACCCGAGCTGGACCAGCTCCAGCAGAAGCTCCTCTCGGTCGCGCCGTAGCGCGATGACCGAGGTCATCGCCAAATTCCGGCAGCTCGGCGGCGCCGCACGCGTGATCGAGCGCGTGCTCCTCGTCCTCCTCGCGGCGGCCGGCTCGCTCTGGGCCACCCAGGTCCATCACTCTCTCCCGTTCGCGTTCTTCAACGAGCAGTACCTCGGCCTCTTCCTGGCGCTCGGGCTCGCTCCCGTGTTCCTCGTCGTCCGGGCGACACCGCGCGCGCCCATGGATCGCGTGCCATGGTACGACTGGCTCGGCTGCGCGGGAGCGCTCGCGGTCGGCGGCTACGTGACGGTCCTCTACCCGAGCATCGCCTACTCGCTCAGCGCGCTCTCCTGGGACCGGCTCCTCCTGGGCGGCCTCACGATCGTGCTGGTTCTCGAGGCCGTCCGGCGCCTCGCCGGTTGGGCGCTCATGTGGATCGCCGTGGGGTGCATCCTCTACGCGAAGTTCGCCTGGCTCCTGCCCGGCATCCTCTACGCCAAGGGCGCGAGCTGGGAGCGTATCGCCGTCTATCTCTATCTCGACACCAACGGGATCCTCGGCGTCCCGCTCGCGGTCACCGCGACGATCGTCGTCGCGTACATCTTCTTCGGCCAGGCCCTCTCCGCGGTCGGCGGCGACAAGTTCCTCACCGACCTCGCGATGGCGGCGGCGGGCCGCTACCGAGGCGGTCCCGCCAAGATGGCGGTCGTCTCCTCGAGCCTCTACGGGATGGTCTCGGGGAGCGCGGTCGCGAACGTCGTCGTCGACGGCGCGATCACGATCCCGATGATGAAGCGGTCGGGCTATCCGGCGCACCTCGCCGCCGCGATCGAGGCGGTCTCCTCGAACGGCGGTCAGATCATGCCGCCCGTCATGGGTGCGGCGGCGTTCCTCATCGCCGAGTACCTGGCGATCCCGTACGGCGAGGTCGCGCTCGCCGCGGCGATTCCCGCCTGCCTCTACTACCTCGCCCTCTTCGTCCAGGTGGATCTGGAGGCCGCCAAGAACGGGATCGTGGGGCTGCCCCGTGCCGAGCTCCCGAAGTTCCGCAACGTGATCCGCCGGGGCTGGGTCTTCCTGGTCCCCCTCCTCGTGCTCCTCTACACGCTCATGATCGAGAGCTGGGCGGCGGGCCAGGCCGGGATGCTCGCGGTCGCGACGACGTTCGTCGTCGGCGCCCTCCAGAAGGAGACCCGTCCGACCTGGCGCGGCGTCCTCGTGGCGCTCGAGGGCACCGGGCGGACCATGCTCGACCTCGTGGCGATCACGACCCTGGCGGGGATCGTCATCGGCGCGTTCCAGCTCTCCGGCCTCACCTCGAAGCTCCCGCTCCTGCTCGTCTCCACGGCCGGGGGCAACGTCTTCCTGCTCCTCGTGCTGACGGCGGTCGTCTCGATCTTCCTCGGGATGTCGCTGCCGACGACCGTTGTCTACATCACGCTCGCAGTCCTCGTCGGTCCGGCGCTCGCACAGCTCGGCATCGTGCCGCTCGCCGCGCACCTGTTCCTCTTCTACTTCGGGATGCTGTCGCTCATCACGCCGCCCGACTGCCTCGCGACCTACGCCGCCGCGGCGATCGCCAAGTCGGACTTCTGGCGAACCGGGTGGGTCGGCATGCGGCTCGGGATCGTCGCCTACATCGTTCCGTTCGTCTTCGTCTATCACCCGGCGCTGATCTTGAGGGGGGGCTGGCTCGATATCGTCGCCGCGGTCTTCACCGCGTCGCTCGGCGTGATCCTGCTCGGCATCGGCTGTGCGGGCTACCTCTTCCGTCCTCTCGGCTGGGCCAAGCGCGCCTGGCCCTGTCTGGCCGGCATGTTCCTGATCCTGCCGCCCATCCAGGGCCTCCCGGAGCTGGTCCCCGACGTGATCGGGCTGGCGGCCGGTCTCGCGTTCGTGCTCGTCGAGCGCGCCGCGCTCCCAACGCCCGCCGCAGCGCCGGAGGCGCGATGAAGATCGACATCTTCCCGCACATCTTCCCGAGGCGATTCTTCGACCGGATGCTGGAGGTCGCCGGGGGCGGCCTCTACATGCAAAGGCGCATGCGTGGGATCCCCGTCCTGGTCGACCTCGAGCAGCGCTTCAGGATCATGGACCGGTACGAGGGCTACGTCCAGGTCCTCACCCTCGCGTCGCCGCCGATCGAGGCGCTCGCCGGCCCGGACGTGACCCCGGAGCTGGCGCGCCTGGCGAACGACGGGATGGCCGAGCTGGTCGCGAACCATCCCGATCGCTTCCCCGGCTTCGTCGCCTCTCTGCCGATGAACAACCCCGACGCCTCGTTGAGAGAGATCGACCGCGCGATCGACACGCTCGGCGCCACCGGCGTCCAGATCTTTTCCAACGTCAACGGGCGGCCGCTCGATGGGCCCGAGTGGGAGCCGCTCTTCGATCGCATGGCTGCGCGCAGGCTGCCGATCTGGCTCCACCCGGCGCGGCCGGCGGCGTTCGCCGACTACCCCGGCGAGAAGCGGTCACGTTACGACATCTGGTGGGCGTTCGGCTGGCCCTATGAGACGACCGCCGCGATGGCGCGCCTGGTCTTCGCGGGTCTCTTCGACCGCCACCCGGACCTGGTCATCATCACGCACCACATGGGCGCGATGCTCCCGTACTTCGAGGGGCGGGCGGGCGGCGGGCTCGACCAGCTCGGCAGTCGCACCGAGGACGCCGACGACGGGGCGGCTCTTACGCGCCTCAGCCGGCGGCCGCTCGACTACTTCAAGATGTTCTACGGCGACACGGCCCTCTTCGGCGCCCGGCACGCGATGGAATGCGGACTGGCGTTCTTCGGGGCCGAGCGGGTACTGTTCGGAACGGATATGCCCTTCGACCCCGAGAAGGGTCCAGGGTTCATCCGGGACACGATCGAGGCGATGGAGGGGATGCGGGCGACGGCCGCCGAAAAAGCGAAGATCTACGAAGGGAACGCACGGCGGATGCTGAGACTTCGGTTGAAGTGAGACTGCGGGGGCGTCCATGACCAAGAAAGCGAACGTCGAGACCACGGCGGAGGCGTACCTGGAGCTCCTGGCGGCCCGGGGCATCGACTACTTCTTCGGCAACGCCGGGACCGACTTCGCCCCGATCATCGAGGCCTACACCCGGCGCCGCGCCCGCGGACAGCTCTTGCCGCGCCCGGTCACGGTCCCCCACGAGGTCCCCGCCGTCGCCATGGCCCACGGCTACGCGATGGTGACCGGCCGGCCGCAGGCCGTCATGGTCCACGTGATCGTCGGCACGGCCAACGCGCTCGGCGGCGTCATCAACGCCGCCCGCGGCGGGGTACCGATGCTCTTCACGGCGGGACGCAACCCGATCACCGAGGCCGGCTTCCGCGGGAGCCGCGAGCGCCAGATCCACTGGGCGCAGGAGTCCTTCGACCAGGGGGCGATCGTGCGCGAGTTCGTCAAGTGGGACTACGAGTTGCGCAACTTCGCTCAGCTCGAGACCGTCGTGGACCGCGCCCTCGCGATCACCCGGGCCGAGCCCCAGGCGCCAGTCTACCTCACGCTGCCCAGGGAGGTGCTGGCCGAGCGCCACGATAGCTTCGAGTACGCCGACCCCTCACGCGCCCCACGCCCGGGCGACGTGGTCGCCGCTCCGGAGGCGATCGACGAGGCCGCCCGCATTCTCGCAGCGGCGAAGAACCCCGTCGTCATCACCAAGGCCCTCGGGCGCGACCCGCGCGCGGTCGAGGCCATGGTGAAGCTCGCCGAGGTGGCGGCGCTCCCCGTCGTCGACCACTTCCACACCCACGTGAACTTCCCCCAGGACCATCCGCTGCACGCGGGATACGACTCGGCGCCCCACCTCGACGCAGCAGACGCGCTTGTCGTCATCGAATCCGACGCCCCGTGGTTCCCCCAGCTCAAGAGCCCGCGGCCCGACGCCAAGCTCGTCCAGATCGGCGTGGACCCCCTCTTCTCGCGCTACCCGATCCGCGGCTTCGGCGCCGACGTGGCGCTGGCGGGAACCGTGCGGCTCACCCTCGCCGCGCTCACCGACGCCCTCCGGTCCCGGGTGGACGCCCGTCAGGTGGGTGAGCGGCGGACGCGCTGGCAGGCCGACCACGCGCGGCAGCGCGCGGCATGGGCGGCGGCCGCGCAGGGCCTCCAGAACGATCGTCCGATCGACATGGCCTGGCTCTCCCGGTGCGTGGGCGATCAAGTGGACGAGGGGACGATCGTCGTGAACGAGTACGACCTCGACCCGAGACAGGCGTGCTTCCGGGCGCCGGGCACCTACTTCAACGGGCCGGCGTCCAGCAGCCTCGGCTGGGGACTCGGGGCGGCGCTCGGTGCCAAGCTCGCCGCGCCGGACAAGACCGTCATCTGCACGGTCGGCGACGGCGCCTACATCTTCGGCGCGCCGACCGCGGCGCACTTCGTCGCACGCGCGTACGACGTCCCCGTGCTCTTCATCGTCTTCAATAACCGGGCGTGGAACGCGGTGAAGCGCGCCGTGCGCGACCTGGCGCCGGACGGCTCTCGGGCGACGACCGGCCCGATGGTGCTCTCCGACCTCGAGCCGGCGCCCGACTACGAGCTGGTCTGCCAGGCCTCCGGCGGCCACGCCGAGCGCGTGGAGGACCCGGCCGCGCTGCCCGACGCGCTCGCCCGCGCGCTCAAGGTGGTCCGCGAGGAGAAGCGCCAGGCGCTGCTCAACGTGATCTGCAAGAAGCCGTGAGGAGGACGGGACCATGACAGTCATCGACGCCGATGGCCACGTGACCGAGTCCGCCGAGCAAGTGGTGAAGTACATGGACGCGCCGTTCCGCCACCGGCAGCTCGTCTTCCCGATCGTTCCGGCCGACGGCTGGGACCGGCGGCTCATCACGAAGTTCCACGACACCGCCGCGACCGCCGACGCCTGGCTCCGGGCGCTCGACAAGGGCGGCATGGAGCAGGCGGTGCTCTTCCCGACGCTCGGGCTCTTCATGAGCTTCATCAAGGATCGCACCTGGGCGGTGCAGTTCTGCCGCGCGTACAACACCCTCATGCACGAGGAGTTCATCACGGCGAGCCCGCGTCTCCGAGCCGTCGCCCTCCTGCCGATCCAGGACCCCGAGGCTGCGGCGGAGGAGCTCGGGCGCGCGGTCCGCGAGCTCGGCCACGTCGGCGCGATGCTGGCGGCCGACGGCAGCCACGTCCTGGGCGACGAGTGCTTCACGCCGATCTACGAAGAGGCCCAGCGGCTCGACGTGATGCTCGCCGTCCACGCCTCGGGCTCGCATCTGGGCGGCGGCGGCGTGGACTTCTTCCCGCGGTTCATCCAGGCGCACACCTGCTCCCACCCCTTCGGCCAGATGCGCCAGCTCACGTCGATCGTCTTCGAGGGGATCCTCGAGCGCTTCCCCGACCTCCGCCTGGCCTTCCTCGAGGCGGGCGCGGGGTGGGCGCCGTACTGGATGGAGCGGATGGACGACGAATACGACAAGCGCGGCGAGGTCGAGGCGCCCGCGCTCAAGCAGAAGCCCAGCGACTACGTGCGGTCGGGGAAGATCTACTTCTCGTGCGAGGCCGACGAATGGCTCCTGCCCCAGGCCCTCAAGTGGGTCGGCGAGAACCAGATCGTCTACGCGTCCGACTTTCCCCACTGGGACCATAGCTTTCCCGGCTCGATCGACGAGATCCGGAACCGCGGCGACCTCACCGACGCGCAGAAGCGCAAGGTGCTCGCCGACAACTGCCGGCGGCTCTACAAGCTCTGAGACCCGCGGGGTATACTAGGGCATGAGCGCGCGCTGCCTGATGGTCCTGCTGGTCGCCTATCTGACCTTCGACCTCACCGATTCTCTGCTGCCGGGTGTCTACAGCTTCAAGGTCAGGGTCTCGGAGATCGAGGACGCCGCTCAGGTCCAGCGCAGCAACCCGGACACAGTCGCGCTCGCGGTCCCGACGACACCGCCTGAGCGCCGCGTCGAGCCGCGCGACGATTCGCTCGCCCGCCAGCGTCCGGCTGTCACAGAGCCGCCCGTGAGGGATGTGGCGCCACGCCGTCCGGCGCCAGCCGAAGCGCGGCAAGCGCCCGCGCAGTCACTCGACGACCACTAGCACCGTCATCGTCCTCTGACGTTTGCCGCCTCCCGGCGGCACCTCGCGTTCGTCCAGCTTACGAGGAGAGGGGAGATGACTCTGAACCGCTACGAAGGCTTGAGGAATACCTATTATCTGCTGAAGCCTGCCATCCCGTGGCCGGTCCGCATGGCGCTCCGGCGGTTCCTCGCCAGAGGATTGAGGCGCCGGTTCCGCGCCTCGTGGCCCATCAATGAAGCGTCGGGGAGGGCGCCGGAGGGGTGGCCCGGATGGCCAGACGGCAAGGAGTTCGCCTTTGTCCTGACGCATGACATCGAAGGCAAGCGAGGGCTGGAACGGTGCCGCGGGCTGGCCGAGATGGAGATGGGGCTGGAATTTCGCTCGTCATTCAACTTCGTGCCGGAGGGCGAGTATGCGACCCCGGAGCCGCTCCGCGCCTTCCTCCGCGAGCACGGATTCGAAGTCGGCGTCCATGACCTGCACCACGACGGTAAACTGTACCGTTCCCGCCAGACCTTCCAGAGCGCCGCTCCCAAGATCAATCAGTATCTGACGTCATGGGGCGCCGTCGGCTTTCGCTCAGGATTCATGCTTCATGATCTTCGGTGGCTTCAGGATCTCAATATCCGGTACGACGCATCTACCTTCGACACTGATCCCTTCGAGCCGCAACCGGACGGCGTGAACACCATCTTCCCGTTCTGGGTCCCTGGAGACGACGGCGCAGGTTACGTCGAGCTCCCGTGTACCCTGCCACAGGACTTCACGCTCTTCATCCTGTTACAAGAGACGGCGATCGACGTGTGGAAAAGCAAGCTCGAGTGGGTCGCCGCACACGGTGGGTTGGCGCTGGTCAACGCCCATCCCGACTACATGAGCTTCGATCGAAGACGGAGCGCATCGGAATACGGCGCCGACCTCTATCAGGGCTTTCTCGAATACGTTGCCCAGCGTTACCGGAAGACGGGTTGGTTCGCCCTGCCACGCGACGTCGCGAACTACGTCTGCCAGCACAGATCGGCCTTCCCCGCGAGCTCTCTGCGGGTATGAGGGCGCGCCGGCTCCTGCTCCTGGTGTTCGCCTACCTGGTCTTCGACCTCGCCGATCCCATCCTGCCCGGGGCCTTCAGCTTCGAGGTCAGGGACTCGGAGATCGAGGAGGCAGTGCACGTGCGCCGCCGTCCCGAGGACCGACGCGCGGTCACGGCCCAGCCCGCCCCGGCCGAGCGCCGCGGCGAGCCGCGTGAGGATTCGCCGACCCGCCAGCACCTCGGCGTCAGGGCCGAGCCGACCGGGGACACGTCGCCGCTCCATCCGGCGCCGCGCTCCGCGCTGCCCGTGACGGCCTCGTCGCCCGACGACCACTAGCTTCGTCATCCCGTCCGTCTCCTGACCGCTGCCGCCTCCCGGCGGCGCATCGCGTCCGTCCATCTCATAAGGAGACACGAGATGACTGTGAACCGTTACGAAGGCTTGGCGATCGCCATCGCGCTCCTGGTCGTGGGCCGCGTCCTGGTCGCGGTGCTCAAGGCGCTGGTGGAGTGACGTATGCTGTTCTTCATGGACCCCGAGTTCTGGGCCCGGCTCTTCGGTATCGTGATCATCGATCTCACGCTGGCCGGCGACAACGCGCTGGTCATCGCGCTCGCCGTGCGCACGCTGCCCCAACGCCAGCAGTTCTGGGGCCGGGTCTGGGGGACGGCGGGAGCGGTGGGCCTGCGCGTCGCGTTCATCGCGATCGCGACGCTCCTCCTCCGTATCCCCCTGCTGCAGCTCCTGGGCGGTCTCGTGCTCTTCTGGATCGCGTTCAAGCTCGTCCGCAAGGAGACCGGGGCCGAGGGCCACGTCCGCCAGGGCAGCTCGTTCCGAGAGGCGGTCTGGATCATCATCGTCGCCGACGCGATCATGAGCCTGGACAACGTGCTCGCCGTCGCCGCCGCCGCCCACGGCGATCTCTTTCTCGTCGTCTTCGGCATCGGCCTCTCGCTGCCGATCGTCGTCTGGGGCAGTGGCCTCCTCGCCGTGCTGATGAACCGCTTCGCCTGGATCATCTGGATCGGTGGCGGCATTCTCGGCTACGTGGCGAGCGAGATGATTCTGAGCGACCGCAGTCTCGCCCGCGTGATCGAGCACGTCGCGCCCGGCCGCGCGCTCCTGCCGTTCCTGCCCGCCGTCGGCATCGTGGCGCTCGGCTGGTGGTTCTCCGCCAAGAACGGCAGAAAGGGAGTGCCCGGGCGCGCCTGATTCAGTATCCTAAGCGGCGTGGCGCAGGATCTCCGGAGTTACCTCGACCTCGTCAAGCGCCGAACGCCGGGCGACTTCGAGATCGTCGTGCGCGAGGTCGATCCCGCCTACGAGATTACCGCGCTCGTCGTGAAGCTCGAGCGCGAGGCCAAGCGCCGGCCCGTGCTCCTGTTCGAGAAGGTCAAGGGGACGCGCTTCCCCGTGCTCACCAACCTCCACGCAAGCCGTTCGCGGCTCGCCGCGGCGATGGGCGCCCCCCCGGAAGGGACGCTCCGCGCCTACCTCCACGCGATGGAGAAGCCGATCCCCCCGAAGATCGTCCCGACCGGGCCGGTGAGAGAGGTCGTCCTCACGGGCGACCGTGTGAACCTCTACGACCTTCCGCAGATCGTCCACCACGAGGGCGACGCGGGCCCGTACGTCACCGCCGCCATCTCCTTCGCAAAGGACCCGACCGCCGCCATCTGGAACTGCGCCTACAATCGCCTCCAGATCAAGGGGCGCGACACGACGTCGATCCACCTGACGACGGGGAAGCACCTCTGGGAGTTCCACCGGATCGCCGAGGCGCGCGGCGAGCCGCTGCCCGTGGCGTTCGTGATCGGCGTCCACCCCGCGATCGCCCTCGGCGCCCTCGCCATCGGCTCGATCGACGAGGACGAGCGGGCGATCATGGGCGGGCTCCTGGGCGAGCCGCTCGAGCTCGTCCGCTGCGAGACGTCGGACGTGCTCGTGCCGGCGCACGCCGAGATGGTCCTCGAGGGCGAGATCCTGCCGGGCACGCGCATCCCCGAGGGCCCGTTCGGCGAGTTCACGGGGTACAGCCTCGGCGAGCGCCCGCGCGAAGTGGTCCGCGTCCGCGCGATCACCCACCGCCGGGACGCGATCTTCCAGGACATCACGGTCGCCCACCTCGACCACCTCTTGCTCTCTACGGTCCCGATCGAGGCGAACCTCTACCGGGCCGTCCGCGCGATGGTGCCGACGGTCACGGCGGTGCGCGTGCCGGGGCCGTTCACGTGCTTCGTCTCGATCGAGGCGCGCGTCCCGGGCCAGGCGAAAAACGCGATCCTCGCGGTGCTCGGCGCCGACCTCTACATGAAGCGCGTGGTCGTCGTCGACCATGACGTGGACGTGTTCGACGACCGGCAGGTGAACTGGGCGATCGCCACGCGCTGCCAGCCCGACCGCGACATCACCGTCGTCACGAACGCCCGCGGCTCGGACCTCGACCCCTCGACGCGCGAGGACGGCTACACGGCGAAGTGGGGCGTGGACGCGACCGCCAAGCCATCCCTCGCGGCCTACACGCCCCGCCATCGCGTGCCCCCCGACGTCTGGCAGCGGATCAACCCCAAAGACTTCCTCGCCTAGCGTCCGGTGGCCCGGAGCTTCGTCCGCCGTCTCGAGGCCGCCGCCCAGCGCGCCCCCGACAAGGCCGCGCTCCTCTGGGATGAAGGCGCCCTGACACATGGCGAGGTCCAGCGCCGCGCGCGCGCCTTCGCCGAGCGGCTCGCGGAGCGCGGGGTTCGGGCCGGCGACCGGGTCGCCGTCACGATTCCCAACCGCTGGACGTTCGCCGTCGCGCTCCTCGGCGGCTGGCAGCTCGGCGCGACCGTCGCGCCCCTCGATCCGCTCCTCAAACGCGACGAGCGCGCCGCGATCCTCGCCGACCTCGCCCCCGCGCTGCTCGTGGAGTCGTCGGACGTCGCGGCGGGCGAGGACGAGGCGAGTGCCGGGACGGGGGGCGGTGCGCTGGGGGTCGAGGGGACCCGTTCCCTCCAAGCGATCCCCGACGCACCGGCCCCTGCCCCGGCATTAGTGCTCTACACGTCGGGCAGCACGGGACGGCCGAAGGGCGCGGTGCTCTCACACGCGGCGCTGACGTTCGCCAACGAGTCCTGGACCGGGCCGGTCATGCGGCTCACGCCCGGCGACGTCGTCCTCGCGACGCTCCCGCTCTCCCACTCGTTCGGCCTGAACGGCGCCCTCCTGGCCTCGCTGTCGGCCGGCGCCTCGGCCGTCCTCGTCGAGCGCTTCTCCCCAGAGGGGGTGCTCGAGGCGATCAGCCGTCACGGCGTGACCGTCTTGCCTGGCGTGGCGACGATGTTCCGGCGGCTCCTCGAGAGCCCCGCCCTCGGGGCGGCCGATCTGTCTCGCGTGAGGCTCGCCGTCTCGGGCGCCGCTCCGTGTCCCTGGGAGCTGGCCGAGGAGTGGCGCCAACGGACCGGGATCCGGATCGTCCGTGGCTACGGGATGACGGAGCTGTTCCGGCCGATCTCGTATCTGGCCCGGGACACCACCGAATCCCCGGAGGCGATCGGAAGGGCGGTCCCCGGTGTCGAGGTCAGGACCGTGGACGACGCGGGCCGCGTGCTGCCCGCCGGCGAGGTCGGCGAGCTGTGGATCAAGAGTCCGGCCGCGATGCAGGGGTACCTGAACGATCCGGAGGAGACGCGCCGGGTCCTCGGCCTGGACGGCTGGTTCAGGACCGGGGACCTCGCGACGCTCTCCGCGGACGGCCTCGTGCGAATCGTCGGACGCAAGCGCGAGCGGATCCTGCGCGGCGGCCACTCGGTCTTTCCCCAGGAGGTGGAGGCGGTTCTCCTGACCCACCCGGGGGTCGCCGAGGCCGCGGTGGTCGGCGTGCCACACCCCACGCTCGGCGAGGAGGTCCACGCCTTCGTCGCGCTCCGACCCGGCGCCGGGACCGCGGCGGACGAGCTCGTCCTCTACTGCCGGGAGCGGCTCGCCGCCTTCAAGTACCCCCGGCAGATCACGATCGTCCCCGCCCTGCCGCGGAGCGCCACCGGGAAGATCCTCAAGTCGAGCCTCCGCGACCCGCGCTGAGGCCCTGACAGGTGTCATGATTTCCTTGGCGTCATCTTCATGATGGAGTAGCATCGTCTATCATGAACCGACCCTTACAGGTCTACCTCGACGAGCGGGATCTCGGGCGCCTCACGGCGTGGGCGCGCGAGCGCGGGTGGACGAAGTCGCAGGCGATCCGGGCGGCCGTTCGTGCCCTCACCCGGTCGCGTGACGAGGATCCCCTCCTGGCCGCGAGCGCGATGCTCGACGCCCTCCCGCCCGACTGCAGCGAGCAGTTCGACCGCTACCTCGAGGAGACGTTCGTTGCGGAAAAATCGGTCCGAGCCCGGGGTCGGACGCGGCGCGCCCGACCGGCTGTTCGTCGATAGCAGCGCCTGGATCGCCCTGCTGAGCGCCCGCGACCGGCGCCACGGGGACGCCGACGCGATGTTCCGCCGTGCGGCGGCCCGGCGCGCCCGCCTGCTCACCACCAACCTCGTCCTGGCGGAGGTGCACAGACTCCTGCTCCTGTGGGCCGGCGTACGTGCGGCGGCGCGCGCGCTGGATCGCTTCGAGGCGAGCCCCCTCACCGTCGTCGAGTTCGCCACCGCGGAGCACCACCGGGCGGCGCGGCTCTGGCTCGAGCGGCTCGGCGGCCAGCCCGTCACCTATACCGACGCCGTCAGCTTCGCCGTGATGGAGGCGACGCGGTGCGCCGCCGCCATGAGCTTCGACCGCCACTTCGCGCGGGCGGGCTTCCCGCTCTGGCGGGGCTAGCGCTCGAGCTCGACCAGGTACTCGCGGATCCGCTTGGCGTCCGGTGCGTCGGGCTTGAGCGCCAGGTACTTCCGGAACGCCTCGCGGGCCCGCTCGGAGTCCTTCTGCTGGTAGTACAGGAACCCGAGCTGGCGGAAGGGGTCGGGGAATGCGGGATCGAGGTCAGCCGAGCGCTCGTAGTGCTCGAGCGCCTTCCGGGCGAAGTCGTCCTTGTCCGCGGCGGCGCGCGCACGCTGCGATTGCAACCGGTAGAGGTCGCCGTAGTAGAGGTGGAGCGTCGGGTCCTTCGGGGTGATCGCGGCCACGCGATCGAGCTGCGCCTCGGCCAGCTTGAACCGGCCCGCCCGGATGTCGAGGAGCGCGTTCTCCCGTACAACCGTCCGCATCCGGAGAGCGAACTCCTCCGAGGTCTTGACCGTGTCGGCGGCGGCGGCCGCGGCGGCGTACCGCGTGTTGACGAGCTCGGTGGTGCTCTCGATCCGATCTTGCAGCCGCGGGTGACTCCCGAAGAAGAAGGTCTCGAGGCTCCCCCGGTCTTTGGACTCCGACATGAGAAGCTGGAACACCTTGGGCGCCTCGTTCGGATCGTAGCCCGCCCGGACGAGCTTCTCCATGCCGCCCTGATCCGCCTCGCGCTCGAGGTCGCGGCCGTAGCCGTTGATCGCGGCGATCGCCGCGAGCTGGAGCCCGATGCCCAGGATCGCGTTCGCCGTCTGGCTCAGGACCGCGGCGCCGACGTAATCGCCCGACTTCGTGCGCGAGCCCGAGGCGACCGCGACGCCGATGGACGCGGCCACGGCGAGCACGGTGAAGAGGATCTGCTTGTTCGTCGCGTCGCGCGTGAACCGGAGCGCGTGGCGGCTCGTGACGTGGGTCATCTCGTGGCCGAGGATCATCGCGAGCTGGGCCTCGTTGTCGAGCCGGCTCAGCAGGCCGGAGTGCACGTAGATGCGTCCATTCGGCATCGCGAAGGCGTTGAGCGTCGGATCGCTCATCACGCCGAACCTGAGCCCCGGTCCGCCGGCCGCGCGCACCTCGTCGGGCAGGAGCCGGTCGCCGATCTTGCCGAGGTACTCGTCCAGGAGCGGGTCGTCGTAGATCTTCGCCTTCTTGGCGAGCGCCTCCTCCTCCTTCTCGGCCTGCGACCACAGGCTGACCTCGTCGGACTCGGGTTTGAAGGGCTTGCCGCCGGCACCGATCGGGGGAACGTTCCGGGTCGCGCAGGCGGCGGTCAGGAGGGACGCGATCAGGAGCCACGATAGGCACCGCGCGCCCCAGCGGTTCGGTGGCATGCGCCTAGTCTACTCCCGGCCCTCGGACCCGAGCCGCCCTCAGTTCCGCGACGCCATCTGCTGGTGGAGCCGCACGAGCGCCGCCGACCGCTCGCCGAGGAGCGCCGTGTCTCCCGCCTCGATCACGAGAAGCCGGTCGATCACGGCGAGCGCCTTCCGCCACTCCTGGCGCTGCGCGTAGATGGACTTGAGGTTGTTGAGCATGCGCGCCACGATGGTGCTCCGGGTCGCCCTCGCGAAGTGGGCCTCCGCGAGCTTCACCGGCCGTCCGACCGCGCGCGCGACGATCGCCTCGGCCTCCCTCCGGGTGATCACGCGCCCACCGCCGAAGGGGTCCACCACCACGTCGCTCCCGGCCACGCTCACCGTGACCACGAAGTGCGCCGGCAGGCCGACGCCCTCGATCGCCAGGCCCACGCGTCGCCCCACCTCCATCGTCACCAGCGAGAGCGTGATGGGAATGCCCAGGCGCCGGGCGAGCACATCGTTCAGAAAGCTGTTGCGCGGGTCGTAGTATTCCTCACCGTTGCCGCGGAAGCCTTCCTCCTCGAAGAGGAAGGCCCGCAGCCGGTCGAGCGCGCGTCGCCCCCCGAGCGCTCCGGCGCCGGAGCGCTCTGCCAAGTCGTCGAGCCTCGCAAGCCAGGGCCCGCCCTGGAGGTCGGGATACTCGACACGGGCAATCGCCAGCGCCGCCCGGCCGAGGTCGATCTCCCCGTCGGGCCGCCGGAGGAGGTCGCGGAACTCGCCGAGCGGATCAGCAGCCAGGGGCGTGGTGGATCCCCGCCGTCGCGAGCGCCGTGCGCTGGAGCTCCTCGGCGAGCTCGAGCGTCCGGCGCGCCGCCCGCGTCGCGGCGGTCTGCGCCTCGGGCGTCGTCGCGAGGCGGAGGAGCAGCGTCCGGCCGAGCTCGTGATGGTAGCGCTCGTCCGGCTCGATCACGTCGCGGTACAACGCCGCGGTCTCCGCGTCGCCGGCCGCCTCGCAGAACCCGATGAACTGGCGGTTCTTGACGACCGCGATCGCTTCGCGCGTGAACTGGCCGGCCGCCACGCGCTCCACGGTGGACGTGAGCTTGTCGAGGTACTGGAAGAGCGGGCCCCCGCCCTTGGCCAGCGGGTTGAACGACCGGGCGTCGACGCCGAGCGCGCGGAGCCGCTCGGCGATCATCCGATAGTGCTTAGCCTCATCGCCGACCTGCCGGGCGAGCGCCAGCTTCACGTCCACCGCGTCCGTCGTCACGAGCCAGCGGGCCGCGATCTCGGTCGCCTCGAGCTCGTTCCGGAGCGCCACCTTGAGGAGGTTCGGGACATTCAGGTCGCCCTCCACCTCGGGCTTGAGCGTGTCCTCCGGAGCCAGGCGGCTCAGGAGCCTCTGGTTCTGGGCGTCGAGCTCTCGCACGAACTCCTCGGCCGTCATGATCCGCTCCCTTCCCGCAGGAGCGTGGCGAGCTCCCGCGTGAGCGTCTCCTTGGTGACGACGCGCCGGCAGCGCGCGTGCCACGGTTCCGTCTCCCGCGCGCGCACGTGCGTCGTGAATCCGAGGACGGGGACCCGCGCGGCCTCCGCCGTCCCGAGAATACGATCGTAGTCGTAGCCGGCGGTGAGATCGACGAGGACGAAGCGCGGGGCACGGGCCAGGGCCGCCTCGACCTCGGCGGGTGTCCGGGCGAACTCGACCGCGACCCCCGCCAGCCTCCCCGTCTCCCTGATGCGAGCGACGAAGAACAAGTCGCTGACGAGGGCGAGCACGGGCTTGGCGGTGAGAGCGCCGGCGCTCGCTCCCCCCGACGTTGAATCAGTCGGCTTGTTCACGGATGCCGAGCCAGTGCTTGTTCCACTCGGCGATGTGGCTGAGCGTCGAGAAGTCGCGCATCCGGTCGAGGTACACCGTACCCCGCAGGTGGTCGCTCTCGTGCTGGATCACGCGCGCGAAGAAGTCTTTGGCGATCAGGCTCACCTTCTGCGCGTCGCGGTCGTAGCACTCGAGCCGGATCGAGCGGTAGCGCGGTACCACCCCCCGCAGATCGGGGACAGAGAGGCATCCCTCCCACCCGTCCTCCGTCTCCTCGCCGATCGGCGTGACGACGGGATTGATGACGACCGTGAGGGGGATGTGCGGCGCGTCGGGATAGCGCGGGTTGGCGAGCACCTCGATGACCGCGATCGCGCGCAGGGTATGCACCTGATTGGCGGCGAGGCCCGCGCCGTCGTACTCGCGCATGGTCTCGACCATGTCGTCGATGAGCCGCTGGACCTCAGGCGAGCGGATCTCTTCCGGCGGGACGGGCTTCGCCACCTGGCGCAGGACGGGATGGCCGAGGCGCGCGACCTTCAGGATCGCCATGGTGTCCCCGATTCTAGCACGCGGCTACGGGGTCTCGACCCTTCCCACCTGGCGCACGCCCTCCGCGAGCCGGCGCGCGTCGGCCTCGAAGAACTTCCTGAACTCCTCGCCCTGCTTGAACGCGATCGGCGTCTCGAGCTTGTCCATGGCGGCCCTGAACTCGGGGTCGTTCACGGCGGCGCGCACGGTCTGGCGGACCTTCTCGAGGATCGGCTCGGGCGTGGCCCGGGGGGCGAAGAGGCCCGCCCAGATGTAGAACTCGGCGTCGGGATACCCGAGCTCCTTGAACGTCGGCACGTCCGGGAGCGCCGCCACGCGCTTGTCGCCCCAGCCGGCCAGCGGGCGGAGCTGCCCCGACTTGATGTGCGGCAGCACGACGGCCGGGCCCGAGGCGAGGGCGTCCACGTGGCCACCGAGGATCGCGGTGAGCGCCGGACCGGCGCCGGCGTACGGCACGTGGCGCAGCTTGATCCCCGCCGCGTGGGCGAAGAGCTCCATCGCCATGTGCAGTGTGCCGTACACGCCCGACGAGCTGAACGAGATCTGGCCGGGCCGCCGCTTCGCGTCCGCGATGAAGTCCTTCGGGGTCTTCCACGGCTTGTCGGCGGGCACGACGAGAATCGTCGGGTCGGCGGAGATGAGCGCGATCGGCGCGAACTGGTCCACCGTGAACGCCGGCGGGCGGCCGAAGAGCTTGTCGGCCTCGGGGATGATCGAGATCGACGAGAGGGCGAGCAGGAGCGTGTAGCCGTCGGGCCGGCCCGTCGCCACGAACTGCATGCCGACCGCCCCGGCGGCGCCCGTCTTGTTCACGACGCCGACCGGATTCTTCAGCGCCTTCTCCATCGCGGCGGCGACGGGACGGGCCGTCAGGTCGGCGACACCGCCCGGCGGGAAGGGTACCACGATCGTGATCGGGCGCGACGGGTACGGCTCCTGCGCGCGCGCCGCGCCCGCGAGCGCTGTGAGCGAGGCGAGCAGGACGAACCCCAGCCGACGAGCGCGTCTCATAGACGTTCCTCTTTCGTCCCCGCCAGCGCGAGCTTGGCGCGCCAGTCGAGGCTCCGGGTGACGAGCGGTCTGAGGCCGAGCAGGACCAGCACCGCGCCCACCGCCAGCAGCGCGCCGGCGATCGGCCGCGTGACGAGAATCCCGTAGTGTCCATCGGACATGGCGAGCGACTGCCGCAGGGCCATCTCGATCATCGGCGCCAGGATGACGCCGAGCACGATCGGCGCGGTCTCGAAGTCGAGCTTGCGGAGGACGTAGCCGAGCGCCCCCATGACGAGCATGATCCACACGTCCACCACGCTCCCGTTCACCGCGTATACGCCCAGGATGCAGAAGACGACGATGGACGGATAGAGCACCGGATAGGGTACCCGCAGGAGGTTCACGAAGACACCGACGAGCGGAAGGTTCAGGACCAAAAGGACGACGTTGCCGACGTACATGGACGCGATGAAGCCCCAGAAGAGCTCCGGCTGCTGCTTGATCAGGAGCGGCCCGGGCGAGACCCCGTGCACCATCATCGCCGCCAGCATGACGGCGGGGATCGGCCCCGAGGGGACACCCAGCGCCAGCATCGGGACGAAGGCGCCCGAGGTCGCCGAGTTGTTCGCCGACTCCGGCCCCGCGACGCCCGCGACCGCGCCCCGGCCGAACTCCTCCGGGTGGGCCGACAGGCGGCGCTCGACCGCGTAGGACACGAAGCTTGCGATGATGTGCGCCGAGCCGGGGATGATGCCGATCAGGAAGCCGAGGACCGTGCCCCGCCCGATCGGCCACGCCGACGCGGACCACTCGCGGCGCGACGGCAGGAGCTCGCGGAGCTTCGGCTTGATCACGCTGGGCGGCGTCGCCAGGCCCGCCGTCGCGAGGATCTCCGCAAGGCCGAAGAGGCCGACGGCGACCGGCACGACGCCGATGCCGTCGCCCAGCTCCACCACGCCGTAGGCGAAGCGGAAGTAACCGCTCATCTGGTCGATCCCGATCATGCCGCCGAGGAGGCCGAGGGCCGCCATCGCGAGCGCCTTCAGCATCGAGCCGCCGCTCATGTACGCCAGGACCAGGAGCCCCAGGACCAGCAGCGCGAAGTACTCGGGCGGGCCAAAGCGGAGCGCGAAGGAGGCGAGCGGGGGCGCCAAGACCATGAGCGCGACGACGCTGACGGTTCCCGCCACGTAGGAGCCGACGGCGGCGATCGCGAGCGCGGCCCCGGCCCGTCCCTTCCGGGCCATCGCGTAGCCGTCGATGCACGTCATGACCGATGCCGCCTCACCGGGAATCCGCATGAGGATCGACGTCGTCGAGCCGCCGTACATCGCGCCGTAATAGATCCCGGCGAGCATGACGATGGCGCGCGTGGCGTCGAGCCCGAACGTCGCCGGCAGGAGGAGGCTGATGCCGGCGAGCGGTCCGATACCGGGCAGGACGCCGACCAGCGTGCCGACGACGCAGCCCGCGAAGGCGTAGAAGAGCACGCCCGGCGTGAGCGCGATGGAGAAGCCCAGGGCGAGGTTCTGGAGCGTCTCGACCATCAGAGGCCAAGGGGGCCGCGCGGCAGCACCACCCGCAACAGCGTGTCGAAGAGCAGGAAGGAGCCGAGCGCCAGGGCGAGCGCGAACAGGACGGTGAAGACGACGCCCCTCTTCTCGACGACACCCAGCATGAAGGCGAGCGCCAGCGTGATGGTCGCGCGGTAGCCGAGCCGCTCGAGCGCCCCTGCCGCGAAGGCGCACACGGCGAGGATCGCCACCGCGTGGCGCCACTCGGACCAGTCCACCGCGGCGAGTCTCCCCGCCCTGCCGCCGACGATCACCAGGGCGACCCCGCAGGCGAGCAGGAGCGTCGCGAGCACCACGGGCATGTACGCGGGGCCCGGGTTCGACAGGCTACCGAGCGGCAGCTTCCGGCTCTCCCAGACGACGACGAGCGCCAGCAGGGCCAGCACCGCTCCCGCCACGCGATCGGTCGTGAGCACCGGGCGCTACTTCTCCGCGACCTTCCCGATCCGCTTGATGACGCCCGCCAGGATCAGGGCGTCCTTGTCCCACCACGCCTTGAACTCGTCGGCGTCCTGGTAGGCGATGGGCATCTCGACCCGCGCCATCGCGGCCCTGAAGTCGGCGTCGCCGACGGCCTGGCGTGCCGCCGCGCGGAGCGTCTTGAAGACGCCCGCCGGGAGGTTCTTCGGCGCGAAGAGCCCCGCCCACAGGTAGTACTCGAGGTCGTAGCCGAGCTCCTTGAGCGTCGGCACGTCGGGAAGCGCGGCGACCCGCGACTCGCCCCACGTGGCGAGCGCCCGCAGCTTGCCGGACTTCAGGTGTGGCAGCGCGATCGCCGGGGGCGAGGCCCACAGCGCGGCGTGGCCGCCGAGCACGGCCGTCGTCGCCGGACCACCGCCCGTCGTCGGCAGGTGCCGCATCCGGATCCCCGCCGCATGGAGCAGCATCTCCATCGGCACGTGCGACGCGCCGTAGAGGCCCGAGGACGCGTACGTGATCTCCCCCGGCCGCTTCCGCGCTTCCTCGACCAGCTCCTTGAGGGTCCGCCACCGCCACTCGGTGCCCACGACGAGGACGGGTGGATCCGCGTTCAGCCGGGCGATGCCGACGAACTGGTCTCGGCGGTAGGCCGGGGCCCGGCCGAAGAGGGCGTCGACCTCGGGAAGTGTCGAGATGCTCACCACCGCGACCATGAGCGTGTAGCCGTCGGCCTTCGCGATCGCGACGGACTGCATGCCGACCGCGCCGGCGGCGCCCGCCTTGTTGGACACGACGACCGGCTGTCGGAGCGCGCGCTCGAGGGCCGAGGCGAGCGGGCGCGCCGTGAGGTCGGCGATCCCGCCGGGCGGGAACGGCACCACGATCGTGATCGGCCGGCTGGGGTAGGGCTCCTGACCCCACACCGACCCGGCGAGCGCGGCGAAGGCCACCAGCATGGCGCAGAGCCCTCGCCCCACCTTCACTCGAGGTCCCCGCTCTCGATCCGGTCGAGTGCCCATTGCGCCGCGCGCCGCACCACGACGTCCTCGTCGCCGAGCGCGCGCCTGAGCGCCGGGACGGCCCGCCGGTCGCGACGGTTGCCGAGGACCAGCGCGGCGTTTCGCCGGAGGCCCGAGCGCTTCGCCCGCCACATGGCACTTCCGCGGAAGCGGGCGTGAAATCCCTCGCGGTCGAGATCGAGCAGCGCTTCGAGCGGGCCGAGCGGGGCCGCAGGTGCGAACGCCGGCTCGCGCGCCCGCGCGGCCTTCCGGTTCCAGGGGCAGACGTCCTGGCAGACGTCGCACCCGAACACCCACTCCCCGATCGCTTCCCGGTACGCCTCGGGGATGTCGTCGCGGTGCTCGATCGTGAGGTAGGCGATGCACCGCCGCGCGTCGAGGGCATACGGTCCGACGAAGGCCTGGGTCGGGCACGCGTCGAGACACGCCGTACAGGTGCCACACCGGTCGGGCTCACGCGCGTCCCACTCGAGCCGGGCGGTCGTGAGCACGACGCCGATGAAGAACCAGGAGCCGAGCGACGGGTCGAGCAGGTTGGTGTTCTTGCCGATCCAGCCGAGACCGGCGCGCGCCGCCAGGTCGCGCTCGAGGACCGCGCTCGTGTCGACGGCCGCGCGGCAGCGGACGTCGGCGCCGGCGGCCCGGGCGATGAACTCCCCGAGCTCGACGAGCCGCGGCCGCATGACGTCGTGGTAGTCCCGCCCGCGCGCGTACCGCGCGACGGGCGTCCAGCTCGGGTCGTCGTCGTCGCGCGCGTACACCAGTGCGACGGCGACGACGGATCGACACCCGGGCAGCAGCCGGTCGGGATCGAGCCGATCCTCACGCCCGCGCGCGAGGTAGTCCATCGTGGCGGCGTGACCGGCCGCCAGCCAGCGCTCGAAGGCCGGCCCGTGCTCGGGAGGACCGGCCGGCCCGATGGCCACGCGGTCGAAGCCGAGCTCGCGCGCACGCGCCTTCACCGCTCCCGCGAGGGCCAGGCCGACGAGCGTCACTTCTTTCGCGCCTTGACGACGAGGCGGGCGCGCGTGAGCGTGCGTCCTCCCTCCTCGAGGAACTTCACGTAGCGGACCCAGCGCCCGTCCGCCTTCCATTGCTCCCGCAGCGCCACCGCGGCGGCCAGCGCCTGCTCGACCGACTCGAAGGTCGCGACCTCACGCTCGACCTCGAGGTGCTCGATCGTGAAGCCGCACCGCTTGAGCAGGCGCTTGGCCCGCACCTCACCGTAGGAGAAGCGCGACGGGCGGCCGGTCTCCTTCCACTGGTCGGTGTGGAACGCGACGAAGGCGAACACCTGGCCCGGGCCGAGGACGCGCGCCGCCCGCTCAGCGATCGCGTCCGACATGCAGAGGTGGGCCACGACCATCTCGGGCTTGAAGGGCGCGTAATCCTCGACCTCGACGTCGCCGACGACGAACCTGACGTTCGCGAGCCCGGCGGCCGCCGCGCGCTTCCGCGCGTCGTCGATCGCCCGCGCCTCGCGGTCGACCCCGACGACGGCACGGCACAGCGGCCCCAGCGCGAGCGCGAGCCGGCCCGTGCCCGTGCCCACGTCCAGCACCGTCAGCTGCCCGAGCGGCTCTGCCCGGAGGAGCTCGAGGAAGGGCGGGCTGAGCCCCTCGGAGGTCTCACCCGGTGACAGCGCCATCCGACGCCGAGGAGACGAGACGCGCGTACTTCGCCATCACGCCCCACGTGTAACGCGGCTTCGGCGGCTTCACCGCGGAGAGCCGCTTCCGGAGCTCGGCCGCCGACAGCTCCACGTCCAGCCGCCGTTTCTTGACGTCGAGCACGATCCTGTCGCCGTTCTTCACGGCGGCGATCGGCCCGCCGACCGCGGCCTCGGGCGCGACGTGGGCGACCATGAGGCCGTGCGTGGCGCCCGAGAAGCGCCCGTCGGTCATCAGCGCGACGCTCGCCCCGAGGCCGGCGCCCTGGAGAGCGCCCGTCACGTGGAGCATCTCCCGCATGCCCGGGCCTCCCTTGGGACCCTCGTAGCGGATGACGACGAAGTCGCCCGCGCGGATCTTGCCCGCCTTGACCGCGACGAACGCATCCTCCTCGCGATCGAACACGCGCGCCGTGCCCCGGAACGTCTCGTCGCCGTGGCCCGCGACCTTCGCCACGCACCCCTCCGGCGCGAGGTTGCCGCGCAGGATCGCCATGCCGCCGCGGCGCGCGATCGGGTTCTCGATCGGGCGGATCACTTTCTGACCGGGGGTCTCGCGCGCCGCGCGCGCCTCGTCGCCGATGGTGCGGCCGGTCACGGTCGTCTCGGTCGCGTGCAGCAGGCCGGCGTCGAGCAGCCGCTTGGCCACGACCGCCATGCCGCCCGCCTCGTACATCTCGGGCGCCGTGTAGTTCCCCCAGGGCTTGAGGTCGGCGAGCAGCGGCGTCCGGCGCGACACCGCGTCGAACTCGTCGATCGTGAGCTTCACCCCGGCCTCCTTCGCCACCGCGAGGAGGTGGAGGACGGCGTTGGTCGAGCCGCCCGTCGCCATGACCCCGGCGATCGCGTTCTGCAGCGCCCGCTTGGTGATGATCTGGCGCGGCAGCACGCCCCTCGTCAGGACGTCCATCATGAGCTTGCCGGTCGCGAACGCGATCTCCTCCTTGCGCGGGTCCATGGCGGGCACGTCGTTGAACCCCATCGGCGAGACCCCGAGCATCTCGAACGCGGTCGCCATCGTGTTGGCGGTGAACTGGCCGCCACAGGCGCCCCCGCCCGGGCACGCCCGGTTCTCGATCGCGCCGAGCTCCTGCGCGTCGATCTTGCCCGCGTTAAAGGCGCCGATCGCCTCGAAGACGTCCTGAATCGTGAGGCGGCGGCCCCGGTACTCGCCGTAGAGGATCGAGCCGCCGTAGAGCATCACGCTCGGGAGGTTGAGCCGCGCCATGGCCATGACCATCGCGGGGATCGTCTTGTCGCAGCCGGAGATCCCGACGAAGCCGTCCATGAGGTGCCCGCGCACGACCAGCTCGACGGAGTCGGCGACCGTCTCCCGGCTGATGAGCGAGGCCTTCATGCCCTCGGTGCCCATCGCGATCCCGTCGGTGACCGTGATCGAGTTGAACTCGATCGGCGTCCCGCCGGCCGCCCGGACCCCCTCCTTCACCTTCTCGGCCATCTTCCGATGGTTCCAGTTGCACGGCGTGATCTCGATCCAGCAATGCGCCACGCCGATCAGGGGCTTCTTCAAGTCGTCGTCGGTGAAGCCGATCGCCTTGAAGAACGCACGGGCCGCGGCACGATCGGGGCCGTCGAGAATGGTGCGGCTCTTGTGGCGAGGGTCGAACGTCATGCTGTGGTCTCCTTTGTGCGCTTCGCGACGAGGTACGTGAAGCGGCCGCGCTGCACCACCTCACCGCGCTGGTCGACGAGCTCCCGCTCCTCGACGACGACGCCGGCATCGCGCATCGGCCGCTTCGTCACGATCCGCGACCGGCTCATGACCGTGTCGCCGACGCGGACCGAGCGCAGCACCTGCCAGTCGAGGCCCATGAACGCGAGCACGACCAGCGGGGGCTTCGGCACCCGCCACCCGAGCCCCGTCGTGAAGCAGAGCGGCAGCAAGTCGGGGACCGTGGCCCCATCGACGTCGAGCTCCCGCGTGAGCCCGAGGTAGATCGCCACGTGGGCCGACGTGACGGTCAAGCCCGGCGTCTCCTGCACGTCGTCCACCGGGACGTCCTCGAAGTAGGAGCCCGTCATGGCCGGGGCCGCCGCTCGACCATCAGGTCGGTCTCCCCCTCCTGGACGATCTCACCGCGCTGGTTGAGCACGCTCCGTTGAACGGTGACGAGACCCCGGTCGGGCTTCGAGGTCTCCTTCTTGCCGATGACCGTCGCCCGCAGGCGGATCGTGTCGCCGATCTTGATCGGCCCCTTGAACTTCCAGCGGAGCCCGACGAACGCCAGCGTCGCGTACGCCTGGGTGGCGCGCGTGAACAGGCCCGCCTGGATCGCCAGACCGAGGAGGCCGTGGGCGATCCGCTCGCCGAAGATCGACTGCTTCATGAACTCGGCGTCCGTGTGGAGCACGTTGTAGTCGCCGGAGAGCCCCGCGAAGATCACGATGTCCGCCTCGGTGACGGTCCGTCCCGGTGACTCGTACTCCTCCCCGACCTGGATGTCGTCGAAGTAGCGCCGCGCGGGAGCCGTCACGGAGCCGTAGGATAGCACACGCACCGGCGCCTGACGGCGAGGGAGCGTTTGACCGTGGAGTGGGAAAGCGCATAGAATTCCTCGCCGTTGTCGAAAAAAGGGAGGAGCAGCGTATGGGTGGTGGAACGGTAACTCGCCGTGACTTCATCAAGACCTCCGGCGCGGGCGCGGTGGCCACCGGGCTCGGCGCCAACATCATCGTCCCCGGGCGAGCGCACGCCGCCAAGAAGAAGCTCAGGATCCTCCAGTGGGTCCACTTCGTGCCGGCCTACGACGAGTGGTTCAACAAGAAGTACGTCGTCGAGTGGGGCCAGAAGAACGACACCGAGGTGACCGTCGACAACATCGGGATCGCCGGCATCAACGCCCGCGCCGCCGCTGAGGTCTCGGCCCAGAAGGGCCATGACCTTTTCCTCTTCAACTGGCCGCCGCCCACGTTCGAGGAGCAGGCGGTGGACATGAAGGACGTCTACCAGGAGGTGGAGCGGAAGCTCGGCAAGCCGATCGACCTCGCCATCAAGAGCACGTACAACCCGAAGACCAAGCGGTACTACGCCTTCTCACCGTCCTTCACACCGGACCCGGTCAACTACCGCCAGGACCTCTTCGCGCAAGTCGGCCTGCCCAACGGACCCCGGACGTGGGAGGAGGTCCGGGTCAAGGGCGCCGAGATCAAGAAGAAGACCGGCCACCCCGTGGGCATCGGCCTCGCCAACGAGATCGACACCGGCATGGCGATGCGCACGATCATGTACGCCTTCGGGGCCCACGAGCAGGACGAGAACGGCAACCTTGCACTGAACTCCAAACAAACGTTGGAGGCGATCAAGTTCGTCAGGGCGCTGTTCCAGGAGGCGATGACCGCGGAAGTCTTCACCTGGGACGCCTCTTCGAACAACCGGGCCATGATCGCCGGCAAGGTGTCGGTGGTGTTGAACGCCATCTCGATCACGCGGACGGCCGAGAAAGACGATCCGGAGATCTCGAAGAAGATCCAGCTCACGAAGGCCCTCCGGGGCCCGGTGCGGGCGATCGGGCTCGAGCACGTCATGCAGTGCTACGTCGTGTGGAAGTTCGCCGAGAACATCGACGGCGCCAAGCGGTTCCTCGTCGACTACACGACGGACTTCCGTCAGCCCTTCGTGGCCGGTGAGTTCTACGACTTCCCGTGCTTCCCGAAGACGGTGCCCGACCTGGCGAAGCTCATCAGCAACGACCCCAAGGCTCACCCGCTCGACAAGTACAAGGTGCTGGAGGACGTCCTCGGCTGGGCCACCAACGTCGGCTACCCCGGCTACGCCAACGCGGCCATCGACGAGATCTTCGGCACCTGGGTGTTGAACGTCATGTTCGCCAAGGCGGCCAGCGGCGCGGCCACGCCCGAGGAGGCGCTCCAGGAAGCCGACACGGCCTGCCGGCGTATCTTCGGCAAGTGGAAGGAGAAGGGGCTGGTTTGATCTGGCCACGGTAGAGACGCGAGCGGTCAGCAAGCACTTCGGTGACGTCCGCGCGGTCGACGGAGTGGATCTCGCGACCCAGGAGGGCGAGTTCCTCGTCCTCCTCGGGCCGTCCGGCTGCGGCAAGACCACGCTGCTCCGGATGATCGCCGGGCTCGAGGAGCCGACCTCGGGGACGATCCTCATCGGTGGCCAGGTCGTCAACGATCTGCCGCCGCGCGCCCGGAAGATCGCGATGGTCTTCCAGAGCTACGCGCTCTACCCGCACATGACCGTGCTGAAGAACATCGCCTTCCCCCTCAAAGCCCAGGGCCTGCGCCGGGAGGAGATCCCCAAGAAAATCGAGTGGGCGGCCGCGCTCTTCGGGATCGGCCACCTGCTCGGGAGGAAGCCCCGTCAGCTCTCGGGCGGCGAGCGCCAGCGCGTGGCGCTGGCCCGGGCCGTCGTCCGCGAGCCGGCGGTATTCCTGCTCGACGAGCCACTCTCCAATCTGGACGCGAAGCTCCGTGCCTCGGCACGCGACGAGCTCCAGCAGTTCCAGCGGCGCATCGGCACGACCACCATCTACGTCACCCACGACCAGATCGAGGCCATGGGCCTCGGGGACCGGATCGCCGTCATGCAGGGCGGGCGAGTCCGGCAGCTCGGCACCCCGGTCGAGGTCTACGCCGAGCCGGCCGACACCTTCGTGGCGAGCTTCCTGGGGTCGCCGCCGATGAATATCGTCGAGGCGCCGGACTGCCTGGTCGGCTTCCGGCCCGAGCACTTCCTGCCCCGCGACGCCTATGACGGGGGCGCGTCCCTGATCGCGCTCGGCCTTCGCGTCACCCGTGTCGAGTACCTGGGCGCCGACCGGCTCGTCTACGGGGTGCTCGAGGGCAAGTTCCAGGGCGCCAAGGTCCTCGCGCGCCTGCCGTCCACGGTCACGACGCCCGTCCAGGCCGGGCGCCGGTACGACTTCGCCGTTCCGGAGAAAGAGATGAAGTTCTTCGACCCGGGGACGCGGCTCCGCACGGCGGCGAGGTCCGTGTGAGCGACCGGTTGGCGACGGCCCGACCGCGGGGCCTCTCCTTCGTGGTCGACAGCCCCCGCTGGCTCGGGCCCTTGATGATCGGCCCCGCCGTGCTCTACATCGTGCTCGTCGTCGGCCTGCCCTTCGTGCTCGCGATCCTCTACGCGTTCAGCGACGTGTCGATGGGGCACCGAACCCTCGAGTTCGTCGGCTTCCGCAACTTCGCCAGCGTCCTGGGGACGCCGAAGTTCCAGACCGCGCTCAAGAACACGTTCGTCTTCGCCGTCACCTCGCAGGTGCTGGTGATGGTGCTGGCCACCGTGCTGGCCCTGGCCCTCATCCGGGACTTCCACGGCAAGTGGCTCGTCCGGCTCCTGATCCTGCTGCCCTGGGTGGCGCCGATCTCGCTGGGCACGATCGGCTGGCTGTGGATCCTGGACTCCACCTACAGCGTCATCAACTGGACCCTGGAGGCGCTCGGGCTCATCACGAACGAGGGGTGGTTGATGTGGCTCGGGGTGCCGCACCTGGCCATGGCCTCGGTCATCGTCATCCACGTCTGGCGCATCCTGCCGCTGGCCACGGTGATTTTAATCGCCGGGCTCACCTCGATCCCCCACGACATCCACGACGCGGCCCAGATGGACGGGGCGGGGTTCTGGCGCCACCTGTTCCAGGTCACGGTGCCGCTGATCCGCCCGATCATGCTCGTGGCCGGCCTCTTCGGCCTCGTCTTCGCCTTCACCGACATGATCGTGATCTTCGTCCTGACGCGTGGCGGGCCCTACGACACGACCCAGGTCCTGGCGAGCCTCGCCTTCTTCACCGGCATCCAGGGCGGCGACCTGGCGGAGGGCGCCGCGGTCGCCCTCTTCCTGTTCCCGCTGCTGGTGGCGGTCGCGGTCGGCTTCCTCCGGGTCGCCCGGCGTACCGAGGTGACGTGAGGTGGCGGCCAGGCCCACGGTGAGGCGGCTGGCGGGCCGTGGCGGACACCTGGGCCTGATCGGCCTGTTCACCGTGTTCAGCGCCTTCCCGTTCTACTGGATGCTCATCACCACCTTCAAGCGCACCTCGGACCTCCTGAAGCGGGGCAACAACCCCTTCGTCTACAACCAACCGCCGACGCTCGAGAACCTGCGCGTGCTCTTCTACGACACCCTCTACGTTCAGTGGCTCGCCAACACGTTCTTCGTCGGGCTGCTCGTGGTGCTCATCACGCTCGTGCTGGCCGTGCCGGCCGGGTACGCGCTGGCCCGGCTGACCGGGCGCGTCGGGGAGCACCTCGGCATCGCCATCTTCCTGACGTACCTGGTGCCGCCGACCCTGCTCTTCATCCCGATGTCACGGCTGATCGCCGACCTCGGCCTCCAGGACTCGCTCTGGTCGCTGGTCGTGGTGTACCCGTCGTTCACGGTCCCCTTCTGCACGTGGCTCCTGATGGGCTTCTTCAAGGCCATCCCGCGGGACCTGGAAGAGGCGGCGATGATCGACGGCTACAGCCGGCTCGGCGCGTTCGTGAAGGTCGTCATCCCGATCTCGGTCGCAGGGATCCTGACCGTGATCATCTTCACGCTGACGCTGGTGATGCAGGAGTTCGTGTACGCGCTGACCTTCATCACCGCGGCCCGGCACTTCACGGTGAGCGTCGGCGTGCCGACGTTCCTGGTCCACGGCGACGTCTACTTCTGGGGATCGCTGATGGCCGGGTGCTTCATCGCCAGCGTGCCGATCGCCGTCCTCTACAACTTCTTCGTGGATCGGTTCATCGCCGGCTTCACGGCCGGCGCCATCAAGTAGCGGGCCGGCGCTCAGCCGGTGCCGAGCTCCCTTCGGACGAGGGCGGCGCCTGCCACGAGCGCCACGAGCTTGGACCGAGCGACCCCTCGGCTGAGCACCACCATGCCGCAGTTCGTGCACGGGTAGAGGCGCTCCGGCGGGACGAACGCCATGGCCCGGCGGATCGTCGCGGCGACCTCGTCGGGCGTCTCGGTCCGGTCGGTGGCGACGTCCACCGCGCCCACGAGCACGTCCTTGCCTTCGAGGAGGGCGAGCAGCTCGAGCGGCACGCGCGAGTTCGCGCACTCGAGCGAGACCTGGTCGATCCGGCTCCGGGCGAGGAGGGGGAACGTCGTCTCGTACTGACGCCACTCGCCGCCGAGCGTCGCCTTCCAGTCGATGTTGGCCTGGATGCCGTAGCCGTAGCAGATATGCACGGCGGTCGTGCAGCGGACGCCCTCGATCGCCCGGTGAAGCGCCTCGATCCCCCACGCCGCGACGTCGTCCAGGTAGACATTGAACGCGGGCTCGTCGAGCTGGAGGACGTCGAGCCCGAGCGCGGCGAGCTCCCGCGCCTCCTCGTTGATAATTTGCGCGAACTCCAGCGCAAGCCGGCGGCGGTCGCGGTAGTACTCGTCGGCAAGCGTGTCCACGATCGTCATGGGGCCCGGCAGCGTGAACTTGAGCTTCCGCGTCGTGTGGGCGCGCGCGAAGGCGACCTCCGCCGCGTGCGCCCGCCCCCGGCGCCGGAGCGGCCCGGTCACGGTGGGCACCTCGGCCTTGTAGCGGTCCGCGCGGATGCCGATCGTGACGCGGCGGGCGAAGTCGACGCCCTCGACGTGCTCGAGAAAGCCGTGGACGAAGTGCTGCCGGCCCTGTTCGCCGTCGGTCACGATGTCGATGCCCGCCGTCTCCTGCTCGCGGAGCGCGACCAGCACCGCATCGCGACGGCCCTCCTCGAGAGGCGCGCCCGAGAGCCGCCACGGCGCCCACAGCGTCCCCGGCTCGGCGAGCCAGGACGGCTTGGGAAGGCTGCCGGCGATCGTCGTCAGAAGCACGGGGCGGTTCTAGCAGAAGGGCTCGCGGCTGTCCACCGCGATTGACCCTGCGTGGCCCGCGTGCTATAGCTGGTCGCCGCTGTCATCCGCCTTCCAGGGAGATTCGATGCTCCGCCAGCTGGCCAAGAAGATCGATGCGCTCCAGGAGCTCATCGGACGGGGCGTCTCCTGGTTCGTGCTCGCTATGGTCGTCGTGGTGTTCAGTGACGTCATCTTCCGGTATCTCTTCAACCGCAGCTGGGTGTTCATGCAGGAGCTCGAGTGGCACTTCTTCGGTCTCGTGTATCTCCTGGCCGCGGGCTACACGATGCTCTATGACGAGCACGTCCGCGTCGACATCTACTACGCGAAGCTCACGTCGCGCAAGAAGGCGTGGCTCGACCTGATCCTCCTCTTCGTCTTCTTCTTTCCCACATCCCTCCTCATCATCTACACCACGTGGCCGTTTGTGAAAAACTCCTTTGCGGTCCTCGAGGGCTCGCCGGATCCCGGCGGCCTCCCCGGGCGCTGGGCCCTCAAGTCCACGATCATCATCGGCTACGCGCTGTTGATCCTCCAGGGCATCTCCCAAGCGATCAAGAACCTCTACTGGGCGATGGGGTGGGAAGCGCGCGAAGAGCGCGCTCACGAGATCCACTGATGTTCGGCCTTCCCTGGGACCAGACGCTCGGCGCCGCGATGTTCGTTGGGATGCTGGTCTTCCTGCTCTTCGGCTTCCCGGTCGCGTTCAGCCTCACCTTCACCGGCATGCTCTTCGGTCTGATCGGGTTCGGCCTCCCGTTCTTCGACCTGCTGCCGCTGCGGATCTGGGGGACGATGACCAACTTCACGCTCCTCGCGGTGCCCCTGTTCGTCTTCATGGGGGTGGCGCTCGAGAAATCGGGGATTGCCGAGGAATTGCTCGAGACGATGGCACTGCTCTTCGGATGGCTGAAAGGCGGCATCGCCATCTCGGTCGTGATCGTCGGCGCGATCCTGGCCGCGTCGACCGGCGTCGTCGGAGCCAGCGTGATCACGATGGGCCTGGTGTCGCTCCCGACCATGATCCGGCGCGGCTACCAGAAGGAGCTGGTCTGCGGAACCATCTGCGCCTCGGGCACCCTCGGCCAGATCATCCCGCCGAGCATCGTCCTCGTGCTCCTGGGCGACATCATGGGCGTCTCGGTGGGAGACCTCTATATCGGCGCTTTCCTTCCGGGCTTCGTCCTCGTCGGCCTCTACATCGTCTACCTGTTCATCCTCGGGCACTGGAAGCCCCATCTGTGCCCGCCGATCCCGAAGGCGGAGCTGGCCGCGTTCCAGGCCCACGCGCTCAAGCGCGTGGCGATCGCGTTGGCGCCGGCGCTGGTGCTGATCGTCGCGGTGCTCGGCTCGATCTTCATCGGCATCGCCTCGCCGACCGAAGGCGCCTCGGTCGGCGCGGCGGGTGGCCTGATCCTCACGGCGTTCAAGAGACGCTTCTCGATGCAGATGCTCGGGGACGTCATGCGCGCGACCACGCGCATTACGAGTCTCGTGTTCATCATCCTGATCGGCGCCAATACCTTCGGCCTCGTCTTCCGGGGCCTCAACGGCGACAAACTGATCCAGGAGATCTTGCTCAACTCGGGGCTCGGCGCCTACGGGGTACTCACCCTCGTGATGGCCGTCATCTTCTTCCTGGGGTTCTTCATCGACTACATCGAGATTTGCTTCATCCACATCCCGATCCTCACGCCCGTTCTCGTCAAGCACTTCGGCTTCGATCCCGTCTGGCTCGGCGTCGTCATCGGCGTCAACCTCCAGACGTCGTTCCTCACACCGCCGTTCGGCTTCTCGCTCTTCTACCTGCGCGGCATCGCCCCTCCTTCGATCACCACGGGCGACATCTACCGGGGCGTCGTGCCCTTCATCATCCTCCAGTGCATCGGGCTCACGCTGGTCATCGCGTTCCCCGGGATCGTGTACGCGCTGATCCACTTCTTCAGAGCGTAGGAAGCTCCGGGCCCTTCGCTCCGGTCCGTCAGCTGGCGACGTACCGCTGGTACGGGTCTTCCGAGACCTTGTCCCAGGCGTTGTAGAGCCCCCTGAACTTCTTGAACGCTTCGTGAACCTTTTTCGCGAGCGGGTCTCTCGCCGCCTCCTCCTCGAGCGTGTCCTCGGCGAGGGGCTTGAGGGCCTTGAGGACGTCGCCCGGGAGCGGCAGGACCTCGACCTTGCCTTTGAACTTGGTCTGGAGCTCGATGAGGCCCTTGGCGTTCTTCACGTTGTAGTCGGCGAGCACGGCGATGTTATCGGCCTGGCACGCGTGATCCACGATGGCCCTGAGGTCCGCCGGGAGCGCGTCCACGGCCTTCTTGTTGAGGAACGCCTCCAAGGCCGTCCCGGGCTCGTGCCAGCCAGGATAGTAGTTGTACCTCGCCGCATTGTGAAGCCCGAGCTTCATGTCGTCCTCGGGACCGACCCACTCGGCCGCGTCGACCACCCCACGCTCCAGCGCCGGGTAGATCTCGCCGCCCGGGAGGAGCACGATCGTCCCCCCTGCCTTGGCGACCACCTTGCCTCCGAGCCCGGGGATCCTCATCTTGAGACCCTTGAAGTCGGCCATGCTGTTGATCTTCCGCTTGAACCAGCCCGCCATCTGCGTGCCGGTGCTCCCGCACGGGCGCGGAATCAGGCCGAAGGGCTTGTAGACTTCCTCCCAGAGGTCGAGCCCTCCGCCCTCGTAGAACCAGGCGTTCATTCCCTGGGCGCTGAGGCCATACGGCACCGCGCTGAACCACTGGCAGGCGGGCGTCTTCCCGGCCCAGTAGTAGGCCGCGGAGTGCGCCACCTCCACATTCCCGCCGACGACGGCGTCGAACGACCCGAACGCCGGAACCAACTCGCCCGCGGCGAACACCTGGATCTTCAGTCGTCCCCCGCTCATGTCGTCGCAGAACTTGGCGAAGCGGAGGGCTGCTCCGTGGAGCGTGGCAAGACCGGGGGGCCAGGTCGTGACCATCTTCCACTGAAACTTGGGCTGCGCGATGACGTTCGGAGCGTCGATCGTGGCCGCCGCCGCACCGGCGGCGGCCAGCACGCCGCCGGTCTTCACCAGGAACCTGCGTCGCTCCATGAAGTCCTCCCCTCGGAGTGAGGCTAGGCGAAGAGGGCGCCCGCCGCCTTCTCGAGCATGGCGGTGCCCCGCACCTCCTGGTCGAACAGCGGGACCACGGCGCGCACGCTCCCGTCGAACTTCTCGCGGATGGTCTTGAGGTGGTCGTCCTGCATGCGCATCCGGTTCCGCACGAACTCCGGCGCGTCCGTGCCCAGGGCGCGTCGGTCGAGGACCATGTTCACGATCACGCCTCCGACCGGGATCCCGAACTCGTGGAACCACCCGATGAAGCGGGTGATCACCGCGATCGGCAGCGCCTCGGGAAGCGTCACGAAGAAGAACGCCGTCCGGGTCGCGTCGGTCAGGAGCCGGCGCGCCTGGGCCATCCGGGAGCGGAACCCCAGCAGGTACTCGAGCAGCGGGTCCGCCTCCTTCTTCTTCGTGAAGGACAGCATCTCCCGGAGCGAGCGGGCTTCCTCGCGCGACTTCAGCATCTTGTCCACCCAGAGCGAGTACACCTTGGACATGCCGAGAAGCCGGCGCGCGTTCGCCGTGGGCGCCGTGTCGAAGACGTACGCGTCGTACTCGTCCTTCAGCATCAGCTCGACCATGTTCTCGAACATGGCCGATTCCTCGAACGCGGGGTTCATCGTGGCCGACTCGACGAAGTCGTCCGCCTTCGTCGAGATGTCCGCGAACTTGAGGAACCACTGGATCTTCTCGCGGATCTCACGTTTGGAGCGCTCGATCGTGTCGCGGGTGTCGATCTCGTACGCCCAGAGCCGGTCGACCCCCGCGACGGGCGTGTGCCGCTCCGCGACGTTCTGCCCGAGGAGCCCCGAGAGACTGTGCACGGGATTCGTGGACGCGAGCAGCGTCCGCTTTCCCTGCCGGGCGAGCCAGAGCGCGGTGGCGCCGGCCATCGCGGTCTTGCCGACCCCGCCCTTGCCACCGAAGAAGGTGTACTTGAGCGCCGCGCGCTCGGCGACGTAGCGCGCCATCGACGTCTGGATCGGCACCTCCGTGCCGACGACGCTCATCACCCTAGCCTTCCTCGAACAGGCGGCGGGCCAGCCGCTCGATCATCGCGAGCCCGGTGACATCACGCTCCATCTCGGGCACGTACGCGAGCACCTCGTTGCCGAACGCCCCCTTGATGTCGTCCAGGTACTTCTTCTGCATGGCGATGCGGTTCTGGAGGTAGGGCGGGATGGTTCCCGGGCCGAGGTCCGCCGGGAGGATCCGGTTGACGATGTACCCGGAGAGGGGCACGTCGAACTTCGCGAAGAGCGCGGCCGCCTTCTTGGTGTCGAGGATGATCATCTCCTCCGGCACCACGACGAAGAAGAAGGCGGTCCGCGTCTTGTCCGTCAGGATCCGGGAGGAGGCGTTGATCCGCTCCTTGATGTAGGTCAGCTCGGAGAGGATCTGGTCCTCCTGCACCGTGTCCTCGCGCCGCATGGTCGCCGCCACCTGGTCGTACTGGCGCATGTCCTCGCGGAGCTTGGTGATCTTGTTGATCCACTCGTCGTACACCTTCGCCATCGACAGGTAGTAGAGCGCGTGGCCCAGCGGGACCAGGTCGTAGATGTAGTAGTCGTAATCGCCCCGGACGATGATATCGACGACGGCGTCGAAGATCGCGCTCTCCTCCATCGCCGGCTCCGCGGAGGCGGCCGCGATGTAGTTGTCGATCTCCTCCGGCACCTTCTCGAACCCGTACATGTCGAGGATCTTCTTCCGGATCTCCTCCTGGTAATCCTTGATCCGCCGGTCGGCGTCGACCTCCTGCGCCCAGAGGTTCTCCACGATCGGCACCGGCCCCTGGCCGAAGATGTCCCGCTGGAAGATGTCCGAGAGACTCGCCTGTGGATCGACCGAGAACAGCAGGACGCGCTTGCCCTGCCGCGCCAGCCAGAAGGCGCTCGTGGCCGAGAGCGTCGTCTTGCCCAGCCCGCCCTTGCCCCCGAACATGATGTACCGGCGGTCCGGTTGGCTCTCGAACACGCGCCGCAGCGACACGGGCTAGCCGAGGACGTCCGTCACGTCGCGTTCCCGCAGCATCCTCCGTTTCCACCCGGCGATCTGCGGCGTCACGTACGGCAGGAGCCGGAGCGAGTAGTAGGGCGGCAGGATCGGCACTCCCAGGAGGTCGCCCATCGTGATCAGGATGAACAGATGCTCCATGCTCGCCCGCGTGCGCACGGCGTGCCGGGTCATCTCGTGAGAGGACATCCCGTAGACGATGTCCCTGAAGACGCCCAGGATTCCGCCCTTCTTCTTCGGCTTCGCCTCGTCCGCCATCGGGGTCTCCGTGTCAGAGTCCGTGCAGGTCGTACTCGTCCTTTTCCCAGAACTCCTTGCGCTGCGCCATGTGCCGCTTCCACGTCGCGATCTCCGGCACGACGTACGGGAGCAGCCGGAGCGAGTAGACCGGCGGCAGCACCGGAACGCCGATCAGGTCGCCGAACGTGACGACCATGAAGACCGACTCCAGCTCATGGCGCATCTGCAGCGCGTGACGGGCGAACTCGTACCCCGTCAGGCCGTACAAGAACTGCGCGAGCGCGCCGCGCAGACGCGTCCAGCGCGCGGTCAGCACCCGAGCATACCCCAGAAGCAGCGCGCCGGGGGAGGGACGCCTCCCCCGGCGAGCGACCGTGGAGGCGACGGCCCTAGGCCCGCGCCGCCGCCGGCTTCCGCTGCTGAACCGGGCGGTGACGGTACCGCTGGAAGGCCCGCCACGTATCGAGACCGATGTAGAGCGCCGCGACGACCAGCAACAGCGCCACCAGGATCATCAGCGCGGAGCCGACGACCGGGATCGTCCGGCCGGCGGCCATGTTGATCTGGTAGACGTTCGAGTACAGGTTGTACGCGGTGACCAGGATCGACGCGCACGTGGTCACCCACATGAACGCCGCGGGCAGGCCGGCGTACATCCAGTTCTTGCCGACCGACGCGAGCCACACCGTCACCAGCAGGAGCGACAGCGCCGCCATCATCTGATTCGCACCGCCGAAGAGCTGCCACAGATAGACCCACGTGCCCGTCATCATCAACAAAATGGCCAGCGCGACGCAGATCAGCGAGGCGATGTGCTGGTTGCGGCAGGGTGGGAAGACGTCGCCGAGCCACTCGGAGAGCGTGACACGCTGGACGCGGAACAGGAGCTGCGTGACCACCAGTACGATCACGATGAACGCCGCGAACGCGAGGGACGTCGCGTACTGGATCGGCAGGCCCCAGACGCTGATGAAGCCGCCGAGCCCGGTCGCGAAGGCGCCGACGGGCGCGCCCTTGGCGCCCACCGAGACGGCGAGGAGCGCCAGGAGGCCGAGCAGGAACTCGGCGAACATGGACCCGCCCCCGATCGGGAGCATGTCGGCCTCGTTCTGGATCTGCCGGGCCGTGCCGACCGCGCCGAAGAGCGCGTGCCACCCGGAGATCGCCCCGCACGCGATCGTCACGAACAGCATCGGCCAGAGGGGCATCACCCCCGCGGGGCCGAGCTGCGGGTTGAACCCCCTGAACGCCGGGATGACGAACTGAGCGACCTCGGGCTTCGCGAACGGAGCGACGAGCGCGCCGGTGAGGCCCAGCACCATCGCGAGCGCCGTGATCCAGAAGCCGACGTAGATCACGGGCTGCGCCATGCGCCAGATCGGCAGGACGGAACCCGCGTAGCAGAACGCCGAGATCGCGAGCGCCCAGAAGAGGAGGCTCGGCATGATCTTCGCGTCGGCGCCCTTGAAGTTCGCCAGGGTCGGATCGAAGTACGTCACGAGCGGCGCACCGCCGCTGACGTTGTTGAGGCCGGCGTTGAAGGCCTTGAAGACCTCCTCGGTCCAACCGCCCCCGAGGATCGCGATGAGCGTGAGGCCGACGGTCAGCACCGTCGCGCCGACGAGGCCGGTGCGCCAGCGGTAGAGCATCTGGCCCAGGAGCAGGCCCATCACCGTGAGGACGATGACACCGAGCTGCGTCTTCGGCTGCGACTCGAGCACGGTCGCCATGATGCCGACGAACGCGCCGGCCACGAGCAGCAGGTAAAAGAAGATGAACACGAACAGGATCGTGCGCGTCCGCGGCGACACCAGCCGGTGGGCGATCGCTGAGAGGCTGTTGCCGTCGTTCCGGACCGAGATCACGATTCCGCTGTAGTCGCTCGCCCAGCCGAGGAAGGACACGCCGAGGATCAGCCAGATGATCGCGGGCAGCCAGCCCCAGAGATTGGCCGCCACGATCGCGCCGATGATGGGGCCCGCGGCCGCGATCGACTTGAAGTGGTAGCCGAACAGGATGTTGCGGTTCGTCGGCATGAAGTCGACGCCGTCCATGTAGAGCGTCGCGGGCGTCGCGCGTTTCGGATCAGACTGGATGACGTGGCGGTCGATCCGCCGGGCGTAGAGGGTGTACGCGAGGTACACCGTCAGCGCCCCGATGATGACTGCCAATAAAGTGTTCATCCTGCCTCCTCCCGAGTCAGTTGGACTTGGTGGCGTCGGGTGAGACTCGCGCGTTTTCCTCCTTTCGTCGGAGCGCTTGTACGATCAGGGCGTCGACCCGGGCGAAGTCCGAGCCGACGTATCGCTGGCCCTCGACCGCGAAGGCCGGGTACCGCCAGAACCGGTGGACCAGGGACTTGAAGAAGCCCTCGATCGAGGCGGCGTCGATCAGTCGGATACGCACCCGATCGGCGAACTTCCCCGGGAGCGTGTGCGCCCACGCCGAGAGGCTGTGAAACTCCGCCTTGAGGTCGTCCGGCAAGGCCGAGTCCGCCATCTCCCGCTGCACCTTCTGCCTGAGCCCCATGACCTGCCAGGTCACTTCACAGTGCTTTCAGTGGTTGTACTGCGTGGGGACGTAGGTGACGATGTCGATCCGGACGGTACACGCTGCCGTCATCGACGACCCTCCCCCGCGCTAACGGGTTAACCGCCCGCAAATGCTGCGCCGATACTACTATAAGCTACCACCCGGAACGCAACTTCCGGGGGGGCCACACCATGCGCGACGACGGCTGGCGAACGCTCGACGACGAGGCGCTCGAACGCCTGCTGATCGAGCGCTGGCTGCTACGCGGCGCCACCCTGGCGCTCATCCTGGTCGCCGCGATCGGTGCCACGTACCTGGGCCTTCGCGGTGTCGAGACGGTGACCGAGCATGTGACCGTCGGTCTCTTCCTGCTCCTCGCCTTGGCATCCGGTGTGGTCGGCTTCACCATGCGCCAGGAAGACCTCCGGATCCAGCGCGAGCTCCGGCGGCGCCGCAGCCCTCCCTCGGCCCGTGGCCCCTCGTCTTGAAACGCCCACCGGTGCGCCCGCGTTCCTTGACTGCCGCGGAAGCCGGAGGGTAGAGTCGGACCATCGTGCGCTTTTCCGACCGCAACCTGGAGCCCGTCTGGGAGAAGGTCCAGGCCGGCGAGCGGCTCAGCCGGGACGACGGCCTCCGGCTCCTCGAGACGGATGACCTCTTGGGCGTGGGGCGCATGGCCGACCACGTCAAGTCGCGCCGCGAGGGCGACCGGGTCTACTTCGTCATCAACCGCTATATCTCGCCCACGAACGTCTGCGTGCTCTCCTGCGCCTTTTGCGGGTTCGCCCGGAAAAAGGGCGCGGACGGCGCCTTCGAGTACACCGTCGAGGACATCGTCGGAATGGTCGGCGCGGAGGTGCGCGAGGTTCACATCGTCGGCGGCCATCATCCCGACTGGCCGTTCGAGTACTATGAGCGCGTGATCGCCGCCCTCCACACCGCGCGCCCCGAGGTTCAGATCAAGGCGTTCACCGCCGCGGAGATCGACTATTTCTGGCGCCGCTCCCGGATCGAGCCGAAGGAGGCGCTCACGCGGCTCAAGGCCGCCGGCCTTCAGACGATGCCCGGCGGCGGGGCCGAGGTCTTCTCGACCCGCGTGGCGAAGCTCCTGCGCTACACGGGCAAGGCGGACGCGGAGCGTTGGTGCGAGATCCACGGGATCGCGCACGCGCTCGGCATCAAGACCAACGCGACGATGCTCTACGGCCACGTCGAGACCCTCGCCGAGAGGGTCGACCACTTGCTACGGCTCAGGGCTCAGCAGGACGCTTCCGGCGGGTTCCTCACGTTCATTCCCCTCCCCTACCAGGTCGGGACGACCCGCCTCGTGGAGCGGCCGACACCGCCCACCGACAATCTTCGGACGATCGCCGCGGCGCGGCTCCTCCTGGACAACTTCCCGCACGTCGAGGCGTACTGGGTGCTCCTCGGCGAGGCGACGGCGTCGGTCGCGCTCCACTTCGGCGCCGACGACGTCAACGGCACGCTCGAGGACGAGCGCGTGCAGCACATGGCGGGGGCCCAGACGCCGGCCGGTCTCGCGCGCGAGCAACTCTTCCGCATGATCAAGGACGCCGGCAAGGTCCCGGTCGAGCGCGACGCCCTCTACAACGTGCTCCAGGTATGGTAGTGCGAGTCGCAGCCAGAGGCGAGGCGAGTCTGTGAACGTGGGAGTGCGAGTCTGTGAACCTGTCCTGGCCATGCTGGCCGAGATCCGGGACAAGGCGCTCAACGGCAAGCGACTCGGGCGGGACGAGGGTCGCTGGCTCCTCACGGAGGCGCCGCTCCTCGAGGTGGGTGCGCTCGCCAGCGAGGTCAGGTTCGCCCGGATCCCCGACAAGGTCGTCACCTTCGTGATCGACTCGAACCCGAACTACACGAACGTGTGCGTCACCGACTGCCAGTTCTGCGCCTTCTATCGCAAGCCGGGCGACCCGGAGGCGTACACGCTGACCGTCGAGGAGGTCCTCGCCAAGGTCGCGTTCGCCGCGGGCAAGGGCGCGACGACGGTCCTGCTCCAGGGGGGGCACAACCCGGCGCTCCCGCTCGAGTACTACACCACGCTCGTGCGCGAGACGCGCCGACGATTTCCGCAGGTGACGCCCCATTTCTTCACCGCCTCCGAGATCCAGACGATCGCCGAGGTGAGCCGGCTCACCGTGGGCGGCGTGCTCGACCGCCTCTGGGAGGCCGGGCAGCGGACGCTCCCGGGCGGCGGCGCCGAGGTGCTGTCCGAGCGCGTGCGCAAGCGCATCGCGCCGAAGAAGGGCGGTCCCTCGGCCTGGCTCGAGGTCCACCGCGCGGCCCACCGGCGCGGCTTCAAGTCCACGGCGACGATGATGTACGGCCACGTCGAGCAGCCCGACGACCTGCTCGACCACCTCGACGCGATCCGGGAACTCCAGGACGAGGCGGGCGGCTTCACCGCATTCGTGCCGTGGTCGTTCAAGCCGGGCCATACGCTGCTGGAGAAGTGGGTCAAGCAGGTGAAGGGCCCGAACGTCTATTTGAGGATGCTCGCGGCCGCGCGTCTCTACCTCGACAACGTCCCGCACATCCAGGCCTCGTGGTTCTCCGAGGGCAAGCCGACGGGCCAGATCGCGCTCCACTTCGGCGCCGACGACTGGGGCGGCACGCTCTTCGAGGAGAACGTCCACAAGGCGGCCGACTACGTCAACACGATCACCGTCGAGGAGATCACGGCCCTGATCCGCGAGGCCGGCTTCACGCCCGCCCAGCGCACCACGACCTACGAGATTCTCAGAACGTGCTAGTTGGTTAGATCGGATCGATCGGCGGGACCTCCGAGATCAATCCCTTCGTCCGCGCCTCGGCGAAGAGCCGCTCGACCGCGGCGCGGCCCTCGCTGCCGAGCGCCAGCGTGAACTCGTTGACGTACATCAGGACGAACCGCCGGCACGTCTCCTTGTCGATCCCCCGCCCATAGCGCATCGCATACTCGAGCGCCTCGTCCTCGTTCGCCTGGGCCCAGGCGATCGAGTCGCGCAGCCCCTGCGAGAGCTGCCGGTGCACATCGTCGCCCAGGTCGCGCCGCATGACGTTGACGCCGAGCGGGAGCGGCAGGCCGGTCTCGCGCGCCCACACCTCGCCGAGGTCGAGCACCTTCACGAGCCCCAGCTGCGCGTGGGTGATCTGGCCCTCGTGGATCAGGAGCCCGACGTCGGCCTGTCCCTCGAGGACCGCGTTCGGAATCTTGTCGAAGGCCACCTCGATGAGCGGCGGCTCGCCGACGTAGAGACGGAGCAGCAGCGCCGCGGTCGTGTGGCTCCCGGGGATCGCTACCACCTTCTCGGTGAGAGCGCGCCGGCTCAGGGGCTCGCGCGCCACGAGGATCGGACCGTAGCCCTTGCCCATCGACGCGCCCGGGTCCATCATCCGGTACCGGTCGGCGACGAGCAGATACGTCGCGAAGGAGACCGCGGTGACCTCGAGCTCGGCGGTCCGCGCGCGGCGGTTCAGCGACTCGATGTCCTCGAGCACGTGCTCGATCCTGACGTCCGGGATGCGCACCTTCCCCGCCGTGAGCGCGTAGAACATGAACGCGTCGTCGGGATCGGGGCTGTGGCCTATCCGTATGGTCGGCATCGCGCTCGGGCGGCTAGTCGGCGTCCGGGGCGAAGCCGAGCCGGAAATCCCCGGCACGGATCGCACGGATGATCGCGTCGCGCTCCCGCGGCGCGTCCACCTCGACCCACGCCCGCCCGAAGTGCATGGGCCGGTGCGCGTCGTCGGTGGCGACCTTCACCAGCGGGATCTCCCCCGACGCGTAGAGCGGCCGGTGGTGGCCCGTGTCGGTCACCTCCACGGCGTCCAGGGCGAGGCCGTTGCGCTGGATCGTCCGCACGCGCTCGAGCGTCTCCGCGATCGAGAGCTTGTAGCGCGCCGGGTGGTTCAGGACGTGGAGCACCTCGCGGTCACCCAGCACGCGGCCGATGTGCTGGTCGAATCCCCGATAGTTGAGCTCGACCCCGTGGAAGAGGAGCAGGCGCGTGCTGAGCCGCGGGAGCGCCCGCCAGTAGCTCGAGCCGATCAGGTCCTCGTGGTCCGTGATCGCCAGGAAATCGTAGCCGAGCGCCTCGTACTCGGCGAGGAGCTCCTTCGGCGTCTTCACCCCGTCGGAGTACGTCGTGTGCGCGTGGAGGTTGCCACGGAGCCAGCCCATCGGTCGTGGATCTCGGATCGGTCAGCGAGTAGGGGGTCGGCTGCTGCGGCCGGGCGGCGGCCCGTCCCAGGTGATTGCGAGGCCGATCGCGAACCAGCCGTTGACCTCGCCCCAACCGCCGAGCGGACTGCCGACCGGCGTGTTCGGCGCGGTCCAGCCGGCGATGCCGACCCGGCCGGTGGACGCGGACGTCTCGCGCTCGGCGCTCGCGCCACGAATGAAGCCCGGCTCGTAGGGAACGCGACCGCCCCTCGGATAGTTGTCGGCCTCGAGCGGGCGGCCTTCGCCCGAGAGCCCCGGAGTGATCACCGCCCGCTCGCGCTCGCGCTGCTCGGCAGGCGGCGCAGGCTTCTCGATCTTAACCGGCTGGGCCGCGACCGGCGTCGCGACGAGCAGCACCAACGCGATGACGACGAAGACCTTCATGCGTCCATCGTACCGCAGGGTCCGGCCCCCTCCTAGGAGAACCGCGGCGAGGTGACGGGCGAGCGATCTGCGGTGATACCCTGGCGCCATGCCGAGGGGATCGGCGCTCGCCCTCCTGGGACTCGCCGCCACCGCGTGCGTCTCCCCGGGCGGGGTCGAGCCGGGGCCGATCCGCGCCGCCGACTTCAGGCCGACCCAGGTCCGCCAGCCTGCCGTCGTCGTCCGCCTCGCCTTTGCCGGACAGCTCTCCGAGCGCGAGCGCGAGGCGCTGCCCGCCGAGTACGAGGGCGCCCTGCTCGAGGGGCTCAACACGCGCGCGGTGCTGGCCAAGGACGTAGAGATCCTCGCCCAGGGCGACGCGAAGCTCGACGCGCACGCGGCGCTTGCGCGAGCGCGCACGCTCGGCGCCGATCACGCGATCGTCGTTGACGTGCGCGTCGCCACGGGCGAGGCGATCTTCTGCCGTGAGAGCCGCCGGCCGTTCCGGGCGCGAGTGACCGTCTGGAGCCAGTCAGTCCAGGTGCTCCGGGCGAGCGACGGCGCCGCGCGGCTCGCGCTTCCCGATGACGCGGGGCTCACGGTGACCGACCTGGACGCCGACTGCGACGACCCACGCGCCTCCCGACGGCTCGCGACAGGGGAAACCATCGCGAGCGCGGTGGCGCGCCTTCTCACGCGCGTCGTCGGGCCGTAGGCGCCCTACTTCGGGGGCGCGACGTTGCCGTCGGGCTCACGCGCATTGCCGTCGGGCTCGCGACTGCGGATCGCCGTCACCGGCCGGCCCTCGGCGTCCCGGGCCTCAAACTCCTCCGCCAGGCCGGCATCGATGAGCTGCTGGACGAGCGCCTCGCGCTCCGGGCCGGCCGGCGGGAGCGCGTGCGACTTCCAGCGCATCACGAAGTACCCGCGACCCACGTGCGGCAGGCGCGCCTCGGCGCGCTGAAGCTCCTGGAGCCCGCGCTCGACCTGCGAGCTCGACACCGGACTCGCCACCGGTCGCGCGGGCCGCGCGGGCGTCGCGCGCCCGAGCCCCCGTTCGTACGGACGCCGCTCGGCGCGGAACGCCGACACCCCGTCGCTCAGATGGATGTGACCGAAGCACCTGACCCGCAGGTCCTTCGACAGCTCGTCGGCGGACCATGTCGCCACCCACACCTGCTTGCCGAGCGCGTTCACCGCCTCAACGGCCGGCACGAAATCGTCGTCGCCTGAGACGAGGACGGCCGCGTCGAAGGCGTTTGACGCGGCGTAGTGGATCAGGTCCGCGACGAGGCGGGTGTCCACGCGCTTCTCGGTCGTGTACTCGTACTCCTTCCCGCACGCAGGGCAGCGTCCGGCACGCCGCACCCGCGGCTCGCGCTTGACGAAGTACCCGGGTCGGAGCTCGAGTCCCTTCAAGAACCCCTCGACGAGCGGTGGCGCGTCCGGCGAGACGCCGACGTAGTAGTAGGCGCCGGAGAAGAGCGCGTTGGGGCCTCCCACCTGCTGCATGATCCACGTCGCGAGCCGGTCGTAGTCCACGCGAAGCGACTCGTCGTAGCGCAGCAGCGATCGGTAGAAGTTCTGACCGTCAAAGAAAATTGCGACCTTCATCGCGTCCGCTCCAATCAAAAGGGCCTAAGGGCCTGGTGAATGGTGCTCGATGGTACCCGATCCGCTCGCGACCGAACGTATCAAAAAATTCGGCCGGATGCCCCAGGGATTTTCCGCGAGCCGATTGCGGCGAACACCCGGTGGGAGCGAAGCTTCGACACCTCTACACTTCGCGGCCAAAGGAGCGGCCGACGGAGGTCATGGACGAGCGGATCGGCAATCTCCCGCGTCTCGACGGGGTGCGGGCGCTGGTCGTCGACGACTCCGCCGTCATCCGGGCGCTGCTCCAGGCGACGTTCGAGGAGTGTGGAGCGGTGGTGACGGCGGTCGGTGCCGCCGACGCGGCGCTCCAGGCCGTCGTCCATGAGCGTCCGGATGTCATCGTCAGCGACCTCGAGATGCCCAACAAGGGCGGCTATTGGCTGATCGGCCAGGTCCGTGCGCTGTCCCCCGAGCACGGCGGCGTGACCCCTGCCGTCGCCCTCACCGGGCTCGTCGGACCGGAGCACCGGGCGAGCGCCCTCAGAGCTGGCTTTCAGTACCACCTCGAGAAGCCAGTCGACGTGTACGCCTTGGTTGGGGTCGTGGCGAGCCTCGCACGCAAAGAGCCGGACCCCCGCCCGTCCCTGGTCGCGCTGCCGCCGACGGCGTGACTAGGACGATCCGCTCTTATTCCGCTCGTAGATAGATACGTTGTTGGTGGACGATACTGGACTCGAACCAGTGACCTCTGGCATGTGAGGCCAGCGCTCTGCCAACTGAGCTAATCGTCCGTGCCTGGAAATCTACACACTTGCAGGACAGGAGTCAACGGCAGCCCCGTGAGAAATGTCACGTCAGTGCCGGTGGACCGGCCGCGCCGGTTGCCTCCGGTCGGGCTCTTTCTTAATACTATTTGCGGGAATACCCTCATTTCGGCCAGGTTGTGGTAGGTCTATCCTCACCTAGTACAAGGAGGGTTGCGCGTGCGGGCAAGTC
>QHSX01000012.1 GCA_003221695.1 Candidatus Rokuibacteriota bacterium
CCCTTTCACCAGAGTCCGCCGCGCGGCTCGCCCAGCGCGTCATCGAGATCGAAACGAACGCGCCGGCGATCCAAGAGCTAACGCCCGTATCGCTCGCTTCCTCTCAGGATTTCGCGCTGCACTCGTAGACATGAAATGCCTGCCCAAACATGGAGCGTTCGTCGACCTTCCGAAAGGTCTGGTCCTCCGAAAACACCTTCACTCCATCACTCGGAGGCCAGCTCAGCCGCTCAGTGTAGATAATCGTGAGCGGTCGCCTTCGGCGCGTCGCCCCTTCGGCCAATTTTGTGAGAACCCTACGAAAGAACTCCACCGAGAAGGCCCGATAGACGAAAAACACGTCATCGTCGGTAGCCGCACAATAATCCAGGACATCTCCCTCGACTATCTTGATGCGCGACCGGTAGGATTCTGGCAACCGGCAGCACGACATGTTTTCTCGCGCGACCACGCACAGCTCCGGAGCGAGCTCGACTCCCGTCACTTTTTCGAAGCCATACTCGGCGGCCAGAATGCAGGCGCGGCCAAGACCACAGCCCAGATCGGCGAAGTGCAGCGTCCTGGGTAAGCTCAGGTTCCGGAGAAGCCTGCGGAAGGCCCACGCGTTGACAGGGCCATACGACGTCGCGTGGCGCAACTTGGCGCGGTCAACCGATGTAGAGGCAAGGGACACATAGCCGCTCGTCCTGACTCCATACCTGCGGTCAAAAGACCTCAGATGCTGGTCGTCGAGCGTCCACACGCACACTGACAGGGTGTTCACGACACCAAAGCCTCGCAGAAGATCGACGAGTCGTTTGAATGCCGACGCAAGCGTGTGATTTCCGAAGATGGCCATGGATGAGAAGAGCGAGTATAACCTGAAGCGGCTTGGCTTCCCACCAAGGGCAAAAAACGACCCGACAGGCGCCATGAATCAAGCAATCGTCGAATATTATCGCTGTCCCGAAAACCTGGCGGCTTTCCAGCTTGCGGGAAAGGTTTCCGAAGATCCCGGGTACTTCCGTTTCGGCCCCGAGACGATCTGTTACGGGAAGTCGTCGTCCGGCTTCCGCAGCAAGGAGGTCATCGGCCCGCTCTACGATGCTTTAAACGATGTGACTGCCGCCGACGGCACCGTGCGCCTTCCGCTCGATCCTAACGACATCCTCCAGAATCTCCGCTACGAACGCTACTCGAACAACGGCCATGAAGGCCAAAGTCCCCTCGGCGCCCCGCCGGTGGTCCGGGACTTCTACTATCGACTGCGCCCCTATCTGCCGCTTCCCATTCGGAAACACATTCAGAAAGCGCGCCTGAGCGATTGGACGAAGATTGCCTTTCCGCGCTGGCCGGTCGATCGAACGGTGGAACGCATTCTCGAGCGGCTCCTGGTCCTCTCCATGAAGGCACAAGCCGTTCACCAAGTACCGTTCGTCTGGTTTTGGCCGGATGGCGCGACGAGCTGCGCAATCATGACCCACGATGTCGAGGAGCTGGCCGGCAGAAACTTCTGCTCGCGCCTCATGGATCTGGATGATTCGATGGGAATCAAGGCTTCCTTCCAGATCGTGCCGGAGAAACGGTATCCAGTCCCAGACGGTTTCCTCGACGAGATCCGAGATCGCGGCTTCGAGATCAACATCCAGGACCTGAACCATGATGGTCATCTCTTCTCCACCCAGGAGCAGTTCTTGCGCCGAGTGGAACGGATCAACGAGTACGCACGGAAGTATCGGGCGCTCGGATTCCGCGCGGGGGCGCTCTATCGAAACCAGGCGTGGTATGGCGCCCTGGACTTTTCCTACGACATGTCCGTGCCGAGCGTCGCCCATCTGGATCCCCAACGCGGCGGCTGTTGCAGCCTGATGCCTTTCTTCATCGGGAGGATCCTCGAGCTCCCGCTCACCACGATCCAGGACTATTCCCTGTTCCATATCCTGAACGACTACTCGATCGAGTTGTGGAAGCAACAATTGACCTCGATTACGGAGCAGCACGGCCTGGCCAGCTTTATCGTTCATCCCGACTACATCATCTCGAAACGAGCGCGAGCGACCTACCAAGCCCTCTTGGAGCTTCTCGCTCGGCTCCGCAAGGATCGGAAGATCTGGATTCCCCTTCCCCACGAGGTGGATCGCTGGTGGCGGCAGAGAAGTGAGATGAGGCTCCTGTCCGTCGGGAATCGGTGGCGCATCGAGGGAAGGGGCAGCGAGCGCGCCAGGGTAGCTTTTGCGACTCTCGTCGGTGATGAGCTCGCCTTCACCGTTGAAGGGCCGAACTGACTCTGGCGAGGAATGCCCGTGCCCGCGTACACGCTTGATCCCCTGCTGGACCCTCGTTGGCCCGAATTTCTAGAAAGACACGCCAGCGCCAGCATTTTTCACTCCCGCGGCTGGCTGGAAGCCCTGCGCCGCACGTACGGGTATGAGCCTATCGCGTACACGACCTCACCGCCGACAGTGGATCTGGCCAATGGCCTGGTCTTCTGCCGTATTGATAGCTGGCTGACCGGCCGCCGGTTGGTGTCGTTGCCCTTTTCTGACCATACGGAACCGTTGGTCGATAGCGAGGGAGAGCTTCAATATTTGCTCGGCAGCCTGGAGCGAGATCGGACGCAGGGGAAGTGGAAATACATTGAGATCAGACCGTTGCGCGAATCGCTGGCACACTCAACCGGTTTCGAGAGGAGCGGCGTCTTTTATTCGCATAGGATGGACCTCCGTCCCACGATCGACGAGCTCTTCCGCAATCTTCACAAGAGCTGCATCCAACGGAAGATTCGGCGCGCGGAGCGAGAGGCCCTGACCTATGAAGAAGGAAGATCTGAACTGCTGCTCCGTAAGTTTTACCACCTGCTCCTGTTGACGAGCCGCCAAAAGCAGCTGCCGCCCAAACCGCTCGGCTGGTTTCGTCACTTGCTCGCCTCCGCGGGCGGCAGCCTCACGATTCGTGTAGCCTCCCAGGATAGTCACCCGGTGGCGAGCATCATCACTCTGCGCTTCAAGGGCTCGCTCGTTTACAAGTACGGCTGCTCCGACTCGAGGTTCAACGGCCTTGGCGGAACACACCTCTTGCTTTGGAAAGCCATCCAAGAGGCCAAGGGCAGCGGACTTCACGAATTTGACCTTGGTCGTTCGGACTACGACACTCCCGGGCTGGTCACCTTCAAGGACCGGTGGGGAACCACACGATCCGTCATCCACTACTTGCGGTGCCCCGCCTCTCTGGCCCCGAGCGTCAGCGCACGCTGGAGGATGCGAGTTGCGAAGCAGTTCTTCGCTCGGATGCCTGATACTTTCCTGATCGCCGCTGGAAAGACGCTCTATCGGCACATCGGATAGCCAGGTGCGCCAATCCCTCCAAAGGCTCCACCAAAACCAGTGAACCTGCCGTCCACATACCTCTGGGATATTGAAAACCCCAAAGGCTATGCAAACGCCATGGGCCGGTACAAAACCAGGCGAGAACTGGCCTTTCTGCTCGCTCACGTGAGTGAAGCACGGCAGCGTGTTATGGACGCCGGTGGAGGCAGCGGACGATTCGCGATGCCCTTGGCCGAGCGTGGGCACGACGTCACCGTCGTCGACATCTCTCAAGACGCGCTCCGCCTGCTCCACAGGAGGAAGCACCCCCGGGTCTCCACACGGTGCGCTGACTTTCTCAGGCAAACGTTCGATAACCAATTCGACGTCGTGATAGCCATCGAGTCGATTCCATCCTTCACTTCGGTGACGCTCGAGGACCTGTTCGCCAAGATCCATTCCGTGTTGCGCCCCGGCGGGCGTTTCGTCTTTACGGCGCTGAACAGCCGCAGCTGGAGGCACGCGTTACATACCCTCCGCGGCCGCAAGTGTGTTCGGTACAACGTGGCAGGCCCCACCGATTATCAAACCGCGCTACGAAAGGCAGGCTTCGAACTCCTCTCAATGGACGGCCTCATGTGGATGCCTTTTGCCGTCACTTCTAACTCTCGACTCGTGCCGCTGTTTGAGTCGATCGAGCGCGCCCTGCATCTGAACCGATGGCTAGGGCAAAGTCCGTGGCTGCTCGTTGCAGCCCAACGCTCCTCTATCGAATGAACGTGTTCTCGAACCGAAGTGCCTGTTTCGCGATCCTGCTCGGCTCGACGCTGGCCGCCTTTTGGGCGCCTCTGAGCAGGCTGATCCGCTTCTCGTTCCAGCAGGAACACTATTCCCACATCATCCTGATCCCCTTGCTCAGCGCAGCCGTCTTCTCTCTGGAGAGAAAAAGGATCTTCTCCCATGTCGAGACGCGTTGGGGACCCGGCCTGGGGCTCCTCCTCGCTGGCACTCTGTTCTACTGGTTTGGGCGCCGAGACTCCGCCTCGCCGAGCGAGAATGACCAGCTTTCGATCGCGATGCTTTGCATCGTGGTTGTCTGGATCGGCGCATTCGTCCTCTGCTACGGCCTCCGAACGCTCCGGGCGGGCCTCTTTCCGGCGCTCTTTTTATTTCTCATGGTCCCCATCCCCGACTCCTTATTGAATCAAGCGATCTCCTCGTTGCAGACGGGCTCGGCGGAAGTCACCGACGCTGCGTTCCAGCTACTCGGCGTTCCAGTTCTCAGGACCGGGTTCATTTTTTTATTGCCCGGCGTCACCATCGAGGTAAGCAAAGAATGCAGCGGGATTCGTTCGAGCCTGGCTCTGCTGATCATGAGTCTCCTGGCTGGCCACCTCTTCCTCAGGTCCGTCCGCACAAAAGCGGTCTTGATCCTGGCCACTCTCCCGCTGATCGTCCTCAAGAACGGGGTGAGGATCGTGACCCTGTCCCTGCTCTCCATTTATGTCGATCCGCGCTTTCTCACTGGCAGTCTTCATCGCGATGGTGGCATTCTATTCTTCCTGTTCGCCTTGACACTCATGGCCCCTGTCCTCCTGTTACTACAGAAATCTGAAGCGATGCAAGGACAACACGATCATCCAACCCAGACGCCGTTGCGTGAGAGAACCAGAGCGAGAGTCTGCGTGGTCGCGTATACCTTTTATGCCTACGACAACAGGGTTCGGCGATATGCAGAGACTCTGGCCAAGCGCGGCGACGAGGTCGACGTCATCGCGTTAAGGCGGCGAGGGCGACCGCCGGTCGAAGTGATCAGTGGCATTCGCGTCTTCCAGATTCAACGACGCGAGATCAACGAGCGGCACCGTCTGACCTATCTGTTCAGGCTGGCCCTCTTCTTTATGAGATCCACGGCGCTCCTGACGACGCGGCATCTCCGGCGCCCCTATGATCTATTTCATATCCATTCCGTTCCGGACTTCCTCGTATTCACCGCCTGGTTGCCCAAACTGATGGGCGCCAAGGTCATCCTCGATATCCACGACCTGCTTCCCGAGTTTTACGCCGACAAGTTTCGAACACCCCGTAATTCTCTCATCCCGAGATTCCTTGTCGCAGTCGAACGGGCCTCAGCAGCCTTCGCCGACCATGTCATCGTGGCGAATCATCCTTGGCGGGACAAGCTCCTCTCACGCTCCATAAGAGATCCTCAGAAGTGCACCACGATACTGAATTTTCCAGACGCGTCCATCTTTTTCCGTCGTGGGCGACCAAAGACGAACAGCAAATTCGTCATCCTCTATCCAGGGAGCCTCAACCATCACCAAGGCGTCGATCTTGCCATTCGGGCCTTCGCGCTCATCCGGAACGATGCCCCAAACGCCGAATTCCACATCTACGGCGAGGGAGACCAGAAGGCTTTCCTGAAGGATCTCATTGGTACGCTGGGTCTAGAAAATCGCGTCTTTCTGAACGAGATTGTGCCCCTCACCGAGATCGCCACGGTGATGGAAGCCGCTGACGTCGGTGTGGTGCCTAAGAGGAAAGAATCGTTCGGGAATGAGGCATTCAGCACAAAGATACTGGAATTCATGTCGGTGGGCGTACCCGTCATCGTGTCGGATACAGAGATCGACAAGTACTATTTCGACGAGTCAATCGTGAAGTTTTTTCGAAGCTCCGACGAAAAAGACTTGGCGCACGGTATGCTGCTGCTGATCCAGAATGCCGAGTTGCGGCGCCGCCTAGCCGCGAACGCGGAAGCATTCATAAAGACGAACACCTGGGAGGTCAAAAAAACAGAGTATCTCGAGCTAGTCGATCACCGCCTCATCGCGCATGGTTCCAAATCGGAAACTCCATAAAGATGTTGGGGCACTGGGCTGCCGAGAAGACCCTGGGGATCACCTCGGCAGGTGTCGCTCTGGTGCTTGCCGTCACTGTCGCATGGCTTTTGAACAGCCCGCCGACCGCGGACTGTAGCGCCGAAGCACCCCCAAATCATAGGATTCGCGCGGCGAAGGTTGTCGTGCGGCCCTGGCTCGGTGGTCACCATGTCTACGCCAGCTTCATGGTGCCAACCCGATACACGCCCAGGACGAAGTACGAAGTGACCATGGTCGTGCGCGGCTTCGACCATGCCTTTGTCGTACGTGGAGGTCCTGACGAACAGTATGCGGACGATGTCTTTGCTGGGCCAGGGTATTACCTTCTGCACGGCTACCTTCCGACGCGGGTGGCGCTCTGGTTTCTGGTCCACGCCCGGTTCGGCGATTTACAAGACCCCTGCAGCTGGACGCTCGTGTTTATTGATCAATCTCCGTAATAGCCTTCCGGACTGGATCCACGAAGAAGATCAAAAATGTCTCGAGTCACGTCTGTCGACCGTCGCCTTCGCGTACCTTGTGGCCGACAATGCACCGTGATCGCGGCCTTGCCTCACGCGTAAAGCCAGTCTGATGCCGAATCCCCCGTACCTGCCACTTCGCGTGATGGTGGTCGACTTGCGCGCCGACACACGATGGGAGGCGTTCCTTGCGAGCCATCCAGACGCCGTCATCTATCACCATCCAGGGTGGATTCGGGCCTTGGAGAAAGAATCCGGCCGTGAATGCATCACGCTCGCTTGCGAGGACGCGAGTGGTCGGCTTCTTGGCATTCTGCCGTTGATGGCGACGTACGGGTTGCCCTGGGAGCTGGGAGGGGCTCGCACCCGGCGCCGCCTGTCGTCGCTGCCGCGGACACCCGTCGCTGGCCCGCTCGCAACCGATCCGGAGGCCGCGCGGGCCCTGATCTGTGCCGCCGTCGAGCGCGTTCACATGGATACTTCGCTGCAACTCGAACTGAAGCCTCACCGACAACTTGAGGAGACAGCCGACGGACTCGTGCGCTCGCCGTGGCGACAGACCTTCGTTCTGGACCTTCCCCGTGATCCCGAAAGGCTTCGTTTTGGCAATGGACGCAACCACTCGCGGATTCGCTGGTCGGTCAACAAGGCAGTCAAGCTCGGCGTGCGCGTACGGGCGGCCCAGGGCGAGCGTGACCTGCGAGCCTGGTACCAGCTCTATCTGGAAACGATGCGTTCGAATGCGGTGGCCCCGCGATCCTATCGCTTCTTCGAGGCCCTCTGGCGAGAACTGCACCCTGCTGGTCTGATCCGCCTCTTGCTCGCGGAGCAAACGGTCGCTGGCCAAATCCACCTACTGGCGGGTTCGATCATTCTGTCCTACAGCCAGACTGCGTCTTATGCCTTCAACGGGTGCCGGCGTGATGCCTTCTCGCTCCGACCGAACGACATCATCCAATGGCACGCCATCCACGACGCCTGCAGGCGCGGCTTTCGCTGGTATGACCTGGGAGAGGTGGCCGAGGACCATCCGATGCTAGCGGACTTCAAGCGCAAATGGGGAGCGACGCCGCAGCGCCTCTACCGTTACTACACGACGGTTAGTCGGGACGGCAGCGCGACGAGTGGCAACGGACTTCTGACGCCTGCGGTCCGGGCGATCTGGCAGGTCCTACCATTGCGCCTCACAGAGATGCTGGGCAACTGGCTCTATGACCGGCTGTAGTCCGAAGCCCCGGCCGCTCGACCTCGGAACCAGCCGCGCGCACGGCACCCTGGCCTGGCATCTGCCGCGCTGTTTGGCTCTGCTCGGGGGGACGACCGGATGGCCCGATTGCGTTGAGGCTCTGCGCCATCTATTGACCCCGACACAGCTTGTCCAGGGGGCAAAGGTCGATGCGTACGAACGAGCGTTCGCTCGCACGGTGGGCGTCAGGCACGCGATCAGCTTCGCCAGTGGGCGGGTGGGTCTCTACGGACTTCTGCACGTCCTCGGAATCGGTGAAGGAGCGGAGGTTCTGCTCTCCGTCCCGACACACGTTGTGGTGGCCAATGCAATACGGTACACGGGCGCACGACCCGTCTATGTCGACTGCAGCCTGCAGAACTACAACATCGACTTCGAGAGCGCAGAGTCTCGCATCACTCCGCGTTCTCGCGTCCTTCTCTTGCAGCACACGTTTGGCATCCCTGTGGAGCTAGACGCCGCTCTCGCCTTTGCGCGCCGCCACAATCTCGTGGTGATCGAAGACTGTGTCCATGCTCTTGGTGCTCGATATGATGGTCGACCGGTGGGGACCTTTGGCCACGCCGCATTCTTCAGCACTGAGGAGACCAAGACGATCTCGACGGTGATGGGAGGGATGGTCGTCACGAACGATCCAGAGCTGGCCTCGCACATGCGAGCCTTTCAGGCTTCGTGCACACGGCCGCGCCGGTGGCTCGCGGCGCGACATCTGCTGAAATTCGTGCTGTATTACATCCTGACCGAGCCGCACATCCACCGGTTTGCGCGCATTGTCTACGAGAGATTGGGACGCCGCAACCCGCTGCCGGTGCCGACGACCTTGAGCGAGCGGAGAGGTCAACGGCCTCCGGACTACAAACAGCGTCTGAGTAACGGTCAGGCGGCTCTAGGCCTCTGCCAACTCGGCAATCTCGATCAGAATCTGGGGCATCGGGAACTCGTTGCGAAAACCTATCGAGCCTACTTGTCAGGTCACGGCCTTCGGCTCCCTCAGCCTCCCGCGAGGGCCGAGCCGTCTTTTGTTCGATACCCGATCTGGGTAGAAGATCGGCCGAGCGTGATTCGGGCGCTCACTCCCCGCGCCGTGATCGGCACTTGGTTCACGTCCGTGCTCGAGGAGGCGGAATCGCTGGACGTCGCGGGCTACGAGCCTGGATCCTGCCCGCACGCCGAGCAGGCAGCACAGCATTTGATCAACCTACCGACCCATCGTCGGGTCAGCGAGAGAGACACGAGAATCCTCACTACGGCGCTGATACAGGCGGTGTCCTCCAGTAACGTTCCTTGAGGTCAGGAGTCCCCTTCCCCTCATCATCCCAATACACAACGGCTGCAGCGCCGAGAACGGAGCGAAATGACCATCGGTTCCGTTGTTAAGGGGGTCGGCGGCGTGCAATTTCTGTTGCGCTGCGACCGAGCCGGGCGGATCGCCAGCTTCACCGCAAGTGATCAGGGTCTTCTTCACCCAAATTCCCTCAATGGGATCGGCCGGCTGCTCTGCCGCCTCCGCTGCCCCTGATGAAGCACTGGGGCGTCGACAACACTTTGGGCATCGCCTCGGTGGGTGTCGCCATGGTGCTTGCCGGCGTAGTCGCATGGCTTCTCAACAGGCCGGCAACAGTCGACTGTAGGACCGAGGTGCCTGCCGATCATGCGGTGCATAGGATCGTCGCGAGAAAGGTTGTCGTGCAGCCGTGGCTGGGGGAGCACCACGTCTACGGCGTCTTCATGGTCCCCAACCGATACAAGGACGACGAGAAGTACGCAGTGGCCCTGACCGTACGGGGCATCGAGCACTTTGCCCAAGGAGAAACTTCCGGCAGCCGGCGCGTCGATGGGGTCTCTGCAGAGCCAGGACATTACCTCTTACGCCGATACGTCCGTACGCGCCTCGCGCTGTGGTTTATGGTCAACGGCCTGTTTGGCGACTTGCGACGCCCGTGCAACTGGGCGCTTGTGTTCAGCGAGCGCGCCTCGTGACCACAGGCGCGACCGCATTCTGACCGCTAAATTCATGAAGGAGCTCAAAATGCCTGGAACGACACGGGCGTGGATGGTTCTGCTTCTGGCCCTCCTGCTCGCGATGATGGGGTGCGCGCGGTCACCGGAAGCTCAAAAGGCGCGCCATCTCGCCCGCGGCGACAAGTACTTTGCACGCGCGCAGTACCGAGAAGCTGTCATCGAATATCGGAACGTCCTCCGTTTTGAGCCCGCCCACGCTCAGGCCGTCCGACACCTCGGGCTGGCTCACTACAAGCTCGGTGAGCTGGCGCCGGCGTTCAGCTATCTTCGGACGTCTAAAGAGCTCGACCCCGTGAACCTCGAGGTGAGACAGAAGCTGGCGACCATCTACCTCCTGGGGGGTCGGTCAGCAGAGGCCCGGCAAGAAGCGACGTTCGTCCTCGAAAAGGACGCGAAGAACTTCGACGCCCTGACCCTCTTGGCCAGCGCCGCGCGCACCCCGCAGGAGATCGCCGCGGAGATCCGGCGCCTGGAAACCGCGCGAGGCGATTTTGCGGAACGAGCGAAGTTTCACCTCTCGCTCGCGAGCCTCTACCTCCGCAAGCAAGACCCCGCCGCGGCCGAGGGCGCCTTCAGGGAGGCGGTCGCCAGGGAGCCGAAATCGGTCGATGCCCATCTTGCGCTGGGAAACTTCTACGCCAGCAAGCCAGACATCGTTCAGGCCGAGCGGGAGCTGAAGGCGGCAGCCGACCTTGCCCCAGGAGGCTCACTCGCGTCGCTCGCCCTGGCCAACTTTTACCTTCGGGCCGGCAAGCCCGACGACGGGAGGAAGCTCCTGGGAGAAATCACGCAGAAGGCTCCCGAGTTTCTGCCGGGGTGGCGCCGCGTCGCCGAGGTCGCCTTGGCCGAAGGCAAGTACGACGACACCGCCAAGGCCCTCCGCGTCCTCCTCGAAAAGAACCCCTCCGATCTGGACGGGCTGTTCCTCCGAGGACGGATGAAGCTGGCCAAGGGCGAGACCGGAGACGCGATTCAGGATTTTCAGCAAGTCGTCAAGCTGGAGCCCCGGCTCGCCGTGGCGCACCATCAACTCGCGCTGGCCCAGCTTCGAGCCGGGAACCCGCAGCAGGCCAGAGCGTCGCTCAACGAGGCAACGAGCACGAACCCGAACTTCACCGAGGCGAGCCTCTTGGCAGCCGAGCTCGACATCGGGACGGGGGCCGTCGCGCCGGCCATCGAGGCCCTGCAGAAGATCACGGCAAACCGCCCGGGCGAGGTCAGGGCTTATTTCCTCCTCGGCCTGGCATACCTGTCCAAACGAGAACCCGCCAAGGCGACCGAGGTGTATCGCAAGATGATGACCCTCGCACCGAAGGACCCGCGAGGGCCATACCTCGTGGGGGTCGGTTTGCTCGCGCAGGGAAAGCGCGCCGAGGCGCAGCGGGAGTTCGAGACCTCACTCGCCCTCGCTCCAGCCTACGCCGACCCGCTGACGCAGCTCGTGTCGGTCGCTTTGGCCGAAAAGAAGCCGGACCTGGCCCTTGAGCGGGTCCACAGGCAGATCACGCTCGTACCCAGTTCCGGGGAGCTGCAGTTCCTCCTCGGCGAAGTCCATCGTGTCCGTCGCGACCTGACTCGAGCCGAGACGGCCTATCTGAAAGCGCTGGAACTCGAGCCTCGCCTCGTCCGCGCTTATCTGCAACTGGGGGAGCTGTATATCCAGAAGGGTGACGACGTTCAGGCGCTCACCAAGCTCGAGGGCGCCCTCAGGCTGAACCCACGAAACCTGCCCGCGCTCATGCTTTCCGGGGCCATCTATCAGAGAAGGGACGACCTCTCGAAAGCCGAGGAGGCATACCAGAAGGCCCTGGCGGTCAACCCACGCTTCGCCCCGGCGGCAAACAACCTCGCCTACCTTCTCGCCGCGCGTGGGGGTGATAAGGAAAAGGCCCTCCAGTTGGCCCAGACGGCGAAGGAAGCGGCTCCCGACGAGCCACAGATCTCGGATACCTTGGGCTGGATCCTCTACAACCGGGGTGTCTACCAGCGGGCACTCGCGCTGCTGAAGGAGAGCGCCGCCAAGCTTCCTGAGAGCCCAGAGGTCCAGTACCACCTCGGGATGGCCTCTCTGAAGGCCGGCGACAAGGACACCGCCAAGAAGAGCCTGGCCGCGGCTGCCGCCTCACCAACGAACTTTACGGGAAAAGACGAAGCGAAAAGAACCCTTGCGCAGCTTAGGTGAGAAGGATTCCATTGCAAACTCGACGCGTCGGTTATGAAAGAAAGTTGTCGTGGTGTGAACCGGAGTGCACACTCCGGGGTTCTAAGTAATTGAAAGATATAGACTTTGTCGGGGTTCCGGTATTTGCCCGCGTTCTCGCCTGGTCGTCCCATAACTATCTGGATTTACGGAACTTTCGCAGAGTACGTCCCGGCTCGACTTGCTGGCATCGCGCGTGCACCGCATACGGTTCCTTAGGGGAGGGTTAGACATGTCCAGGCGATCAGTCGTTGTGCGCAGATGCCGTGTGAAGGTGGTCGCGATTGGCGTATTGGTGGTCGCGTTTCTCGGAACGGCAGGCACCACACATGCCGGCATAATTCCGTTCGGCAGTTATTCCGGCGTAGGCAGCACGCCCCCCCTTGCGTCCAACGCACAAGTGTTCACCACGGTAACGCCGA
>QHSX01000094.1 GCA_003221695.1 Candidatus Rokuibacteriota bacterium
TAGACCCAGATCGTCGCAGGGAGGAGCACCGGCCCGGGCCCGACCTGCGCGACCGCGAGCATGAAGATCAGTGCCGTCAGGATGGTCGCAAACGGCACGCCGGCGAGCGCGAGCGCGATTCCGGCGAGCATCGTCTGAAGCACCGCCGTCACGATGACACCGAGAGCTACGGCTCGGATCGCCCGCGCGGCGAGATGCACCGCGTTCTCGCCCTGTGTCCCGGCAAGGCGTCGGGCGAAGCGGTCCGCCGCCTGGGCCACGGTCTCGCCGTTCGAGTACAGGATCGCGACGACGATCACGGTGAGCAGGAACTGGACGAGCAGCAAGCCGAGACTGCCCACCTGGCTGACGAACCAGAGTACGATCCCGCGGGCGAAGGGCGAGAGGCGAGCGGACACCTCTTCCGGACTGGCCGCCGCAAGATGTTGCCAACGTTCCGCGAGCCTGGAACCGATCGCTGGGACGCCGGCCAGCCACGCGGGGGGCTGCGGGAGGACGACGGTTCCGAGCGACTTCGACCAGTCCGCGATCTGCCTGGCGTTCTCCACGATCGCCGTGAGGCCGAAGTAGAACGGCACCAGCAGGACCAGGAGCAGCGCGATCGTCATGACCGCGACGGCAAGCGAACGCCTGCCGCCGAGCCACGCCTGCGCGTGCAACAAGAGCGGCCACGTCGAGACCGCGATCATGACCGCCCACGTCAACGCCACCAGGAACGGGCGCACGATCCAGAAGCTGCTGAGCATGAGCGCCCCGAGTGCGATGAGCTGGAGGGTCGTGCGGACGAGGTCCTGCGGCCGGTTGGGTTGCATGCTGTGCGCCGTCCACCGCGCGATGGCGGAATGGCGTCTTCGTACCGGGGTCCGGGCCGCGAATCTTGCCATTCGACGCCAGACTTCATGCCCGCCGGTGAGTGTTGACGCCGCGACCGATCCCTATCTCGCCCGGGCGGGATTCGGCGAGCGGCAGGCCGACGTGCGGCGTCTGTACGACGCCGTCGGATCGACGCCGATCTGGGGCCGCGACGGTAGACCGACTATTTAGCGTCCCACCTTCTCGCGCCCCGCCTTCTCGACCGCGATCGCGAGCGCCTCCGTGTACGTGATGTCGACCACGTCACCGACCCCGACGGCGCCGAGCTTGCTCGGATCCTTCACCTTCACCACGGTGACGTCTCCATGCGGGCCCCGGAGGGTCGCCTCGGACGCCGCCTGGTCGATGGCGGTGACCGTCATCCTGACGCTGACCGTGTTGGTCACGGTGCCCCCGGGTTTCTCCCCGAGCGGCGCGCGGGTCACATCCGTGGTCCTCGCCACCCCGGGTCGCGCCTGGTCGGATTTCTTCACCTCGTAGGCGATCGACTCGCGGTAGGTGACGCGCACCACATCGCCCCTCTTGACCTGCGGGAGGTTGTGCACCTCGGGATCGACGACGATCGTGAACTTCGTGCCGTCGGGACGTCTCAGGGTGACGTGCCGCGTCTTCTGATCGATCTTCTGCACGGTCGCGGTTCTGGTCACGGTCTGCTCGTCGAGCGTCCCGGACAGGACCGGGGGAGCGGGCGTGGCGGCCCGTGCGGCCGGCGGCGGCTCCGGCACCGGAGCCGGCTTCTTCGCAGAGCAGCCCGCAAGGGCGCCCGCCCACAGGGCGAGACCGAGGGTCAGGACCTTCATGAGTGCCTCCTCGTCGTTCGGCCGCCGGATACCCGGCGTCGCGCGCGGTGTCTTGCCACATGGTGCCATGCCGTGCGAGGGGCCGCGCGGCCGACCCGGACGCCGCCGATCGAGTTCAGCGAGTAGTGACCTCGGACGACGACGCCAGGTACCTGGCAACCGCCTGCTCCAGATTGAAGAACATCCTCTCGCGGCCGAGGGTCTCGCCCAGCGGTGAACGCTGGACCATCGCCAGGACTCCGGGGCTCAGGCCGACGAGCCAGAGGAGGACGCCGGTCGCGCGCTGTCTCTCCTCGGCTTCGGTCAACATCTTGAGCGCGGTGTACTCGAGGTCGAACACGCCGCTCAGGTCGAGCGCCACGACCTTCGGCTTCGCCTCGGCGACCAGCGGCCGAATCTTCTCGCTGAGGCGCTCCGCGTTCGCGAAGAAAATCCGGCCCTCGGGGCGGAGCAAGAGCAAACCGGGAAAGGTCTCGTCCTCGAGATGCTCCTTCGAACGAGGTCGGAAGACGTTGGTGCCCGGCTTCCGGCCGAGGACATGGAGTGGCGGGTCGGCAACCTGGTAGGCGAGAGCAGCGAGCGACACGACGATCGCAACGAGAATCCCCTGCAGCGTCCCGAGCAGCACGACGCCTGCCAGGGCGGCCAGAGCCCACACGAACTCCGTTCGCCGAACCTTGCGAATCGTGCGGAATTCGTCCGGGTTGATCAGGCCGATCGAATACACGACGACGACGGCGGCAAGGGTCGCTTCGGGCATCAGCCCGATGAAGGGAGCCAGCAGCAGCATCGTCGCCAGCGTGACCCCGGCGGTCACCAGTCCCGCCAGCTGTGTGCGTGCACCCGCCAGCCGGTTCACGGCAGTCTGTGTGGTCCCGCCACCGCCCGGCATGGCGCCCAGAAAAGCGCCTCCCGCATTGGCAAGCCCTGTCGCAAGGAGTTCCCGGTTCGCCTTCGGTGCCGGCTCGCCGCTCTCGGCAAATGCGCGCCCGGCCGCGATCGTCTCGGCGAAGCTCATCAGCGCGATGCCCAACGCTGCCGGCCACAGCGGGACGATCAGCGAAGCCGCCGGCACGGTGAGGACCGGCAATCCACTCGGGACGAGGCCGACGGTTCCGACTCCGTAAGCCCGTAAGCCGAGCAAGCTCGTCCCGGCGACCCCGCTTGCGACGGCGATCAAGGGTGCTGGCGCGCGCGGAGCGAAGCGCTCGAACGCGACCAGGATCCCCACCATGACGGCCCCGACGGCGAGCGTTGCCATCGAGGTGTCCGAGACTCCTCGAGCGATGGCGAGGACGTTGTGGAAGAAGGAGCCCTTCTGAAAATGGATGCCCAGCAGCTTCGGAACCTGATCCAGCACGATGACGAGCCCGATCCCCGCCTTGAATCCGATCAGCACGGGTTCCGAGATGAAGTTCGCCACGAAGCCCAATTGCAGCAGGGCTGCCACGAGAAGGATGATGCCCACGAGTAACGCGAGCGTCGCGGACGCACCCACGAGGAACCCCGCATCGCCGCCGGGAGCCGCCCGGCCGAGGGCCGCCGCCGTCAGAATGGCGAGCGTCGTCGTCGTGCTCACGCTGAGTGGCCGGGAGGTCCCCACCACGGCGTAGATCACCATGGGCAGGAACGCGGTGTAGAGCCCCACCTGCACCGGAAGTCCGGCGATCGTGGCGTAAGCCATCGCCTTCGGAATCACCACTGCCGCCGCCGTCAGCCCGGCGACGACATCGAGCTTGATCCAGTCGTTGCGGTAGTCGCGTAT
>QHSX01000095.1 GCA_003221695.1 Candidatus Rokuibacteriota bacterium
ATATAGTCGATATTCGGATATGCCTGGAGCACGTCCTCCACGAGCTTGAGCTGGATCTCCTTGCCGGTGTCACCATACTTCGTGGAGACGACCTCGATCGCGCCCCGGGCGACCGAGTCGGTGAAGCCCTTGTTGCCGGCGACGACCCATCCCGCGCCGGGAGGGCCCGGGAACCACGCAACCTTCACCGGCTTCGCGCCCTTGGGATGTTTCTTCACCAGATACTCCCCCGCCTGGTACCCCATCTCCGCGAACGACACGAGGGACTTGGCGGCGAGCTTGGGCGAGTTAATACCGTTGATCACGTCGATGACCGGGATCCCTTTGCCGGTGATCTCGTCGATGAGCTTGTTCAGTCCTGTCTCGGAGATCGCGCCGATGATCACGGCATTCGCGCCCTGGGCCACACAGTCCTCGATCTGACTGACCTGCTTGGCGAGGTTCGTATAGCCCCCGGCCTCGACGAGCTGCATCTTGACGCCGAGACGCCGCGACTCCGACACCACGCCGTAGTCGACGGCGATCCAGTAGGCGTCCTTCATGTGCGGAAACGATACGCACATGTTCCACTTCTTGGCCGCATGATCGATGGGGATGTAATCCTTCTTGAGTTTCTTGCCCTCCATGTTGAAGGGCGGATCACGGTCCTCGACCGGGAACGGCCACCAGGGCTTGTCCTGGGCGGGCGCAGGTGCGACCAGGCCGACCGCCAGGGCCAGAAGCACGAAACCGACTACCAGCCTCCCATGACGCTTCATCGTCGTCCTCCTGTGCTCGATTTGCCCTCCGCGACACTCGCCGGTGGCCGACTGCGGTGCCGCACTCATCCAGTCTCTTCTCGCGCCTTCCCGCGATGTCGAAACCAATTAGAATGTCGGCGGCGTGTTGATCCAGAGCAGCACCGTGGTCTCAGAGCCCGGGTTCACCCATGCGTGCAGGGAAGTGCTTTCGAAGTACATGCTGTCACCCGCGTTGAGCTGGTACCGCTGGCGGCCGTCGAGGGTGATTTCAAAGCGACCCGAGAGCACATGAATGAACTCCTCTCCCTCGTGGGAATACTGCCCTCGACTGCCCGCGCCCGGGCTGAGCGTGAACCGCTGGCAGTCCATCGCGCAGCGCCCTTCAGCCAGCTGCTCGATCTTGACTCCGTCGCCCAGCATAGGAAGCACCCGGTAGTGCCCAGCTCGGATCACCTTTCCCACGCGTCGTGCCCGCCCAGCCGTCAGGGCGGACACGGCCGTGCCGTAGCAGCGGGCCAGCCTCGTGAGGCTGGCCAACGACGGCCGCCCAACGCCGTGCTCCACGGAGCTGATGAACGAGAGGGCGAGGCCGGTCTTATCTCTGACCTGACGGAGCGTCAGCCGCCGCCGCAGCCGCAGTGCCTGAAGCGCTCGCCCGACAGCCCGCGCGCCGTGGCTCGCACGCGGGGTGGGAGCGGTTCCGTTGACACCGAGCACGCCTTGAATCGCCGCGAGGTTGAGGCCCTGGACCGAACGAAGCCGCCGGATGTCCCGGATCCGCCCGACATCCTCGACCGTGTATCGACGATGGCCGCTAGGGGTCTTCTGAGGCCGGACCAGTCCCCGAGATTCCCAGAGGCGGAGCGCGGACGGACTCACGCCCGCCGCTTGCGCCGCCCGATGGATGTTCAGGTAGACGTCGGACATGACTCTACACTTGTTCTGTAAAGTGGAGCCCATATAACACGCTTCGCCGTGACTGTCAAAAGCGACTTGTCCATCATGCGACTCGTCCATCATGAAGCAATTTGTCCATCATCCCAGGGCGTGGCCGGTCATCGCGAGGACCCATGCGGAGATCGTCCTCGGCGGTTGGGAACGGTTGCCATGTCAGGAATTTCTATCGCCTACTGAGAGCGTGACCCACTTCGTGAGCCACCGCATTCATCTGGTGTAGACTCAGCGCCGCCACGGCGCTGAACTGGCTGCACTCGACGATGTCCGGCGGGACGTATTTGCAGAGCTCGTGGCAGTAGACCACCGGGTCGACCTTGTCGCGCCGGCGATAGAGGTGGGCGTGCTTGCAGCCAGCGCAGAGGCTGGTGCCGCCGAAACGCCGCTCCTCGTGCGGCTCGGCGACGCCGTACGGATCAAAATCCTCGAACTCGAATCGGGCCATCGGATCCTACTGCGGTCCTCCGCTATCTCGTCATAGGCGACCTCCTTCCACGTATGTCGACATCAATTCCTCCCAGCCGGTCGTCGGCGGCGAAAAGAATGGTGGGCAGGGACGGGATTGAACCGCCGACACCAGGATTTTCAGACCGCGATCTCGCTGCAGCAAAAGGATAGCGTCTTTCGTCGGTTCTCATCGCGCGCCCCCTCGCGCAGGGATGCGTTGCGATGCGGCCGATTGCACCTTGGAGCGGGCCATGGGGGACAATCTCGGGGACACCCTGCCCGATGTCCGGCGCGCCGTTCGGTACTGGGCCAGCCGCCGCCTGAGATTGCGCGCCTTGCCGACGTAGAACAGCCCGCCCGCGGCGTCGTACATGCGATAGATGCCCGGCTCGCGCGGAACTGTCGCGAGAAAGTCGGTGCCGAACTTCCGTTCGAAGATCCGCACGCGCCATTGCCCCAGCGAGCGTGCCAATCCGCGAAGCATTTGACGAAGGGCGGCGCACAGCGGACCGACGTCAACCGCTGGCGTATAGCCAACGGGAGACGAGCGCTTCGACATCGCCGCCGAAGCCCTCTCGCGACCCTTCCGACAGCATCGTGCCGGTCCGCATGACGTAGATATAGTCGGCGATCTCGAACGCCCGTTTGATGTTCTGATCGACCAGGAGGACCGCCTTCCCCTGTGCCGCCAAGTCTTTGATCGTCTGGTAGATGACGGCCGCCACCCGTGGCTCGACGCCCGCGGTGGGCTCGTCGATGAGGAGAAGGGCGGGCTCGTGCATCAGGCTGCGGGCGATTTCGAGCTGACGCTGCTGCCCGCCGCTCAGCGTGCCGGCCGACTGGCGACGCCGGTCCCGCAGCATCGGAAATTGCTCGCACGCTCGGCCGACCAACTCATCGACGCGTCCGCGCTCGCCGCGATAGCGCCACGCGCCCAGCCGCAGGTTCACGTCGACGCTGAGATACGGAAAGATGCTCGGGCGCTGCGGCAGATAGACGACGCCGTATCGGCGCATCTCGTGCGCCCTGATGGACCGCAATGGTTGCCCGTCCACGCGAATCTCTCCGTCCCGGGTCGGCAGGAGACCGAACAGCACCTTCAGCAAGGTCGATTTGCCGGTGCCGTTGGGGCCGAGCACGCAGCGCACCTCCCCGCGCGTCGCCTCCACCGACACGCCGCGGAGAATGTCGATACCCGGCAGGTAGCCCGCCACCACGTTTCGCGCGGTAAGCCAGGCGGTCGTGGCCATGGGCCCGCTCGTCATCT
>QHSX01000017.1 GCA_003221695.1 Candidatus Rokuibacteriota bacterium
GAACGTCCGGTGAAGCTCGGTCCTGTCCTCGGCGACTCGATCCAGGTGCTCGCGGGACTCAAGCCCGGCGAGCGTGTCGTCACGGCCGGCAGCTTCTTCCTGCGAGCGGAAGCGGGACGCAGCCGCTCCGGAGGATGAGCCGACCCCTCTTGACCTTGCCCCTGGGGTATAGGTTTAGGCTCTGGTCGTGGGACACGATGGCCTGCTGATCGATGAGGTCGCGAAACGCAGCGGGGCCAGCCGAAAGGCGCTGCGTCTGTACGAAGCGGCGGGGATTCTGCCTGCGCGTCGGCGCACGCAGTCGGGCTATCGAGTGTACAGCAGCGAAGCGCTGGACCTGCTCGCCTTCGTGCGCCAAGCACAACGGCTCGGGTTCACGCTCGATGAGATCAAGGAGATCGTCGCGATCAAGCGGGCGGGGCGCGCTCCGTGCCCTCACGTCCGCGACCTAGTGCAGCGGAAGGCCGAGGAACTGACCCAGCGGCTCTTGGACCTCACGACCGTCCGGAATGGCCTGCGCGCCCTGCTGAATGGCTGGCGACGAACAGGGAAGGCCAGAGGGGTCGTGTGCCCACACATCGAACACGCCGCCCGGTCGAAGAAAGGGAGGAGACGAAATGGACGGCCTGAAGATGTCGCTCTGCCCATCGTGCATCCACTGCCCGGAAGTCGCCATCGAGGGCGACGAGGTGCGCATCGGTGAAGCCGGGAACCTCGCGGTCCTGACGAAGGAGGAGTGGAACGTCCTGGTGGACCTGATCCAGTCGGGCCAGTTGTCGAAGGTCTGACGCCTCGGCGGGCCGGCCGGTCGAACGCCACGGCGGGCGACAGGTCGGCCCGCCTTCTCTCGTTGCGGGCTGGCGCAGTTCCCCGACGGCGTTTGATCCCGACGCGTTTGCTTCAAGGCAGCGGAATGGATCAGCCTCGAGCGTCACTGCTGCCCATTCCTGAACTTCGGGCTGGGTTGGAGGACGACGGCGCCGTCTCACTTTCGCTGACTGGCTCTGACGCTGTGAGAGCGCTCCTCGACGACGAGATGAGACTTCTCCAAAACAGCAACGCGGCGACGAGCGTGCCTCCCGCACCGGCGATGCCCCCACCGGCGAAGCCGGCCGCATAGCCGCGGTGGGTGATCACAGGGCCGAGCGCGAACGATCCGATTGCGAGCCCCAGATACAATGCTGTGCTGTAGCCGCCCATAACGAGACCTCGCGTGGCCGGCGTTGTCGAGGCCGCCAGACCGACGCTGATTGCCACGAACGCGATGCCGCTAAGGCCGCCGAAGACCGCGACCAGACTCAGCACGGTGACCTGATCATTCGCGTGCGGCAGCAACGCGGTTATCAGCGACGCTGCGAGGATGCCACCGATCGCATAGGGAGCTGAGCACCCGCTGCGATCCACGAGCCAACCCGCCGGTACGCGCGCGAGCGTGTTCGCAAGCCCGAGGACGAGGAAGACGAGCCCGATGCCGGCGGGCGTCGAGCCCCGTTCGTGAGCGAGCAGAGGAAAGAACGTGAACACCACACCCTGGATCAGAAGCCCGCTGACCGCTACGATCCATCCAGCCCAGATTCTCGGGTCGTTTCTAACGTCGGCGAATGCGGCGCCGGGCCGTTCGCTCATCGGCGCTTTCCGGCGAACCGGTGTCGCGAGGCCAACACCCAGGGCGATGCCGATGCCGACGGCGCTACCGACGAACGCCGCACGATAGCCCCACCATTCCGCCACGACACCACCGAGGAACGGTCCGATCGCGATCGCCCCGTAGTGCGCCGTCGAGTACCACGCGTACGCGTGGCCGGCGCGGCCCGGCGCGGCGAGGTCGCCGACCAGCGAGAGTGCGCTCGGGGAGAACGCCGCGACGCCGACACCCGCGAGGCCGTAGATCGTCATGAGCGCAAGGTCGCCTTCGACCAGTGGGAGCAGCAACGACGTCGTGGCGCCGAGCACCATCCCACCGACGAGCAATGGCCGGCGGCCCCAGACATCGGCGGCGCGGCCGAGCGGAATCGAACCGACGGCCGCCGCGGCCATATGGGCGCCGACGATGAGGCCGACGCCGGTCGCCGTGGCCCCGTGGAGGGCCGCGTACAGGGGAATCACTGGTCCTCGCATCTGTGCGCCGGCGTAGTGCAAGAACGTGAGGAGGCAAATCACGAAGAGGACAGAAGTCACGGTGAGCCAATCGTCACGAGGCGTCCATGACGCGTCGGAAATCGGGGCTTTCGAGTAATCGGCGGAGGGCCGGCACGAGGTCGGGCGCCTCATAGAACGGGTGCCGCCGGTAAATGTCCGCGCACCGCTCGTCGAGCGTCGCGATCGCTTCGTACGTGACGGGCACGACGTCGCGAACCTGGCGCACGTGGTCGCGTGCGAACAGCAGGTTTCGGGGATCCACGTAGCCCGCTTTCACGAAGCCCCGTGTCTTTCGCGCGCAGCGGCACGGGTTCGCCGCCCTCACGAGCCCGCACTTGTCGTTCATGAAGTTGTGGAGGTCCCGGCGGGCACGAGTCAGGCGCTGACGGAAGTTGTCCCGGCTGATGTCGAGCAGCTCGGCGCCGACGGCGTCACTCACCTCGAAGATCTCTCCGAGGATGTAAACGAGGCGCTGCTCACGAGCCAGACAGAGAAGCATCCCCGTGGTGCAGCTGATCTTCGCCTCATCCACCAGGAGTCGTACGTCGACGGGCAGGCCGTTCTGGTCCGGAGGGTCCAGGTCGGGCGTGGTGTCGAGTCCATGAGCGTAGCATCCAAAGGTCAGAGCCTCCGGTGCCCGCCGGCCCCGCCGGATGTTGAGGACGTGATTGACCACGATCCGGTAGAGCCAAGTCCGGAAGCTGCTGCGCCCCTCGAACGACGACAGAGTTGTGAGTGCCTTGATGAGGATCTCCTGGGTCGCGTCCTGGGCGTCTTGTGGATGGGAGAGCATGCGGAGCGCGATGTTGTAGATCCACGTCTGGTGACGTCCCACCAGTGTCTCCAACGCCTCACGCTCGCCCGACCTGGCGCGCGTCACGAGCAGATGGTCCTCCGGGTCGGTGGGAGCACTGTCGGCGAGGGGATTCGGGCTGCCCATCGTTTTGCCTCCTAACCATTAGACACGGATGGTGGCGGAGTGTGACAGGCGAAGCGGAAGCAGGCCTGGAGCCCCCGGCGTGGTTGAAATTCAGGCCGAGGTCCCACCATTATGCGACCGAGACGGCCGGCACGGCACGGGGCTTCCTCATGGCGCAGGCGACGACGACGCCGGAGAGGAGTGTGAGTGCCGCAACGAGATGTATCGCCGCCCCGAGCCCGACCAGATCGGCGACGACGCCCGAGAGCAGAGCGCCCACGGCGTAACCGAGGTCACGCCAGAATCGATAGACGCCGAGGCTCGTCGCCCGCCACGTGGGATGGGCGTAGTCCGTGATCGCCGCGAGCAGCGTCGGGTAGACCATTGCCGTGCCGAGTCCTTGCAGCGCCGCGGCGACCAACCAGGCCGCATACGCTGGAGCGAGCACGGTCAACCAGATCCCGACGGCCTGCACGATCATCCCGCCCGCGATCAGCTCCTTGCGCCCAACGCGATCTGACAGCGGCCCCGTCGCCACCTGGAGGACACCCCACACGATGGGATAGACGGCCTTGATGACGCCGATGCTTCCCACCGCGAGGCCGTAACTCGCGAAGAACAAGGGATAGAGGCCCCACGACATCCCGTCGTTGAGATTGTTGACGAGCCCCGCCTGGCATGCCGCGAACAGGCTCACGTTTCCGATGCTTGTCACGAAGAACACGTGACTGAGCGACGGACGGACGGCGCTCGCCGCCGCCGGCGCGGTGGCCGCCTCGATGTGCGCGTAGCCGCGCGTCTCCCTCACAAACAGCACGGAGACGGCCAAGCCGATCAGAGAGATCACGATCCCGAGATAGAACGGCTGCGGACGCAATGCAGAGTGAGCGGCTATGTAACCAGTGACCCACGACATTCCCCCCACGGCGAAGTACCCGGCGAACTCGTTCAGGCCCAGCGCGAGGCCACGGCGCTTCGGCCCCACGAGGTCGACTTTCATGATTACCGTCATTGACCACGCCATGGCCTGGTTGGCACCGAGCAAGACGTTGGCAAGGTCGATCCACCACCATGCCGGCGCATGGATAATGAGGAACGGCACCGGAAGGGCGAACAACCACCCGGCCACAAGGATCGGCTTGCGGCCGATGCGGTCGGACGCGCGCGCCGCGACGAGGTTGATGACCGCCTTCGTGACGCCGAAGCTGACTATGAATGAGGTGATGGCGGTCTTCGAGGTGAGCCCGAACTCCTGCTCACCGAGAAGCGGTAGCACCGTTCGCTCCAAACCGACCATGGCGCCCACGAAGGCGTTCAGCACAACAAGGAGGGTGAACTGCGGAAGGTTCTCCCGCAGTCCGAGCCGCATCTCGGTCATTCGCCGGTCAGGTTGCGCCGCCGGTTGAGGGCGAAGACCTCCGGCTGTGGCGGAAGGTCCGCCAGCACGAACCGCAGGAACTCCGCCTTCGACGTGAACTGGAGCGCGGGGTTGAAGCGGCGCTCGAAGCCGATCGTCGAGCCGGGCTTCCCGCTCAGGCCTTTGCCGCAGGCTGCGCCGCCGAAGTGCGCGGGATAGACCTCGATGTGATCCGGAAGCTTCAGCAGCTTGTCGTAGATACTCTCGTAGAGCTGCTCGGCGAGCGCCGCTTCCGCCCCCTCACCCAGGAGATCGGGCCGTCCCACACCCCCCGCGAGGAGCGTGTCCCCGGTGAGAACAAACCACGGCTCCGGCCCCCGCGTCCGGTCGGTCACGACGATCGACACACCATCGGGCGTGTGCCCGGGCGTGTGCAGGAACGTCATACGGACGTTCCCCATCTCGTGCTCTTCGCCATCCGTGACGCTCACGTGCGGGAAGTGGACGTCGGCCGACTCATGGAAGAACACCGGCGCGCCGGTGGCCGCGGCCAGCCGCCGGGCGCCCGAGACGTGGTCGGCTTGGATGTGGGTCTCGATGATGTGGGTGACGCGCATTGACTTCTGGGCCGCCGCTTCGAGGTACGGCTCGATCTCCAGCTGTGGATCCACCACAGCGCACGCAGCGGCACCGCCTCAGCCGAAGACGTAGCTGGCACACCCGGTCTTGGGGGCGAGGAACTGGCGGAAGATCATGGAGCGCTCCTCCTTCTTCACTTGTGTTACGCCGGATGCTGGTATAGGGTCCAATTCTTAGTTGGGATGAAAACCATAGGGAAAACCCGAAGGTGACGCTCCGCCAGTTCGAGGTATTCCTGGCCGTTGCCGGCGAGAGGAGCTTCAGCCGTGCGGCAAAGAAGATTCACTCATCTCAGCCTACGCTGTCCGAGCACGTGTCCGAACTCGAGCGCGAGCTAGGAAAGAAGCTATTTTTCCGTCGGGGCCGGGAGGTGACACTCACTGAAGCTGGGCGGGTTTTCGAGGAATACGCAGCCCGGGCCATCTCGGCGGTCGACGGCGCTCGTCAGGCGATTACGGAGCTCGACGGACTGGGCCATGGCTCAGTCCTGGTGGGCGCCAGCACCACTCCGGGACTGTACGTGATGCCGGGGATCATCGCCGCGTTCCGCGCGCGATACCCCGGTGTCGAGCTCAAGCTCCAGATCGCCAACTCACAGATCATCGAGGAGCGCGTGAAGGAACGTGAGCTGGACCTCGGCATCGTCGGCGGCCACACCGTCGGAAGCGGCGAGGAGTGCCTGGCTGCCGGACTGCTCGACGAATTGGTCCTCGTTGTCCCCGCCGGGCATCGGTGGGCGAAGAAGCGCGACATCGCGCCTGATCAGCTTGCCGGCGAGCCGATGCTCATGAGGGAACCGGGTTCGGCGACGCGGACCGTCACCGAGCGTGCGTTGCGGCGAGCGGGTGTGAAGTTCCAGGCGGCGATGGAGCTCGACCACACGGAGGCGATCAAACAAGGCGTGATGGCCGGCCTTGGTGTCTCCCTTGTCTCCATATATGCGGTTCAGGGCGAGATCGCTACGCGGCGTCTATCTGCGCTCCGCTTGCGTGGCGTGCGCATCCAGCGGCACTTTCACGTCATTCACCACGAGGCGCGACGTGTGACGGCGAGCGCGAGAGCCTTCATGGAACTTATGGAGCACTCGAGGCGCGTACCGCCAACCCACCGTAGGCCCGCGTGACACGGTTCGTAACAATTCCTGCGGTTCGTCGGCTGGAGGTGGCAGGTATTGGAATCGTTGCCTAAGGCGCTCCCTCGTCGTCCTGCTTCGCCTCGCGCGCTGCGCTCCGCGGCTCGGTCCATTTCACCGGAGCTTGACAAACGTTACCGTGGAAGGTAACGCTTATTCCTGGGGAAGCTTCGACGTGGTGGTTATGTCTTCATCTCGTGGAAGAGCGACCATCCACCTCGACACGTCCATGTATATCGGAACGGCAAGCTCGTGGTGAAGTGGGACTTGGACAACAACAAGCCGATGATGGGCGCGGCGTCGCGGAAGCTTCTGGACCTTATAAGAGACCTGGAGAACGAGGGGCGGCTATGAAGATTCGGACGGTCACGGTCAACAATCGACGGAAGGTCTTCGCGGTCAGAACGTCGAAGGGAGAGTTGGTCTACCCGTTTGCGAAGGCAGCTCCGAGACCGACAGACGACGATCCGATTGCCCGAGTGTGGATCGACAAGGAGCTAGCCTCGGAGGCCTTCACGTACGCGCTTAGATCGGGTTGGGAGGCCACGGTTCATATCGAGCAGGTCCTTGAGTACAACAAGGATCCCGATTACTTGCGAGACCAGCTCCTCTACCGATTGACGCTTGAGGCTCAGAAGCGAGTCGCGGCCAGCCGTTTACCGAAGCGTGAGATCATCCGCCGACTCAGGACTTCCGCGACCCAGTTCTATCGGCTCATGGATCAGACGAACTACCGTAAGTCCGTCGACCAACTCGTCTCCTTGCTGCAGATTCTCGACTGTGACGTCGATCTCGTTGTGCGAGCGAAGAGCGCATGACGATGCTCCGGACCAACTGGAGCGCGCAGCGCCCCAAAACGTGCCCAAAAACGTGCCCGCGACGGTCTAGGCTTGGCCCAAAACGAGCCCACGCCAGCCAACGAGCCACGCGGAAACCCCTCGGTAAATCAGCGATTCGCCGAGGGGTCCCGGCGTGAGTTACGGTCTCATAACCCAAAGGTCGCTGGTTCAAATCCAGCCCCCGCAACCATGAAGGATGAGGGGTTAGCGGACGCAGCAGCCGCTAACCCCTTTCGTTTACCCAGACTTCACCCAGGAATTGGTTTGGGTCTTTTCAGCCCGTCCGCCCCAGCTGACAGCGCCCGCACCGACCATTGATGAGCAAAAGGAACAGTCGGAACGTCGGGCGGACGGCCCGTAGGCCGCGCGCAGCTGCTTCGCTGTTTGCCATCCGATGTTCGCCGCTACCGTGGACGTGAGCCCGCGCTTCATGCGTCCAGAATGACGGCAGGCGCAGAAGCAATCGACCGTTACGGTGTAACGGTCTAGCGGCGACGGGTCTTGTGCTCGGGGTGCTTCTCCCGATGGGTCCGTGTTCTTGCGCGGGAACCGCACTTGCCCCCGCGGCAGTAGCGGCGGCGGAGAGCCTGAGCCTCATCAGGGGTCAGTGGACGGCCCTCGCGCGTGCCGAGGACGTCGCCGCATGCGTCGCAGACAGCGTAGAGAGCTTGCAGCGCGCTCTCGAAGCGGTGATACAAGTCAGCGCATTGATCCAATTGCGTGAGCGGATTCAAGTTCCTCGCGCGGACGCGGATCTCATTCTCTATCCTCATCAGGGCCCGCCATTTATCGGTGTCGATCCGTGCGATCCGAGCTGCCTGGCCGTATTCCTTCACCGCGAGACCCCGCGCGACCTCAGCGTCCTCAGCGAGGAGGAAATCAATGATGCTCCGCGTTCGGTCCTCTACGACCTTGATCATGAAGACGAGTAGCTTCCTTCGAGTCCAAAGGTCGGCGATTTGCTCGAGGAAAATCTGCGCGCGACCCGGATCTGCTTCACCGTCGAACGACGAGCGTCCTTTAAACAGACTGGTAGACAGACTGGGCGAAGCGACAAACACCGACGTGTCAAAGGGGGGAGTGCCGATCTTCAATAGAATCGGCTTGAACCGCGGACTCGGCGAACGGGGTGGTTTACGATCCCCCGAAGAGCGCCGTCGACGAGTGTCCATCCTGTAGATTTAGCAGCCCGCACATGGTTTCAACAAATTCTCGGTCGCTCGGACGGGCTCGGACCGAGGCGTCCACTCCTGAGTCCGTCCCGAATGTTCAGTCCCATCAAGATCAGGTTCGCCCCGCGGGCAAGGAGGAGGTCGCTAGACTGCGCGGCGACCTCGCGGACGTCGACCTTTTCACGGAGCAGTTAGGGCAGGACATTTTCAACGTTGCAGCAGCAGCCTTCGCCGCCGGCTTGACACCGGACCGGCCAGCACCTACAGTTGCATGCTTGAGTGGCCTGGGCTGGGAGGTGCCGGTGACCGTCAGAGTCGTCACCTTCGCTCTCGTGATCCTCCTGCTGTGTCCAGGCCTCCTGCCAGCCGAAGCCCGCAAGAGTGTTCTGTTTGTGTTCGACGAGGACAAGGACTTCCCGGGCCTGGCCATGGTCAATCGGAGTCTTCGCGAGACCTTCCGGTCAGAGCTCAAGAGCGATGTCGAGTTCTACAGCGAGTCGCTGAATCTGTCGCAGTTCAGGGACCAGGATCACGATGTCGTGTTACGCGACTCCTTCCGTCGAAAGTATGCTGGCACCCGCCTGGACCTCATCGTCGCGGTGATGGGGCCTTCCCTGGACTTCCTGCTGCGGCACGGAGAGGCGCTGTTTCCGGGCGTTCCGATCGTCTTCTGTGGAGTCGACCCATCCGATCTCGAGGGCAGGACTCTGAGCAAGAACGTCACCGGCGTGCTGGTCAAGCGCACCTTCGGGCCGACGCTCGACGTCGCGCTTCGGCTCCAGCCGGACACTCGTAGCGTCTTCGTCGTCGGCGGTACCTCGAAGTTTGACCGGCAGCTGCAAGCCATCGCACGCCACGACTTCAAACCGTTCGAGCGCCGCGCGGTCATCACGTATTTTACGACGCTGCCCATGCCCGACTTGCTCACGACACTGTCGACCCTCCCCCCACACAGCGTCGTTTTCTATCTGACTGTCTTCGCCGACGGTGCGGGCCGCGCGTTCATCCCCCACGAAGCTCTGTCGCTGATCACCGGCGCTGCCAACGCTCCCGTCTATGTGTCGCTGGATCAGTACGTGGGATTGGGGGCAGTGGGCGGCCACGTTTACAGCCTCGACGCCCACGGGCGTCACGCCGCGGAGATCGGGCTGCGCATCCTCCGAGGCGAGACTCCGGCTGGCATTCCCGTCATCGAGCCGGATGCTTATCGGGACATGTTCGACTGGCGTCAGCTCGAGCGCTGGGGACTCGACGAGAGACGGCTACCCGTCGGCAGCGTGATCAGTTTTCGGCCGCCGTCGCTCTGGCATCTGTACAAGTGGTACATCGCGGGCGGCGTGGGCCTGCTCCTCCTGCAGAGTGCCCTCATCGTCGGCCTGCTCGTGACCCGTGCTCAGCGCCGGCGAGCGCAGCTCATCCTGGCCGAGCGCCTCCAGTTCGAAACGCTGCTGTCCGAAGTCTCTGCGGAGTTCGTCACCGCGCCATCAACGGCGCTCGATCAGCGGATCGAGCACATGCTGCAGCGAGTGGTGGAGACGTTAGACCTCGATCGGGCGGCGCTGGCCGAGCGACAGAAGGGAGCGGAGACGCTGAGCGTCACCCACTCGTGGACGCGCGCCGGCTTCATGCCGGTCACGACACTTGTCGAGGCTGAAACCTTGCCCTGGATCGGGACGCGTTTGGCCCATGGCGACGCCGTCCGGATCGAGCGCCTCGACGCGCTTCCGGAGGAGGCCGCGAGCGACCGGCGGTATCTTGCCGAACGCGGCGTCCGGTCCCTGGCGGCGCTGCCTCTCGTCGTGAATGGCGCGGTCGTGGGGGCGCTCGGCTTCGGCCGGCTACGCGGGGAGCGGGCGTGGCCCGAGGAGCTGATGGCCCGGCTACAACTGCTCGCGGGCGTCTTCGCGAACGTTCTGGCGCGCCGCCGGGCGGAGGGCGTCGTACGGGAGAGCGAGGCCCGTCGGCGGCAGGCCGAGGAGGAGACGCTGCGCCAGCGTGACGAGCTGGCGCATGCGCTGCGGGTCGCGACCCTGGGCGAGCTGACCGCGTCGATCGCCCACGAAATCAATCAGCCTTTGGCCGCCATCGTGACGAATGCCAACGCTGCGCGTCGACTCTCGGCCATCGAGCAGGCGAAGCCACGTGAGGTCAATGACGCGCTCATCGATATCGCCGAGGATGCCAAGCGCGCCTCGCAGACGATCCACCGGCTGCTGGCCCTGTTCCGCAAGGAACATGCGGAGCGCGCCGCGGTGGACGTCAACGCGTTGATCGACGACGTGCTGGATCTGCTCCGGGGCGACATGCAGCGCAAGAACGTCGCGGTGCGCTTCACGCGCGGAGAGACGCTGCCGTCCGTCCTTGGAGATCCCATTCAACTCAGACAGGTCGTCATGAACCTCGTCGTCAACGCTGCAGAGGCCACTGTCCTCACCGCGGACGGCCCACGCGAGATCCGGATCGACGCCAGCCAGCCCATGGTGGGGCGCATCGCCGTCGCGATCCGTGACAGCGGAGTCGGGATCAAAGACTCCGAGCTGGAGCGAATCTTCGAGCACTTCGTCAGCACCAAGCCTCAGGGGCTGGGGATGGGGCTGGCGATCAGCCGCTCGATCGTGGAGGCGCATGGCGGGCGTATCTGGGCCACGCAGAACGATGCTCGGGGCCTCACGCTTCACGTCGAGCTTCCGTGTGACCAAGCCCCGACCCTCGAACCGTGACACTGAGCGCTGGTGGCGTCGCGACCGCGCCATCTAAACACGGGCGCGTAAACACCTTACCTGTGATGTCGGTCGTCGGATGGAATGGATCAAGAGCAGGACGCGGACCGAGGGCAGCAGGTACGGAAGACGGTTCATCTCCGGTTGGGGCGCCGCTGAACATCGACTCACATGAGCTGGCCGGCCTGGCCCACGCCGGCCAGTCCGTCCAGGTCGACGTCAAGCGCTTGAGACTCGGCGCCGGCCTAGAGCTGAGCGACCTCGGCTCGACGCCACATTCTGGCGAAAACACTTCGCCCGTCAGATGGTGTCCGGTTCGGGACGTGCGTGGCGCGTTGGCTCTAGTGTCGATTTGAAAAGGGCTCATAACCCAAAGGTCGCTGGTTCAAATCCAGCCCCCGCAACCAGCGAAAGCAAGGGGTTACGGTTCACGCCGTAACCCCTTTGGCGTTCTGTGGGTTCTCAGCCCAAAGGTCACTCTTTTCCGGCGCTGCAACCTGAATTGTCGCGCGCCCGTCCTGAACCTGAAGACTGGGACAACGCTGCCGGCGGGCGGCGAGCGCCACCATGAGACCTCAATCCCATGCAGTCGCAGGCCTGCGCCGAGAACGGCGGCGCGGATGGGGCCGCGGATGGGACCAAGGTCCTATGGGCGTCGGTCCTGCGCGACGTTAACGTGCCGTCGGCGCTGTCGTCAGCCGGTCTAGCGCGCCCGGAGGGTATTGCAATGCAGAAGGGCCTGTTTCACCAATCCGCTCGGCGCCAGCGCCCCTTGGCAAGCGGGTCAAAAAGGCATCCCCGGTGCTCACCATCTCCCATCGGCTAATGCCGCGCAGAGGAGACGCTCTCATGGATGCAGAACAACTGCGCCGCGAAGAAGCCCGTCGCAAGAACGCGTCGTTGCGGAAGCGAGGGCTCAGCCTCTCCGAACAGCGATCGGGATCAGTGCGCGAGGACTCCTGGGACACCTGCAACTCCTTCCTCCACGACGAGACCCGGTCGCGCGAGGTAGTGCTTCGATTTGGCTCGAAACGCCGCTGGGGCTCGGCTTGCCTTCGGCCGGGACGCATGAAACTCCAACGGATCGCGACCATCGCGGTG
>QHSX01000067.1 GCA_003221695.1 Candidatus Rokuibacteriota bacterium
CCTCGCCCCGCCGATCTGGAGCCCGGACGGCTCGTGGCAGCATCCACTCGGCACCGATCGCCTCGGGCGTGACCTCCTCTCCCGGCTCTTCTACGGCGCCCGCGTATCGCTGGCCGCCGGCGTGGTGACGGTCGCCCTGGCGGGGGCGGTCGGCGGCGGGGTCGGCCTCGTCGCCGGCTACCTCCGCGGACGCACCGGCGCCCTCCTGATGCGCGTCACCGACGCGACGCTCGCGTTTCCGATCATCCTCCTGGCGCTCGTGCTCGCCGTGACGCTGGGCCCGAGCTTCTCGAACGTCGTCGTCGCCATCGCGGTCATCCTCTGGGCGCGGTACGCGCGCGTGATCTACGGCGAGGTCGTGGCGCTCATGGAGCGCGACTTCATCGCCCAGGCCCGCGCCCTCGGCGCCTCGCCCGTGCGGATCATCGCGTTCCACCTCTTCCCCAACACGGCCAACACGCTCGTCGTCCTCGTGAGTCTCCAGGTCGGGTATGTCATCATCGTGGAGGCCGCGCTCTCGTTCCTCGGCGCCGGGATCCCGCCGCCGACCCCGGCGTGGGGGTCGATGATCGCCGAGGGGCGGGACTACATCACGAGCGCGTGGTGGGTGTCGCTGTTCCCGGGCCTCGCGATCCTGCTGGTCGTCCTGGCCTTCAACCTGCTGGGGGACTGGCTCCGGGACGTGCTCGACCCGAGGCTCGGCCAGTTCTGAGTGGTAGTGCGAGCCGCAGCACGTCGTGGGGCTGGGGCCCCACCGTAGGCGAGTCTATAGAAAGGAGACAGGGATGCGACGTTCGATCCTGACCTCCCTGCTCGTGCTGTGCCTGGTGGCCGCGCCGGCGTGGGCCCAGCCGTCGCCGGGCGAGCTGACCGTGATCCTCTCGAGCCTCTCGACGGAGGCGCTCGACCCGATCCTGGCCGGTCACATCGTCAAGTTCTACCTCTCGCTGATGTTCGACTACCTCGTCGGCGCCACGCCCGACGGCCAGCTCTCTCGGGAGGGCGGCGTCGCCACCCGCTGGGAGGCGTCGGGCGACGGCAAGCGCTGGACCTTCCACCTACGGCGCGGTGTCAGGTTCCACACCGGCGACGAGCTCACCGCCGAGGACGTGAAGTTCAGCATCCTGCGCGCGCTGGGGCCGCGCTCGACGACGGGCTACGCCCAGGGGCTCCGCCAGCTCGTCAAGGAGATCGAGACGCCGGCGCCGGACCGCGTCGTCATCGTCACGAAGGACGCGACCGTGATGATCCCGACGCTCCTGTCGCGGCTCCTCTCGACCGAGGGAATGATCCTCCCGAAGAAGTACGTCGAGGCCAAGGGCGACGACGGCTTCGCGCGTGCGCCCGTCGGGTCGGGTCCCTACCGGTTCGTCGAGCAGGTCTCGAGCTCCCACGTCAGGCTCGAGGCCCTGCCGTCCCACTGGCGTCTCGGCACGCCGAAGTACAAGACGGTCGTGTTCAAGGCTGTGCCCGAGGAGACGACGCGGATCGCGATGCTCCGGCGCGGCGAGGCCGACGTCGTCGAGATCAGCCGCGAGCGCATGAAGGAGGTCGAGGGCGCCGGCTACGCCGTCCACCTCCGCCGGGAGGACGGACAGATCGAGGGCTGGTTCGTGCAGCCCTGGGCGCAGACGCCGATTCGGGACAAGCGCGTCCGCGAGGCGCTGAACCTCGCGATCGACAGGACGGAGCTCGCCGAGACCGTCTTCGGCGGCCAGGCGTCGCCCGCGGCGGTCCCGTTCGGCCTGTCGTGGTCGTTCCCCGAGATCAAGTTCAAGATCACGCCGGAGATGGTCTACGCCCACGATCCGGGGCGCGCGAAGAAGCTCCTCGCCGACGCGGGCTACGCGAACGGCTTCCCGATCGACATCTTCGCCTTCCAGCTCCCCGGCTTCCCCGAGGGGCGGGCAATGGCCGAGGCGCTCGCGGGCTACTGGCAGAGCGTGGGGCTCAAGCCACGGCTCATTCCGGTGGACTACCCCGCGTTCCGCAAGCAGTGGTTCGATCGCACGGCGCCTGGCGCCCTCGGCTACTACAACATCGCGAACCGTGACTGGATCGGCACCTACGCGCTGATCGACAAGTACGCGGCGCCGACCGCGAAGTCGGCGTCCATCCGCGACCCCGAGCTCGACAGCCTGATGGACGCGGTCATCCACCAGGCCGACCGCGAGAAGACGTACGCGCTGATGCGTTCGATCTTCAACCGCCTCCGCTCCGAGCACCTGGGGCTGCCGCTCGTCTACTACCACACGCCGTACGCGACCTCGAAGCGTGTCCCCAGATGGAACCCGGGCGCCATCATGTACGAGCTCAACGTCGACGAGCTGCTCGCGGGAAAGTAGGAGTGCGGGCCACAGCACAAGACTGAGGCGACGGCGTCCTGCTCATTCAGGCCGCGATCAACGGCTCACGGACCCGGGCGGAACACCCGGCCATTCCAGTGACAGCCGAGCAACAGGCTCGAGAGGCGAGGGCGGCCGTCGCGGCAGGGGCGGGAGCCATCCATGTTCACGTCCGCGATGCCGCCGAGCGAGAGAGCCTCGCTCCGAGAGATGTGGCCCGCACACTCGACGCGATTCGCGCGTCCTGCCCCGGCATACCCGTTGGCATAAGCACGGGCGCTTGGATCACCTCAGACGTGACCCAGCGCCTTTCATTCGCTCGAGCCTGGGATGCTCTGCCAGATTTTGCCTCCGTCAACATCCACGAAGATGGATCCCTGCAGCTCATCCGACTTCTTTTGGAGCGCGGCATCGGGGTGGAGGCTGGCATTTGGAATGCTCGATCCGCCGAGCTCTTGCTGAGCGAAGGCCTCGTGGACTGGTGTTTGCGAATCCTCATCGAGCCAGCCGAGGCCGTGGGCGACGTGCAGGCCAATCTGGAAGCGATCGAGGCGACTCTGGGTCGGATCAGCCGTCCGCAGCTTCTGCATGGCGTCGGAGCATCCGCCTGGCAGCTCGTCGAGCTGGCGGCCAGACGTAGCTATGAGACGCGCACTGGCTTCGAAGACACGCTCACCCTGCCAGACGGGACCCGCGCCGAGAACAATGCCGCACTGGTTGCCGCCGCGGTAGGCGTCGTCCGGCGGGCGCGTTCTTGACTCGGACGAGTTCGTGGCTGCCGCGCGCCTACGTCCGATGCGTCTCCGCCGCGTCGAGGGGCTCGAAGCCGAGGACGCGGCGCGCGTGGTCGAGGTCTCGGTAGCTCCACTTGTTGTTCGAGACGGCGAAGAAGACATCGAAGCGCAACGTGGCGGGCGCCCGGAGGCATGCCTCGATCATCCGCGCGATGTCGCGCTGACTGCACCAGACCGAGAAGTCGCGCGGCGCGCGCGGCCGGTCCTCGGCGGTGACGTGACCGATGCGCACGCAGAGGACCGAGAGGCCGTGGGCGTCGGCGTAGTGACGCGCGAGGGCCTCGCCCCACACCTTGCTCGCCCCGTAGACGCCCGACGGCCGCACGGGTGTCTCGTGGGTGAGCGTCGTCCAGGCGCCCACGTCGTCGTAACGGCCCGCGGCGAGCGCCGCGTAGGGCATGTCGCGCTCGTACCCGCTCACGGTTGCGCCGCTCGATGCGTACACCACGCGCCGGACGCCCGCGCGGCGCGCCGCCTCGAACACGTTGTAGGTGCCGACGACGTTGGCGCGGAGGATCTCGTCGAACGGCGCGTCCGTGCCGACGCTCGCCGCCAGGTGCACCACGGCGTCCACGCCCCGGAACGCCGGCTGGATCGCGTCGAGGTCGGCGATGTCGGCCCGGTGGGTGGGGACCCCGTCGACGGCCCGTCGATTCAGGGCCCGCAGCTCGGCGCCGGCGCCGAGCTGTCGCCGGACCGCACCGCCGATGAGCCCGCTCATCCCCGTCACGAGCACGACCGGCCGGTCCATCGGCGGCGGGGCGCTACGCGATCGCGGCGCGCAGCGGGTGGCGGAAGCCCACGTCAGCTTTCCAGCTCGCGGTTCAGGCCGAAGTCCTCGGGCACCGGCGGCCCCCAGCGGTAGAGGGCCTCCGCCTCGGGGAAGTCGCGCGGCTCCCACGCGCAGTGCTCGGGGATGTAGTCGAGATCGTGGAAGTACTCGGCGAAGCTCCCCCACGGGTCGCGGATGTAATAGAAGAAGTTCGAGCCGATGACGTGGCGCCCGAGGCCCCAGCCCGGCTGCCAGCCCGCCGCCTGCATCGTCGCGGCGCCCATCGCGATCTCGTCCACGTTACCGACCTCGAACGACCCGTGATGGAACCCGGGTCCCCTCGACACGAGGAACGCGAGGTTGTGGTGGTCCGTGGTGCAACGCAGGAAGACGATGACCTGGCGCGACCGGTCGGTGAGCCTCATCCCGAGCACCCGCGTGTAGAAGTCGAGCTGGCGCTCGAGATCGCCGGCGAAGAGGAGCACGTGGCCGAGCCTGCGGGGCCTCGCCCCGAGGCCGCCGTCGGGACAGCCGCGCCGCACCTCGCGCGTGATGTGCCCCGGGCTGTTGAGGGCAAGTGGCGGGTCCGGCGGCGGTTCGACGCGCCCCTCGTCGCGGATGTTGACCAGGTTGCCGTCGACGTCGCGGATCCAGAAGCCGCCCTCCGGCGCCCCGCGCGGCGGGTCCACCTCGCGGACGCCCGCGCGCCGCACGGCCTCGCGCGTCGCGACGTACTCCTCCCCCGGCGCGCCGAAGGCGAGGTGGTGGAGGCGCTTCTTCGCGCCGCCGTAGAGGAGGACCGCCGCCCGCTGGAGCGGCGCTGGCTTGAGACGCACCGCGTTGTCCCGGCTCGGCGCGTTCACCAGCCCGAAATTCGAGTAGAACTTCTCGCCGGCGCCCTGGTCGGGCACCTCGAGCGCGTAGTGGAGCAGCGCCTTGACCGCCATCTCGCCTACCTCCTGGCGGACTTTACCACGATTGACACCCTCGGCAGCCGCCTCCTATGATCGGACGCTACATCGGGAGGAGAACGCCATGGCGATCAAGGTGCTCGAGCTCCACCATCACGGCATCCGCGTCGGTGCGACGCAAGAGGACGCGGACAAGACGATGACCTTCTACAAGGACGTGCTCGGCCTCTCGCCCGATCCGGGGCGTCCGTACATACCGACGATCCCGGGCTACTGGATGGACGTCGGCGGCCGGGCGCAGATCCACCTCATGGGCGTCAACGGTCAGTCGAAGTTCGCGCAGGGCCCGGGGAAGGATCCGTCGTTGCCGCACGTCGCCCTCGCGGTGGACGACATCCAGGCGACGCGAAGGGAGCTCGACCGGCTCGGCGTCGCCTACTGGGTGTCGGAGGGCATCGTGGGGCCCCGGTCACAGCAGATCTTCATGCACGACCCGGCGGGGAACATGATCGAGCTCCACGAGGCGGGCACCTGCCGGTGCAAGGCGGCCGACCGCGCCGACGTCAGCGGTATGCGCTGACGATGGCCCGGCTCAGCGCCGAGGCGCAGCAGGTCGTCGAGCGCGTCCAGCGCCTCACGCGCGAGCGCATCGCCCCGCGCGCGGCCGACTACGACCGGGCCGGGCAGAACCCGGTCGAGAGCTGGCGCGAGCTCTGGGCCGAGGGGTACCTCGCCTCCGCGATCCCCCGCCCGCACGGCGGCCTCGGCCTCGACATGCCCACCTACACCGCGGTCGTCCGCACGATCGCCCAGGGCTGCGCGAACACCGCGATGACCCTGCACATGCACTCCACCGTCATGCGTTTCATCGACACGCTCGGCACCGAGGCGCAGAAGCGGCGCTACTTCCCCGAGGTCGTCCGCTTCGGCAAGCTCTTCGGGAGCTGGGGCAGCGAGCCCGCGGTGAGCCTCTCGCGCACCTTCCTCATGGAGACCGCGATCCGACGGAACGGTGACGACTGGGTGATCGATGGCGTGAAGCACTTCTGCACGATGGCGCTCGGCGCCTCCTACTACATGGTCTGGTGCGCGCTCGACGGTGAGGCCGACATGGGCAAGGCGCTGCTCCAGGCGCTCGTCCCCGCGGAGGCGACCGGCCTCGTGACCGACGGCAAGTGGAACACGCTCGGCATGCGCGCCACGTTCAGCCCGTCCGTCACGTTCAAGGGCGTGCGGGTCGACGGCGACGCGACCCTCGGCCGGCCGGGGTCGGCGATGCAGGTGGGCGTGGTGGAGAGCTTCGGGCTCGGCTATGCGGCGGTCTACGTCGGCGTGGCCGAGGCGGCGCTCGCGTTCGCGATCGACTACGCGCGCCAGCGCGTCGTGCGGCCCGAGAACATCGCCGTCGCGCAAGACCCGACCGTGCAGCGCCACATCGGCGAGCTCACCGCGCAGCTCCACGCCGCACGGCTCGTCCTCGACGAGGCGGCGGCGAGCTGGGCGGCGGCCGACATGGTCGAGCGCGCCCTCTTGGCCAACCGCGCGAAGTACCTCGCGACCGAGGTGGGCCTCCACGTGACGTCGAAGGTCATCCAGGTCGTCGGCGGGCGCGGCGCCTACAAGGACTACCCCGCCGAGCGCGCCCTCCGGGACGTGCGGACCGCGACGCTGATGCCGCCGACGGTGGACCGGATGCTCGAGGCGATCGGCAAGAGCGCGCTCGGCATCCAGGAGGGCATGTTCCGCTTCGGCTCGGGTCCCCAGGGCGCCTAGTTCACTCGGAGGGGGGCGACGCGCGCCTACACGCCGAGGAAGCGCTGCTGGATCGCGGGCTCGCGCCGGAGCGCCTCCGGCGTGCCCTCGAACTGGATCCGCCCCTGGTCCATGACGTAGAGCCGGTGGGAGAGCGTCATCGCGACCTCGAGCGTCTGCTCGACGAGCAGGATCGTCGTCCCGCGCCGGCTGATCTCCCCGAGGATTCCCGTCAGGTTCTCGACCAGGAGCGGCGCGAGCCCTTCGGTCGGCTCGTCCACGAGCATGAGCCGGGGCCGCGCCACGAGCCCGCGCGCGATCGCCAGCATCTGCTGCTCGCCGCCCGAGAGGAACCGACCCTTCTGAGCGATCCGCTCGCGCAGCCTCGGGAAGAACGCGAGGACGTCGTCGAAGCTCGCGGCCCCGTTGTCGCGGCCCGCGCCGAGCGCGCCGAGTCGCAGATTCTCGAGCACGGTGAGGTTCGGCAGCACCCGGCGCTCCTCGGGCACCCACGCGATACCACGGCGCGCGATCTCGTGGGGCCCGAGGCCCGTCACGTCCTCGCCGCGGAACGCCACGCGCCCCCGCCGGGGCCGCGCGACGCCCATGATCGAGCGCAGCGTCGTCGTCTTGCCCGCGCCGTTCCGGCCGATGAGGGTGACGACCTCGCCCTCGCCGACCGTGATCGAGACGCCCTGCAGAATATGCGCCTCGCCGTAGTAGGTATGCAGGTCCTCGACCGCGAGCAGCGTCATCGCCAGGCGCCCAGGTAGGTCTGTTGCACGCGCACGTTCGCCCGGATCTCCTCGGGCGTGCCCTCGGCGATCACCTGGCCCTGGTGGAGCACGGTGATGCGGTCGGAGATCTTCATCACGAGCTTCATCTTGTGCTCGACCAGCACGATCGTCCGCCCGGCGGCGAGCCCACGGATCAGCAGCATCGTCGCGTCCGTCTCTTCCGGGCTCATGCCGCCGGTGGGCTCGTCGAGCAAGAGGAGGACGGGGTCGGCGGCGAGCGTGATGGCGAGCTCGAGGTGACGCTTCTCGCCGTGCGAGAGGTGCGCGGCCAGGAGGTCCGCCTTCCGCTCGAGCCCGACCGTCGAGAGCAGCGCCCGTGCCCGGTCGAGCACAGCGACGAGCCGGTCGGCGCGCGACCAGAAGTCGAAGGAGCGTGTGTGCCCCTGCGCGGCCACCCGCACGTTCTCGCGCACGGTGAGGTGCGGAAAGACGTTGGTGATCTGGTACGACTTCGCGATCCCGAGCCGCGAGACGACATGCTGCGGCAGCCCCGTCACCTCGCGCCCGCGGAACCAGATGCGCCCCGCGGTGGGCGCGACCTCGCCGGAGATCAGCCGGAAGAGCGTCGTCTTGCCCGCGCCGTTCGGGCCGATGATCGAGCGCAGCTCGCCCTCGCGCACCGAGAGGTCTACGCGGTCCACCGCGAGCAGGCTCCCGTAGCTGCGCGAGAGTTGCTCCGTGCGCAGGAGGGCGTCGTTCACGCGCGGATCACGCCCGAGCAGTTCCGCGCCCCACACCGGCAGCGGAACTTCAGGAGCGGCCGGTAGCGCCGGTCGCCCGGGATGACGACCGTCCGGTAGTCGCACGTGACCTCCTCGCCCCGCCGGATCGGGCGCAGGGCGAACAACGACAGCGCATACCAGCCGTCGCGATCACCGGCGTTGGGCGCGCACGAGTGATTGACGTAGAAGCCCATCGCCACCCTCCGGCCACGCGGGGGGACCAGGTAGAAGCCGTTCTCGATGTGGAAGGAGAGGCGCCGGAGCCGCCACGGAAGCGTTCTCACCTTCTGGTACGGCAGCATGAGGCCGCCCGAGACCGTCAGGATCTCACCCTTCCGGATCGCCCGCCTCGCGAAGACGCCTCTCTCCCGCGGGCTGATCGCGCGGAACTCGAGCTTCGGGCTCTGGTACGATCCGCTCACGAAGGGCACGCGTCCTCCCGAAGGCTAAGCCGTCGAGGGAGACAAGGTAAGACAACGCGGCGCCCAATTCAATCGCGCACGCTCGCCCCGGCCGCGCCCGCCCGGGCGGCGAGCCACGCCTCGACACCCGCCCGCAGCGCGTGCCGCTCGTCCGCGCCGATCCCCGCGGGGTCGAACCGGTACCGGTAATGGAGCTCGGCGATCCGTCGCAGGGCGTCGCCAGCGACCGGCACGTGCGCTGCCTCGAGCCTGCCGATCCACGTCGAGACGGGCTCGGCCGCGCCCCGCCCGAGACCCGCGGCCGCGAGCCGCTCGGCGATCAGGTAGAACTCCGAGTCCGCGCCCGGATGGCGCGGTGCGAGCTCGCCGCGTGTCGCCTCGGTCGTCGCGCGATCGATCCGCCGCCGCCCGTAGAGGCGCCACGCGAGGACGAGCACGAGCGGCACGAGCAGCCAGGCGAGGTATCGGGCGACACCCTCCTCACCCTCGCCGTAGCGCCATCGTGAGAAGAGGAAGACCGCCCACGACCCGATGTCGCTCAGGGGCTCGAACGCCGACGCCGCGGCCGCTTCCTCGTCCGCCCACAGGGGAGGGGTCGTGTCCAGGTCGCGCCAGGCGCCGTCCGCCCACACGAGCGCCCAGGAATGAGCGTGCCGCGCGCGAACGACGTAGCGTCGCTCCAGGCGGCTCCACTCCTGGACCGAGTAGCCCGTCGCGTAGCGCGCCGGCACACCCGCCGCCCGAAGCAGCAAGACGGTGGCCGTCGCGAAGTACTCGCAGTGACCGGAGCGCCCGCGGAGGAGGAAGTCTTCGAGGGGCGACCGGCCGAGCGGCCGGTCGGCGTAGGTTGAATAGCGGAACCGGGTCCGGAAGAAGGCGGCCACCGTCGCGAGCCGCTCCGCGGGGGGCCTGCCCACGAGCCCGAGGTCGGCCGCGACCCGCGACACCGCGACCGATTCACCGGCGAGGACGCCCAGGTCGAGATCCGTGGGCGGCGCGTCGAGCGGTGAGACGGGCCCGACCCGCACCCGATAGGTCACCAGCCCGAGCCCCTCGTCCACTCTCACCGCGCCGAGGGAGTTCTTCGAGAGCCGGACGACCGCGAGCTTGTCGATCTCCATCGCGCGCGCGGGCAGCGCGAGCACGCCCCGGCCGCGGGGGAGATACATGGAGACACCGACGCTCGCCTCGGACGCCGGCCCGGGCGCGAGCTTCCACGTCTCGCCGCCGGCCTCCGGCTGGACGGGCGTGAACCCCGCCCCCACCGCGAACCACGCGGGCGAGTTGTAGACGTTGTAGGTCGCCTCGCGCAGCAGGATCGGTGGCGCCTGGCCGGGGGCCGGCGTCACGCGCAGCAGGATCCGGTCCGAGAGCTTCAGCTGCCCGAGGTGGCCGATCGCCGTGGTCGAGCGGAAGGGATCGGTGTCCCGGTGGACGAGGCTCGAGATGTACTCGAAGGCCAGTTCCTCGAGCTTCTGCTGGACGCGGTGGAGGCCGAGGTGTCCGCCGTACCCCGCGACGCTGGCCAGGGCGAGCGACGCGACCCACCAGAGGGGGGAGAAGCGGGGCGAGCGGCCGACCCACAGCGCCCAGGCGGTGAGCAGGCACACGCCCGCGAAGTACGCGGGGGTCCGCACGTTGGCGGCGCCGGCCGAGAGGACGCAGAGGACGGCGTAAGGGTACGCGAGGTCGAGCGCGTCCGTCGAAGGCGCTCGTTCGCCTGCCGCCTTCCTCCGGTACGCCCAGAAGAACGCGCCCAGGTCCACCTTCCCCGCCGTGCTGTACGCCTGGCACGCGACCAGGGGCGCCACCAGGAGCGGCAGCCACTGGAAGAGGACGGTGAGCGCCCCGGGCGCGCCAGCGATGCGCGCCCCGCCGCCCGCGGTCAAGAGGTAGACGGCGCTCCCCGCCGACACGACCGCGCAGAGGTCCGAGATGCGATGAAAGTCCTGGCGCGAAAAGTCGAGGCGCCACGCGACGGCGCGCGCCCCCTCGAGGAGGACCGCCAACGCCGCGGCGGGCAAGAGGAGCCCGGTCTGCCAGCCCCAGAACAGCACGGCGGCGCCGAGCAGAAGTGGCGGTGCACTCATCGCCGGGCGAGCCCCTCCGCGATCCGGCCGACCTGGAGGCGCTGGACCTGATCGCCGGGGTCGCCCACCGGCGCGGGCCCGTCGCCGACGACGAAGATCCGCGTCGGTATGCCGAGGGCGCGCAGGCGCCGGACGAAGTCGCGACGCGGCTGGTCCCACGCCAGCAGGACTGCGATCGCGGAAGAGAGCGACGCGGAGCGCTCGAGGACGGCGTCGTGGAGTGTGCGAAACGGCTTGTCGCGGCAGGGGCGCACGCCCGCCAGGACCTCGAGCATGTGGTCCGTGTGGCCGAGGCCGCGCCCCGCGGTGAAACAGTACGTCTCGGGCCCGACGAACAAGAGATCGAGCAGCGAGTCCTGGGTCTGGATCGCGCAGGCGAGCGAGGCCGCGACGGAGACCGCCTCCTCGAAGACGTCGCTCTCCTCGTGCTCCGCGAAGGTGTCGAGGACCAGCGCCTGTCGCACGAAGAACTCGTCCTGGTACTCCTTCACCACCGGCCGGCCGACGCGCGCCGCGCTCCTCCAGTGGACCCTGCGCAGCGGGTCGCCCGGGCGGTAGTCGCGCAGCGAGACGAATTCCTCCGAGTCCCCGACCGCGCCGGCGAGAGCGACACCGCCCCGCTGGTATTTCCGCGTCCCCGGAAGGGTCAGGTCCTCCACCGGGTAGCGCTTCGGCAGCACGACGAGGGCGCCGGGAAGCGGGATCGTGACGAGCGCGTTGACGAGGTTGAACGGATCGGGCCGAGCGATCGTGACGCCGGTGAACGCGAGGCGTCCCCGACGGAGCGGCAGGAGCGGGACCTCCACCTCGGACGTACCACCCGCGGGGAGCAGAGGCAGCGGGTGTGGCGCGGTGGACGCGCCGCGCCGCCGCTCGACGAGCCAGGCCCAGCGGGGGTAGCCGACCTTCCGGTCGAACCAGTTCCGGCGCTCCTCGCCCGGCTCGTGCGCTCGGAGGAACTCGTCGAAGGACGGACGCGGGTCGGCGAGGTCCTCGAGGAGCACGAGACCGCGCTGTGGGCGCGCGGTCCCGTTCCGGATCACGACGCGGTAGGCGGCCGGCGCGCCGGCGGTGACGAACCGCGGAAGGACGCGCTGGACGTCCAGACGCGCCCGGAAGACAACGCTCCACGCCGCGGCGACGATGAGGAGCGCCGCGAGAAGCGTGAACGCCTGGTAGCCGACGCTGCGATTGGTGTCGAACCCGATCACCGCGGCGGCGCCGAGAGCGCCGAGGGCGAGCTTGCCGGCCGGCGTGAGCTGCCGGCCGAGTCGATACTGCAACGACGCGGTGGAGCGGAAGAGCCGGTAGGCGAGGCGCTTCACGCGGGCACGGGCACCTTCTTCACGATTTCCTCGACGATGCCCGGCGCGGTGACGCCCGAGAAGCGCGCCTGCGGGTCGATCACGAGCCGGTGCGCGATGACGGACACGGCGAGCTCCTGGACGTGCTCGGGCACGACGAACGCGCCGCCGTCGAGGAACGCCAGGGCCTGGGCCGCCTTCACCAGCGCGAGCGAGGCGCGGGGGCTCGCACCGAGCTGCACCCCGGCGACGGCGCGCGTCGCGCGCACCAGGTCCACGGCGTAGCGCTTGAGCTCGTCGCTCGTGCGTACCTCCCTGACGCTTCGGCGGAGCCGGACGACCTCGTCCATCGACGCGCACGGCGTGACGTCGTCCAGCGGGTGGTGCGCCTCCTGGGCCGAGAGGATCGCGACCTCCTCCTCGGGCGCGACGTAGCCCAGCGCGAACTGCATCGCGAACCGGTCCATCTGCGCCTCGGGCAACGGGTACGTGCCGCGGAACTCGACCGGGTTCTGCGTGGCGATGACGAAGAACAGCTCCGCGAGCCCGAGCGTACGGCCCTCGACCGACACCTGGCCCTCGGCCATCGCCTCGAGGAGCGCCGACTGCGTCCGCGGCGAGGCGCGGTTGATCTCGTCGGCCAACAGGATATTCGTGAAGATCGCGCCCTCGTGGAAACGGAACGCCTGGTCACGCTGGTCGAAGACCGACACGCCCAGGATGTCCGACGGCAGGAGGTCGGGCGTGAACTGGATGCGCTTGAACGTGGCGCCGATCGAACGCGCGAGCGCCTTGGCGAGCGTCGTCTTGCCGGTGCCGGGATAGTCCTCGAGCAGCACGTGGCCGCCGCTCGCGAACGCCGCGAGCAGCCGTCGGATCGCCGCCGACTGCCCCCGCATGACCGTCTCGATGGAGCGGGCGAGCCTCCGGAGTGTGTCGCGGCCCGACGGGACAGCCGTCACTCGCGCGCCGCCTAGCCTTTCACGGCGCCGGCAGTGAGGCCGGACACGTAATAGTCGAGGAAGAAGACGTAGACCGCGACGATCGGCACGCTCGCGAGCACCGCACCCGCCATCAGCGAACCCCAGTAGTAGATGTCGCCCCGGATGAGGTCAGCGGTCACGCCGACGACTGCGGTCTTGTTGGCGCTCTGCGAGATGAACGTCAGCGCGTACGTGAACTCGTTCCAGGTCAGGGTGAAGCCGAAGAGCGCGGCGCACACGATACCGGGAACGGCCATCGGCAGGACCACGCGGATGAGCGTCTGCATCCTGGAGGCGCCGTCCACGAGGGCGCACTCCTCGACCTCCTTGGGGATCGTCCGGAAGTACCCCATCAGGAGCCAGGTGGAGAACGGCACCAGGAACGTCGGGTACGTGACGACCAGCGCCCAGATCGTGTCCGAGATGCCGAGCCAGACCACGACCTGGGAGAGCGGCAGGAACAGGAGCGTCGGCGGCACCAGGTAGGTGATGAACACGGCGGTGCCGAAGGAGTTCACACCGCGAAATCGGAGCCGTGCCAGGCTGTAGCCGGCGAGGATCGAAATGACCAGGGAGACCGACGTCGCGATCACGCTGATGATCAAGCTGTTCTTCATCCAGGTCAGGAATTCGGTCTTGGCGAGGAGGTAACGGTAATGGTCCGTGATGACGCCGGTCTGAATCAGGAAGGGGACCGCCTTGAGGTCGTAGAGCTCGGCGTCGTTCTTCAGCGAGGTGATCACCATGTAGTAGAAGGGGAACAGCGCGAAGCAGAGGAACGGGATCACGTTCGCGTAGCCGAACGCCGCCGACCGGATCCGCGCGCCCTTGGACCGGACTCCGACGTCCACTCACTCCCTCCGGATGTAGCGGAGCTGGACGAACACGATGGCCGCCAGCATCGGGAAGAGGAAGAGCGAGATGGCCGCCCCCTGCCCGAGATTGCCTCCGTCGAGGCCGACCTGATAGGCGAGCGTGGCGAAGAGGTGCGTGGTGTTGACCGGACCGCCGCGCGTGAGCACCCGCACGATGTTGAAATCGGCGAAGGTGAAAATCGTCGAGAACAGGATCACCACCGCCAGGACCGGCCTGAGCAGCGGCAGGGTGACGTGGCGGAAGCGCCCCCACGAACCGGCGCCGTCGACCTGGGCCGCCTCGTAGTACTCGCGGGGAATGGAGACGAGGCCGGCGAGCACGATGATGGCGAAGAACGGCAGGCCCCGCCAGACATTGACGGCGATCACCGCGGTCATTGCGTAGTTGGTCATGCCGAGCCAGTTGGGCCCGGGCGGGCTCATGATCCCGAGGTGGATCGCCGTCCAGTTCACGACGCTGTAGAGCGAGTCGAACATCCACCACCACGCCAGCGTCGACAGCGCGGTCGGGATCACCCACGGCAGCAGCACGGCCCCCCGGATCAGCCGCTTGAATCTGAAGTTGCGGAACAGGAGCATGGCGAGCCAGATGCCGAGCACCGTCTTGAAGGCGACCGCGATCGACGTGAAGACGAACGAGTTGTAGACGGTGCGCTGGAAGATCTCGTTGCCGATGATGTTGCGAAAATTGCCGAGCCCGACGAACCGGCCGGGAGAGCCGACCCAGTAGTCCGAGAGGCTGAAGTAGACGGACATGCCGAACGGGTAGGCGACGAGACAGACGATCAGGAGCAGGGCGGGAAGGATGAGCCCGTAACCGAAGACGTGCTCCTGCTCCCACCACTCGCGGAGACGCGCGAGGCGACCGGGCCGGGCGAGCCCGGCCGCCTCCAGCACGCGGGAGCCGACGGCCACGCTAGGCCCCGGCTTCCCTCAGCTTGCCCTGCACCGCCAGCTTGATCTGGTCTTCGGCCCAGGCCATGGCCCGCTTGGTGGGCATGCCGTTGACCGCCTTCGCGACCATGTCGGGGAGGACATAGTTGACCTGCACCAGCTGGATCGCCGCGCTGGGCTTGGCCGGCCAACCGCGCTCGTGCGCGTACTCGGCCTCCTTGGGCAGCATGGCGAATTTTGGATTTCGCGCCCAGATGGGATGGTCGGCCAGGTTCTTGAGCGGCGGGTGATTGAAGGCGTTGGACGCCACGATCCAGGCGTCGTAGTTCTCCTTCTGGAAGAGGAACTTCAGGAAGTCCTTGGCGAGCTGGACGTTCTTCGAGAACTTCCAGATGGCCACCGAGTTGATCGGCGGGGCCGAGTGGATGCCGGCCGGGCCACCGGGGCTGTTGTGATGGTTGATCTCGTCGACGATCGGCATCTTCTTGGCGAGCGCCAGGTTGTAAGGACTGATCGGGTTGTGGATCCAGGAGCACTTCCCCGCCAGGATGCAGCGGTTGTTCGACGCGTCGTCCCAGGAGAGCACCTCGGGCTCCATCGCGTCCCGGTACAGCTCCTTGTACCACTCGATCACCTGGGCGGTCCTGTCGCTGGTGATCGCGGGCGTCTTGCCGTCCGCCTCGAGCACCTTGCCGCCGTAGCACCAGAGGATCGACCAGAAGGTCGAGTTGGCGTCGGCGCAGTGGCTGATCGCGATGCCGACCGGGTTGCCCTGCTTCTTCAAGATTTTGCCGTGGTGGAGCAGCTCCGCCCACGTCTTGGGCGTCTGGAGCCCCGCCTTCATGAAGTGGGTCTCGTTGTAGGTGGCCGGGAACGAGATCCAGAACCAGGGGATGGCCTTCCACCCGGACGCGGTCTCACAGGACTCCTTGGCGAACGGGTACCAGCCACCGTATTGCTTGCCGAGCTCACCGATCAGGTCGCCGACGTCGGCGAGGTTGTGCTCGAAGAGGAACGGATCGGCGCTGCCAGTGAGCATCAAATCGTGGCCGGACTGGGACTGGGCCTCGGCCGCCCGCTTGGCCGGCAGCTGCAGATGCGCGATCGTGTCCACGCGGACCTCGCAGTTCGCCAGCTTGCCGAACGCCTCGGCCTGCTTCCGGAGCTCGTCGTCGGAGGCCGGGACGAAGTGATTCCAGCTGAGGAACGTCAGCTCACGCTTCTGGGCGAAGGCGGGCGCTTTGCCAAGCGCAAGCCAGGACGCCATGCCGACGGTCGCGCCGGAGGCAGCGCGCATGAACTCACGACGCGAAGTGGCTCGCATAGAAAGACTCCTTAGGAGTCAGCACGTTGCGCAGGAAACTTTCCGGGAACCCAGGGGTTTCGTCTCACCCCCCTTGAATGGGACGGTTGCCCGCTTCTATCACCGCGGGGAAGGCGCTGTCAATGACGACGGCGGCCGGGGGGCCGTCGTGCCGGCGCGGCCCCCGGCCCGGGGAGTCGACGTCCTACCTCTTGGCGGCGCAGGGATTCTTCGCCGCGCACGGGTTCTTCGCCGCGCACGGGTTCTGTTTGGCTGACTTCTTCTTCTCGGCTTTGTCGGCCTTCTTTTCCATCTTTGGGGTTTTCTCGGACTTCTTCTCGGCGGCGCACGGGTTCTTCGCCGCGCACGGGTTGGTTTTCGGCTGGGCCACGGCGCCCGTGAGGCTCGCGAGGATGAGCGCAGAGACGACGGCAGCAACAGTCAGGACGCGTCTGATCATTCCCACTCACCCCCCTTCCCTAGAGGTCGCCCGGGACAGGAATCGATGCCTCTCCCAGCCGCAGTATCGTATACCTTCGAGGCAGACATCCCCGAGAAAGGACCTGACCATGAGCCGGCGCTCGGACCCTCTGACGCCTCGCTGAGCATGATTCTCCCGATTCGCCTGAGGCCGGTCGAGATCCATATTCACGCCGACCGCCGGCTCGCGTTCCAGGTGCTGACCGCGTTCGGCGCGCGACAGGACGACGGCGGCTCGTCGGTGGTGCTGAAAGCCGAAGGCGACCGCAGGCTCGTCGAGTTCCACTCCGTCATCCCCACCTTCGGCCGCGCACAGAGGCGCGGACAGAAGATCTATCGCACGGTCGAGTGGGTGACGCTCCTCGAACCCGAGGAGATCCGATTCGAGGGCGTCGAGGGCCCACTCGACCTGCTGCAGGACCGGTTCGTGCTTCGGGACCTCGGCGGCTGCACCCTCTTTCGCTATGAAAGCACGATCGGCATCAAGGGGGGGGTTGCCGGCTGGCTCAAGGGCCGCCTCCTCGTTCGTCCGACTCTCAGCCGGTTCATGCGCGATCATTCGCGCCGGCTGAAGGAGACGATCGAGGCGCGCGCGAAGGACAGCCGCCTCTACCCCTACCGACGCTTGTGTCTGGCGCCGTGAATGACTAATTTCCCAACTCCCACCAGGGCGATCCGATGACCGAGCGCGCGCCCACGGTCGGCATCATCGGGCTCGGCTTCGGCCGTGCCCACATCGCCGCGTTCCAGGCCAACGGCTGTCGCGTCGTCGCCCTCTGCCAGCGTGACCAGGCGGGCGCCAAGGCAGTCGCCGACCGCTACGGCGTCGAGCGGGTCTTCGGCCGGTGGGAGGAGATGCTGGCGACGGCGGCGCCCGAGATCGTCGTGATCGCGACCCCACCCCACCTGCACCACGCGATCGCCGTCCGCGCCTTCGCGACCGGCGCGCACGTGCTCTGCGAGAAGCCGATCGCGATGACGCGCGCCGAGGCCGCGGCGATGGTGGAGGCGGCGCGTCGTGCGGGGCGCGTCGCCATGACGTGTTTCAACTGGCGCTTCAGCGCCGCCATGCAGGAGCTCCACGCGCGCGTGACGGAGGGGTCCCTGGGCCGCGTCATCCATCTCGCGCTGCGCTGGCTCGGCTCGCGCTGGGCTGACGAGCAGGCCGCGGCGACGTGGCGGATGGACCGCGCCCAGGCGGGCCACGGCGCGATGGGCGACATGGGCGTGCACCTCGTCGATCTGGTGCGCTGGACGTTCGGGGAGTTCACGCGCGTGACGGCGCACGCGGGCATCGCGTATCCGTCGCGCTCGGCGCCCGGCGTCAACCGGCCGCCGGACGCCGAGGACTACTGCACGGTGCTCGGCGAGCTCGCGTCCGGCGCCCAGGTGACGCTGACCGCGAGCCGCGCCGCGCACGGCGTGAACGAGCACACCCTCGAGGCGTTCGGCACGCGCGGGGCCGTGAGCTATCGCCTGAGGCGTGAGCGCCCGCGCTGGTGGGAGGGCGAGCTGCGCGCGGGCGCCGCCGGCGCGCTCGCGCCGGTAACGCCTCGGACGCCCCCGCCGACGGTGGCGGGTGACGGTGACCCGCTCGACGTCACGGGTCGGACCCTGATCGCGCCGCTCGTCGCGCGCCTGCTGGAAGGGATCAAGACCGGGACGACGCCCTCCCCGTCGCTCGCCGACGGGATGCGCGCCCAGGCCGTGCTCGACGCGACGCTCGAGGCGGCGGCGCGGGGCGGCTGGGTCGAAGTCCCGCGCTGATCTGTCATCTGACGCGCTGACGCTTCCGAAATGGTACTCTCCCGCCCAGCGCTCGAGGGCACCACGCCCAAGGAGGGCACCATGCGGGGAGTGTTCGGGATCGACCCGGGTTGGGGCATCACGCCCGTGCGCGTCGTCATGGCGCTGGTCTTCGTCGGCGCCGGCTACACCAAGATGTCGGTTGGTATGCCGGCCGTCACGGCGAGTTTCGGGAAATACGCTATTCCGTTCCCCTGGATCGCGGCACCCGTCATCGCGGTGCTCGAGCTGGTGGGCGGCCTCTTCCTGCTCGCCGGGTACGGGACACGGATCCTCGGGCTGCTCTTCATCTGCGAGTTTGCCGTGACGACGTTCTGGGTCAAGTTCAGGCTCATGGGGTGGCAGGACGGCCGCCTCGATCTGATGATCCTCGCGGGCGCGCTCCTTCTGGTGGTCGCCGGTCCCGGCCGCGCCGCCCTCGACCACCAGCGGCGCGCTTTCTAGTCCACAGGCAACTCGTCCACCTGGACGAGATCATCCTCCGAGCGCACGGTCGGCGCTACGACCTGACGAGCCAACCGACCACACCGCCGGCGAGCACAACGAGGACCGGCGGGAGCCAGCGCGCGGCGAGGACCACGGCGGCCGCCGCAGCGAGCGCGGCGGTCACCCAGTCGTGCACCGCCGAGCGCGCGAGCGTGTAGACGCCCGCAGCCATGAGGCCGATGCCGACGGGCGCGAGCGCCCGCTCGATGGCGAGCGCCCACGGTCGGCTCCGCAGCCGCTCCCACCGTCGCGCGATAAGCGCGGTCAGCAGGGAGGTCGGCATGAACATCGCGGTGGCCGCCACCAACGCTCCGACGAAGCCGTGGGCCCGGTAGCCGACGAAGATCGCCACGAGCATGCTGGGGCCGGGGGTGAGCTGCGCGAGGGTGTAGCCGTCCACGAATTCTCGGGTGGTGACCCACCCGTAGCGCGTCACGACCTGGCGTTGCATCTCGGGGAGGACCCCGAGGCCTCCACCCACGGCGATGAAGCTGAGCCAGAGAAACGTCGCCGCGAGATGGAGCAGATCGGTCATCAGTCGCGCGAGGGGCGATTGAACCAGAGACTCACGGGCAGGACGAGGCAGACGGCGAGGGGCGTGGTCACGCCGAGCGGACCGACCAGCACGAACATCGCGACCGCGACGGCCACGGCGATCCTGCCGCGGAGCGACGCGGTGACGAGCTGCGCGGTCGTAACGAGCACGAGGCCGACCACCGTCGCGCCCATCCCCTGCATGAATCGGGTCGCGCCCGGCGCAAACGCCCCCCGGACGTAGAGAACAGTAAGCCCCAACAGAGCGAGCGCGCCCGGGACCAGCACGGCCAGGAGTGCCCACACGCCGCCGCGCCAGCCGCCCAGCCGGCAGCCGAGCGCCACCGCCAGGTTCGCGAAGTTCGGTCCGGGCAGGATCTGGCTCAGCGTGAGGTCCTGGACGAACTCGCCCGTCTTCACCCACGCCCGACGGACGACGACCGCCTCGTAGAAGTAGGCGCTGCGGCCGCCGCCGAGGGCTGTGAGCCCCGTCCAGGCGAACACCCGGATGAGCGACCGCAGCGGAACCCGTGTCATGTCCGGTCTCGTCCTCGAACGGCGGGCGGCCGCGGGCTAGACGAACACGACGTTCGCCGGTCTCATGTCGGCCTCCGTCCCCGTGACCCACGCGTCGTGCCCGGGCTCGATCGAGACGACCTGCGGCGCCGCGAGCTCGAAGGCGCACCCGTCCCGGTACCGCCCCTGCACGCGACCGCGGGCGAGGAAGCCGACGTGCGCGTGCATGCAGTACTCCGTGTCGACCACCGGCCTCAGGTGCGTCGACCAGCGGAATCCCGGCGGATAGACGACGCGCTTCACCCGGCCGTTGGCGGCGTGGACGATGTCGAGCGTGACACCCGCGATCACGCGTCGCTCCGCGCCCTTGATCGGGGCCCCGAGCGGGTCCCGCCCTCGCCCGGGCGCACGCCCACGCACGGGCGCCGTCCGACGCTTCCCGGTCGTTCGTCTCGCACGCTTCATGCCTGCCTCCCCCGCCGCGGCCGGTGCGCCGAGGCTAGCGCCGCAGCACTCGGATCCGCAAGGCCTCGACGACTGAGCTACCGCCCGCGGAGGTGCGCGTCGAACGGCCCCGAGATACGGAGGACCTCGTTGACCTGCCACGCGCCGCGATTGGTGGTGACGACGAACAGGTCGCCGGCGATCCCGGCCCCGCGGGTCTCGGGTGTGATCGGCGCGAACGCGAGGCTCCGCGGCGCGTCGCCGTTCGTGAAGCTGGCGAACTCGACCGGCTTTCCGTCGCCGTCGAGAAAGAAGATCCTCGCCCCCTGGCGGTCGGCGACGAAGAGATGGCCGGCCGGGCTCGGGGCGATCGCGGCGATCACGGGCCCGCGGAGCACGACGGTCGGCGCGCCTCCGGCGACGACCTTTACGATCTCGCCAACACCCCGCTGCCACGGCGCCTCCGCCGTCCCGTCGCTCCCGATCCACAGGAGACCGCTGTCGCCCGTCGCCATGAGCCGCGGGCGGAGGACGGTGACGTAGCGCGGGTCGAGGACGCCTCCCGCGGCGTCGAGGCGCACGATCGCACCCTGGGCGCGGTCGGCGACGTAGAGATTTCCCACGGCATCCACCGCCACGCCCTCGGGCTGGACGAGGAGGGGCGGTGTGCCGTCCGGCGGCGTGCCCCCGGCGAACAGCTCGGCACGCCCGTCGCGCATCCGGTACACGACCCCGACCTTTCGGTCGCGGTCGAAGGTGGTCACGAAGAGCTCACGGCCCGCGCGCATGGCCGCCACCTGGGCGTTGAGAAGCGGCGGCCCGTAGTAGAACTGCGCCTCCGTGGGCGGGGTCAGCCGCGCGCCCCCGCGCGGGATCCGATAGAGGGGCCACAGCTCCTCGCCCTCGCCGCCGGCGTAGCGCCGCCCCGTCCTGGCGAGGTAGAGCGCGCCAGTCTCGTCGAAGGCAAGCGTGGAGGTCGACCGGACGCCACGCGCGCCGCCCCCGGGACTTGCCTCGAAGCCGTCGCCGGTCACGTAGACGTGAACGCCGAACCCCGGCGGCACGATCGGCTCCGCACCAGTCGGTCTGGCGAGGAGCGAGAGCGCAACCAAGCAGAGACCACTACGCGAAGGGACGGCCCACGCCATCACGTCGCGCCGAAGCTATCGCCCCGGCGCCGTACGGTCAAGGGCTCGAGACGCTGGCCGGGGAGTTATCCGAGGTCGAACGACGAGGCGAGCCGACGGACGAGGAGCGTCAACCGTTCGAGCTGATCCTGGGTCAGGTTCGCGAAATGGAAGACGTAGCCGTCCATGTCGACCCTGACGAGGAGCGACGCGACCTCGAAGCGCTCGCCGTCGCCGGGCGGCGTGAACGAGAGCTCGACCGTGGCCACCGGACGCGCTTGGCCAGCCGACCGGACCTTGATGCCCCCGGCGCTGAGATCGACGCTCGTGGTCTGCCATTCGCTGCCGTTCGCATCACGGACTCGCACGGGGAGCCCAACCCGCGCTCGGGGCGTACGCCGCCGGTCCGTGGTCGGTCGCGCCGTCGCGATGTCGCGGGCGAGCACTTGCGGCGCGAGGGTATGGAGGATCCGCTGCAGATGCTCAAAGGCGATCGGCTTGGCGACGAACTCGATCGCGCCGAGGCGCAGACACGCGTCGACCTGGACCTCGCTCGCGATGCCGGACACGACGATCACGGGGATGCGGGAGTCTCTGACCCGCTCGCGCTGGAGGAAGTCGAGCCCGTTCATACCGGGCAGCCTGAAGTCGAGCAGGATCAGATCGGGCCGGTTCTGCTGGAGCCGATCGAGCGCGCCTTCGGCTGAGAGCACGAGCTCCGACTCGTGGCCAAGCTCGAGGAGAAAGTCCTGCAAAACGCTTCCAACCGACCGATCGTCTTCCACAATCAGGACCCGCATACCCGAGTAACTGCAGCAAGACAAATACCAGTGGCCATCCACGCGCAGAATACGACATACCCCCGCGATTTCGGAGTCTTGCAACTCGGCCGGATAGTTCTGCCCGTCTGAAACCCGGCCAGTTCCTTTCCGTTGGCCAGAAAGTGGGCGGCCACTCGCTGACAGGGGGACGTCTCAGCGGACCTCGCGCCCGGCGGGCGCCGGATACGTGACGCGCGTAACCTCCACCAACGCGAATGCCGTGAGCACGTGCGGCTCGGCTCGTTGGGCCGTGAGGATGTGCTCGACCACGATCCCGCGCGCCATGAGGGCGTCGGCGATCAGCGATCGGTGGCACCGCCAGGGGACCGACTCCGCGCACATGATCGCGGTCGGCTGGCGCCGGGCGAGCTCGACGAGCGCCTCGAGGCTCCGAGCGAACTCGGAGGTCTCCATGTAGTCGGCATACCCACGGAAGGCGGCGTTTCGCCAGCCTAGATTGACCGAGCCCGCACGCGGCTTGCGGAGGCCGCCAAGGCCGGACATGTGGACGTACGCGATGCGGGCGGCGGTGAGGCTCGCCGTAAGCGCCTCGCGCCCGAAGTGGGGGTTTCGGCGCGAGCGTGGGATGGTCCGAACGTCCACGAGCTGCGTCACGTCGTGCGCGCACAACAGGCCGATCAGCCCTTCGATCGGCCGCGTGCCGTGGCCGATGGTCCGGATCACGCGAGCGAGCCCGTCACTCAGTCTGCCGAAAATCGCTGGGCGTTGCCCATGTTCGCCCACGCCCAGGCCTGCACGTTCGCCAGAATCTGCCGCAGGTGGTTGCGATCGTGGTGAACCCACTCCTGGAGGAGCTCGGCCACGCTGAGACGCCCGACCTTGGGATGCTCGCCCGCCCGCGCGAGATCGTCCCGGCGCAGGCCCGTCACGAGCGCTACGCTGTCGTCCCGCAGCTCCACCAGGTCGCTCAGCAGGGCCTTGACGTCTCGTGCGCAATCGTGTCGTGCACGCGCGATCGCGGCCTGGTCCCAGGCCTGGAGCCTCGGCGTTTCTTCGGCGAGGATGATTCGGATGCGGCCGGCGAAGCCGCGCCGCTCGGCCTCGATCAGGTGCCCGACGATTTCCTTGGCGCACCACTCGCCGGGCGCCGGGTGGTAGGTGAGCACCGACTCTGGCAGTGCGGTTAACTCGGCGCGCAGTGTCGTCACCGCGCTCTGCAGCAGGCCGGCGACGACCGCTGGCGTGAGAGGATCGACGGACCGGCGCGCTACGCGCGGATCAGTCGTCGTCGAAGGGGCGGGCGCGCTGGAGCGCGCGCCGCCGCTTCTTGCGGGCCTGCGCCTGCTTGCGTTTGCGCTTGACCGATGGCTTCTCGTAGTGGGCCCGCCGTTTCATCTCCTGGAAGAGGCCATCTTTTTGCATCTGTTTCTTGAGCTGCTTCAGCGCGGCCTCGATCTGGTTGTCGAAGACCTCGATCCTCACTCACCGACCTCGAAGGTGCGTGGTGGACCGATACCCGCGCACCGGTTCCGAGCGGTCCACGACGTTCATCTGGACGAGCCGCTTCGTGCCCTGCGCCACCGCGCTGGCGATCGAGGGAAAGGTGTCGTTCGACTCCTCGACGACCTCACCTGCGTAGTTGACGATGCGCCAGCGCCAGTGAGGATTCAGGGGAGTCGAGAACGCCACGACTTGCATGCCGGACTCGCTCCTACCACCGACTCCCGCCGCGCCCGCCGCTCCTGTATCCCCCGCCGCCGCTCCGAGCGCCGCCCGAGCCCGAGGGCTTGGCAAGCTCCACCTTCAGCGTCCGGCCGTCCACTTCCTGGCCGTTGAACTTCTTGACCGCGGCCTCGGCCTCATCGGCCGTCGCCATCTCGACGAAGCCGAACCCGCGCGAACGACCCGTCTCACGATCCGTCACGACCGTCGCCGATTCGACCGCGCCGGCCTGGGCGAACAGCTCGCGCAGCCGCTCGCTGGATGTGGAGAAGGACAGGCCGCCGATGAAGAGCTTCTGTGCCATCGCGCACCTCCGAGCAGATCTTCCGCAGTTGACGACACTCCCTGGAACGCGGAAGGGCGCCAGAGTCGTGGTCTGGTAAGGAGGAGGTCCACGATGAACCGACAACCGGGCCAGACGCGACTAGTGTGACACATTTGCGTCCCGGCCATTGCCCTAATTTCGAGCATCGCGAGGCAACCTTCTGATCACCGTCCTCCGGGTTTTTCCGGGTTCGAACTCGGCGGTCGCCTGATTGCCTCCGCCGCGGGTCCGCCTAGCGTTTCAAACGACCGGCCCAACTCGTCGGAGGAGGAGACACGGAATGACGAAGATCCACGAGGCGTTTTCGAGCTGCGAGTGACGACGACCAAAGCGGCAGCGCTCGTCGGGCTCGTGGCCTCGCTCGGCGGCGTGGGTCAGGCCCACGCCGAAGCGCCGCCGGAAGGACCCGTTGTCGATGGGCCCTGGGTAAGCCCGCCGGCGTCTCCGGTCGTCTTCGAACAGGACGTTCGCTCCCTGCCGCCGCCCCCGGCCGACGCGCCGGCGACGGTCGAGCGGCTCGGCGCTTACTCGACCGGCGTGACCGCGCCACCGAGTCGCGATCCCCTCCTGCAGGACGGCAAGGACGCCGAGGTCGCCGGCGACCAGCTCTCGACGCCGATCCTCGACTTCGACGGCGCCCGGACGGGAGCCAGCCCCCACGACCCGATCGGCGACGTGGGGCCCAACCACTACGTCCAGATGATCAACACCGTGTTCACCATCTACAACAAGGCCGGCACCAGGCTGGCCGGGCCGTCGGCGATCAACTCGCTGTGGACTGCGGCCGGCGCGACCGGCCTCTGCTCGACACAGAACCTGGGCGACCCGGTTGTCCTCTACGATCCGCTGGCGGATCGCTGGCTCCTCAGCCAGTTCGCCAACCCCTCGTACGTGTGCATTGCGATCTCGCGCACTCCGGATCCCGTCATCGGGGGATATCACCTGTACGGGTTCAACGTGGGCTCGTTCCCCGACTACTTCAAGCTCGGCGTCTGGCCCGACGCCTACTACATGGCGGCCAATTTCGGCGAGGAGGTGACGGTCGTGGCCTTCGACCGGGCCAACATGCTCAATGGCAACCCGGCCACCTTCGTCCAGTTCAACATCGCCGGGCTCCCCGGCCTGCCAGGCAACATGATGCTGCCGAGCGACCTCGATGGTCCGACAGCCCCTCCCGCGGGCTCCCCGAACCCGTACTACCGCCAAGTGGACGGCACCTACTTCGGTGGCGCCGACCGCCTCGAGATCTGGGAATTCCACGTCGACTGGGGCAACCCGGCCGCCTCGCGCTTCAGCGGCCCCACCAACCTCCCGCTCGCGGCCTTCGACTCCGCCCTGTGCCGCTTCTTCAGCTTCGCGTGCATCCCCCAGCCCGGGACATCGACGACGCTCGATCCGATCAACGAGTGGCCGATGTGGCGCCTCCAGTACCGCAACTTCGGCGCCCACGAGACCCTCGTCGGCAACTTCGTCGTCGACGTGGACGGCATGGACCACGCCGGCATCCGCTGGTTCGAGCTGCGGCGGTCGGACGGTGGCCGCTGGGCGGTGTTCCAGCAGGGGACGTTCGCCCCGCAAGACCCGACCATCGCCACATGGCAGCACCGCTGGTTGGGCAGCATCGCGATGGACAAGGCCGGCAACATCGGGCTCGCCTACAACATCTCGAGCAGCGGGACGATTTTCCCGTCCATCCGTTACACCGGACGGCTGGCCACCGACCCCTTGGGCCTGATGCCTCAGGGCGAAAAGGTCCTCGTCAACGGAGGCAACTTCATCCGCAACAGTCGCTGGGGCGACTACAGCTCGCTCAACGTGGACCCGGTGGATGACTGCACGTTCTGGTATACCTCCGACTACGTGACGACTGAGGGGCTCCGCCAGACGCACATCGGAACGTTCCGATTCCCGTCGTGCATCGCCACGGACCTGGCGATCGCCGAGGCCGCCAGCCCCGACCCCGTCCTCGCCGGGGAAATTCTCTCCTACGCGATCACGGTAACCAACAATGGCTCGAACCCCGCGACCAACGTGGTGGTGGTCGACGTCCTTCCCGAGGGAACGTCGTTCCTGACCAGCGCTGTCCCGTGCGCCGCGCCGCCGGCGTCGCCGAACGCGCGTACCTGCGCGCTGGGCGCCCTGAGGCCGGGTGAGGCGCGGACGTTCACCATCCAGGTGCGGGTCGATCCGGGCGTGGTTCAGGCGAGCGGCGCCGGTGTCTTGAACAACACGGCGAGCCTTTCGGCCGACGAGCCCGACCCCGACCTGTCCAACAACACGCTCTCGGTGTCCACGATCGTGAACGACCGCGCCGACCTCAGGCTGACCAAAGCCTGCGAGCCCGACGAGCCGCTGCGGGCCGGAACCACCGCGACCTGCGAGATTCTCGTCGACAACCTGGGGCCGTCCCACGCGCGAAACGTGGTGGTGCGGGACACCCATCTGGGCAGTGGGCCGTTCACGATCACCTCGGCGACCTTCAGCTCGCCGATCGCCGGCGCCTGCGCGGTGGCTGGCAGGGTGATCACCTGCGACCTCGGCTCCCAGCCCGCCGGGGGCCACACGAGCATCCTCGTGTCACTCACCGCGAGCGAGCAGGTGGACGTCAGCGACACGGCGACGGTGACGAGCGACACCCCCGACGGGAACTCCGGAAACAACACCGCCGAAGACGCCGTCCGCTTCGTCGGCGCAGCCGATCTCGGTGTGGCCAAGACGGACATGCCCGACCCGGTGGAGGCCGGCACCAACCTGGCGTACCGCGTAACGGTCTCGAACGCCGGACCGTCCACGGCGCCCAACGTCGTGGTCCAGGATGGGCTTCCCTCCCAGGTCAGCGTGGTGACCTTCACGTCGAGCCAGGGCTCCTGCAGCGGCGGCGTGCCCGGTGACGCCCTGCGACCCCTGAGCTGTAGGCTCGGCAGCCTCGCCCCGGGCGGCAGCGTCACGCTCGATGTCGTCGTCAGGGTCAATCCGAGCACGCCGGACGGCACCATCCTGGTCAACAACGCTTCGGTCAGCAGCGACTTCGGTGACCCGAACAACGGCAACGACAACGTCTCGGCGCTGACGACCGTCCAGGCCCGCGCGGATCTCGCCGTCACCAAGACGTCTGACGCCGCCACCTACAATCCGTGGTCCGTGATCGCCTACACCGTGACCGTCGTGAACCACGGTCCGTCCGACGCCCCACGCGTCGTCGTCACGGACACCCTCCCGAACGCCCGGCAGGCCTTCTACCTGTCGGACACAGGCGGGTGCACGTTGCGGGACGACACCCTGAGCTGCAACCTGGGGGACATGCCGACAGGCACCGGCAAGAGCTTCACCATCACGGTTCGCGGGGCTCGCGGCGAAGTCACCAACAGGGCCTCGGTGGGCAGCGCCGCGGTCGATCCCGATGTCACCAACAACACCGCGACCCGCACGGTCATCGTCCGCGACGATCGATAACGGTGGGGGCCGCCTACTCTTCCCAGGGGTCGTGCTTCACGGGCGGCGGGAGCCAGATCCGCTCGTACCCCTTCTGTAGCTCCCGCTCCTTCGCGATCTCCTCCCGCGGAGTGACCTTGGCGTATTTCGCCTCGGTGGGGCTCGAGAAGTTGTAGCGGTTGAGATTCGGCGCCGAGATGACACGAGTCACGTGCCCCTCGCATTTCGGACACGTCGCGAGGGGCGGGTCGTTCATCCCCTGCCGCACCTCGTAGAGGACGCGGCAGGGCGTGCACTCGTATTCGTAGACGGGCATCGCGTTTCCTCCTCTCCCGACAACCTCTCGCGCGAGCGCGCGGGTGGCCGGCGGCGCACCGGCCACCCGCGACGGCGCGAGCTACACTGCCACGATCCGGGGCTTGTCTGCGGGCACGGCGGCCGTCGCAGTTTTGAGGTTCCAGATGCGAGCCGCGTTCAACCCGAAGACCTTCGCCTTGATCTCATCGGTGAGCTTGGGATACCCGTGACCCTCGACGAGCTGATCGGGGATCTGGAACTTCCTGAACGCGTCGATCTGCCACTGCGGATTGCCCCAGAGCGCCGAGTCGGTTCCCCACATCACGTAGTCCGGTCCGAGGTCGCGCAGCAGCGTCCCGAGCACGTGGGCGCACTCGAGCGGCCGGCTCGTCACCGTCGCGGCGAACGTCGACCCGACCTCGGAGAACATGTTCTTCCGCTGCGGCTTGAAGCCCTTCAGCGCGGCCAGCTCCGCGTGGTACGGCCACGCCGAGTGGTAGGCGATGAAGTTGAGGTCGGGGAAGTCGTCGCAGACCGCGTCGAAGTCCTCCGCGTGCGCGTACCGCGCCATGAACTGACCGAAGGGGATGCCCTTGTGACAGCCGATGTTCTTGAGCCCGAGCTTCTGGGCCTTCTCCCAGATCGGATACGCAAGCTTCTGGTCGTCGAACCACCACCCGCGCTTGGGGGTCGAGTCGAACGTGTAGAGCTTGAGCCCGGAGATCTTGTACTTCTCTACGAACATCTGCATGCGGTCGAGCGTCTCGCGGAGCCCCTGATTGGGCGTCAGGCCGCCGCCGAGCATGACCGTCCGGTCCGGCCAGCGCTGCTTGACCTCCGCTTGCTCCTCGATCGGGATCATGTCCTTGCCGCCGTAGTCCTCCCGGAACCCGAAGGGGTTGAAGATGGCGACGCTCGTGTCGCTCCCCTCGAGGATCAGCTTGCCGAAGTTCTCGACGGTCATGTCCTTGGTCCCGTTCGGAAGCCCCATCGCCTTGCCGAGATCGTCGAGGAGCTGGACGAACCACATCCCCCGCTCGGTGGTGTTCACGCCGGGGATATAACCGTCCTTTCGCCAGCAGATATGGGTGTGGGCGTCGACGATGAAGTCCGCCCCAGGCTTGCGCGCGACCTTGATTTCCTTCGCCGCCGCGGGATCCATCGCCTCGGCTTCTGTGACCTCGAAGAACTTCATGCCGGTGATCTCGTTCACCGCGAGCATGGCGGCCGCAAACCCGGAGGCGGTCCCGAGGAAATTGCGACGGGACACCCGGGCCCGGGCGGCATAGGCGTCCACGCGCTCGCTGACGCGCTCACCCATATGACCCGCGAGGAAGAACGAGGTCCCCTGCTCTTCCGGGGTCATCGGGCCACGCGTGGTCCCCTTGTATCCCTTGAAGTACTCGAAGACATTGAACTCCATACGTTGCCTCCCGATCGAATCAACGGTCAGACCGCCGTCAGACCCCCGACTGACACAGACCCGCGAGTCCCGCCCGCGCGCGTCCCACCCCCCTCCTGCCCCGCGTCGTCCCGACGCCGGGCCACTCGAACTGGCCGCAGCACTAGCGCCGCGCCCCGGCGAAGTCAAGCCCGGTTTTCGCGCGCCTCCTCCCTCTCAGAATCGGAACGTCAGGCCCGCGTGGACGCCGTTGTCGTAGAGCTCGAAGGCGTTGTCCTCCGCGTGGCTCTTCTCGCGCTGGAAGAAGTACGTGACGTGGTAGCCGACGTCGAGCTGGAGCGCCCGGCTGATCGCGTAGAGCACCGAGAGCCCGGCGTCGGCATGGATCTGCTGGAGGTAGACGGTGCCGCCTTCCTTGCGACCGCTGTCGACGCGGGGCAGACCACCGCCGCCGACCGTGGCCCGCGCGGCGAACCGCGGCCCCATCGGGATGTCGAAACGGAGACCCACGATGGGCACCGGCAGCTCCTGCCGGGAGAAGTCCTCGTGGCTCGTGTGTCCCCGCCAGGTGAGCTTCGGGTCGAGGTGGACGTAGGTGAGTCCGGCGCTACCCGTCAGGAAGCCGCCGTAGTCGCTCATCAAGAGCCGTTCATAGTCGAGGCTGACGCGATAGAAGTCGGCGTTGACGTGGACGTGACCGGGGCCGAAGCCGTCACCGTTGAAGGAGGCCGTCGGGTCGACACGCGCCCCTCCCTCGAGGAAGGAATAGAGGTACGTGGCCCTGAGCGCGTCCCGCTGCGTCAAGCGGAGCGCCACGCTTGCCTCGACGGTCTCCGACACGTCGATCCCGAGGTCTTCGTGAAGGCGGAGTCGGGTGCCACGAAGTGGCCCCTCCCCGACGCGCACGTACCCGCTCGGCATGCCGAGCCGCGTCGTCAGGGACACCTCGAACCCGGAGGCCGCGGGACGCGTCAGAGACTCTTCAAGAGGCGACTGTCCTGCGGCCACGGTCGGCCACGTGACCCCGAGGACCAGCACGAGCATCGCAGTCGCGAGGAGACAAGACATGTCCTCACCTCTCCCGATCACGGCATGTACGAGCCGCCGTTCACGTGCACCGTTTGACCGGTGATGAAGCGCGCGTCCTCGCTGGCGAGAAAGACCGCCACGGAGGCGATGTCGTCGGGCTGCGCCATGCGCCCGAGCGGCACCGCCCGCGCCAGCGCTGCCAACTCCTCCTCGCTGTGACCGCGGCGTGGCTGCGCGGTATCCGTGAGGCCGGGCGCGATCGCGTTGACACGGATGCCGTACCGCGCCAGCTCGAGCGCCATCGCCCGCGTCATCGCGACCACCCCGCCCTTGCTCGCCGAGTAGTGGACGCCCCGCACCGCGCCCCGGATGGCCTGAGACGCCACGTTGATGATCGAGCCCCGCCGTCCGCCAGCGACCATCACGCGCGCCGCGGCCTGGGCACAGAAGAACGCGCCCTTGAGGTTGACGTCAAGCACGAAGTCCCAGTCGCTCTCGCTCATCTCGAGAAACGCGACCCGCGGGAAGACGCCCGCGTTGTTGACGAGGATGTCGAGCCCGCCCAGGCCGGTCACGACCTCGGCGACCAGCGCCTGCGCCTGGCCGGGGCGCCCGACGTCGGCGCGGACGACCAGACCATGCCGGCCGGCCGCGCGGACCTCCTGCATCGCCTTCTCGGCCTCCGCGCGGTCGTCGAGGTAGTTGATCCCGACGTCGGCGCCGGCGCGGGACAACGCGACCGCGATGGAACGCCCGATCCCCTGCTGGGCGCCGGTGACGAGCGCGATCTTGCCCTCGAGCCGCGTCACGCGAGCAACCCCGCGATGATGCCGGTCAGGAACACCCCGTCGAAGGTCCCCGCGCCGCCGATGGAGACGATCGGTGCGCCGAGCTGGGCAATCCGGTCGAGATTGAGGAGGTCGGCGCCGACCAGGGTGCCCATCGACCCCGACACGTAGGCGACGGGCGGTGCCCTGCGAAACGCGAGGAGCAGGCCGACCCCGGCGGCCACGAGTGGCGGGATGAACATCGGCACCGCGATGCCCATGCCGGGAACGATCTGCGCGAGACTGTGCACCACCGCCGCGACGATCGCCACGCCGATCGCCATGCGCCCGTAGAGCCGCGTGCGTGCGACGAGGTAGATCGACACGAGGATCGGGATCAACGCGCCGCCCACGTTCAGCGCCACGACCGTCGCACCCGTCTCGACGGCGTCCGGAACGATGTACGTGCGACCGAACATCGAGATCTCGTGCGGGCGGAGGACGCGCTGCCCCGGGACCGAGTAGAGCGGGATGTTGACGTGGCTTCCCAGGAGCGACAGCAGCATGACGGCGAAGGCGTAGCGTGGCCGGACACCCACCTTGCGGTACGCGTAGGCCAGGACTCGCATCTCTACCAGGACGACGAACACGGCCAGGAGGGCGACCAGCAGGAGCAGCAACAAGAGCGTGAATGGCGCGTAGATCATCGGCGCATCAATATACCGTATACCGTGGGCGTCACGACCGAGCGCCGCTGGATCTTGTGGCTCTCCAAACCTTGGTCTCTCCGGCGCGCTCCCCTATGCTCGGGACCGATGAAGATCCAGGCCCCGTCACGCCCGAGCCGCCGTGTGCTGTTCATCGTGTCCCGGGACCTGCCCGACCGCCACCAGTCCCTCGCCTACGCATTTGACGACGACACCGGTGTGCGGGTGATCTTTGATCGCCGCCGAGGCGACCGGCGTCGGCTTACGGTCGCACCCCCGCCCGAACGCCGCCACAGGGATCGACGCTCCGCCGCTCGCGACTGGGTCTTGCGGGCGGCGGGCTGGATCCGGATCGACCGCGCTCGCTGACCGCTCACCGTTCACGCCTTGAGGCGCTTCGTGAAGAAGGCCAGGCAGCGCTTCCAGGCGTCGGTCGCGGCCGCCTCGTTGTAGCTCGGCCGATAGTCGGCGAAGAACCCGTGCCCGGCGCCCGGGTAGATCACGACCTCGACATCGCGATTCGAGCGCTTGAGCAGGTCGCCGAACTTCCGTGCGTCATCCGGCGTCGGGCTCGTATCCGTCTCCCCGTAGAGGCCGAGGAAGGGCGCCTTGATGTCCTTGGCCACGTCGAAGCCCGTCACGGGATTGGGCGCGTCGGGATACGGCCGGGCGGGCGGCCCGTACCAGGCGACCGCGGCCTTGATGTCGGCGTTGGTGGCTGCCACCTGGTAGACCGTGGACCCGCCCCAGCACCAGCCGGTCACGCCCACGCGATCCGGCCGGACGCCCGGCCGCTTCTTGGCCCAGTCGACCGCGGCCGCGCAGTCGCCCAGCACCTGCTTGCGCGGCACGGCCAGCACGATCTTGAGGATGTCCTGGACGTTCGGGATGTGTCCGACGCCACCCTCGCGCTGGAAGAGTTCGGGTGCCACGGCATAGTAGCCCTGCTTGGCGAAGCGGCGGGTGACGTCCTTGATCCACTCATGCACGCCCCAGATCTCCGAGAGCACCAGGAGGATCGGCACGCCGCCGCCCGTCGCAGGACGGGCCTCATAGACCGGCATTGCATAATCCCTGATCTTGACCTGGGCGTCTCCGACGACGATCCCCTGGGTATCGGTCTTGATGGCCTGGGCGAGAGCCTTGTCGACTCCGACCGCGTAGCCCGCGAAGGTGGCAGCGGAGACGGACATCTCGTTTCCTCCTGGATGACGATGTCGCGCGATGAGCGCCGCCGCACGGCGCTCGTGGCGGGCGCAGCCTAGCACACGCCCCTCAGCCTGGCAAAGTGCGGTCGCGCGGTGTGTTGTCATTTACCCGCTGCCCTGACGCTGGACGGCAACTCGCGTCACCTTGGCATGCATGGTCCTCTGCCGCCACCTCGAGAGGACACCACGCAGTCTTGAACGTGCGAGATCCTTGCGCTTCCGGCTACCGGGAGTCTCCGTTCGTGTTTCCGGATTGCCCTGCCACCCCTGGCATTCGCCTTGCTCCCCGGAAGGTCAGTGTCGCGGCGAAGATTGCAGCCGGGAGGCGACGGACGCCGTGCGGATCCTGATCGTGGAAGACAACGCGGACATCGGCGGGCTCCTCGTGGATTTTGTCCGCGAGTTGGGCCACGCGGGCGCCCTCGTGCCGTCCGCGGAAGCCGCGCTGGCGCGACTTCGGAGCGACCGTCCGGATCTCGTCCTGCTCGATTTCAGGCTCCCGGGCATGAGTGGCCTCGACTTCCTCCAGCTGCGCCCGGTGCGAGACTCCCGCGTCCCGATCGTGGTGATCTCGGGGATCGCGAGCGAACGCGACGCCCAGGAGTGCCTGCGGCTCGGAGCCCTCGACTTCGTGCCGAAGCCCATCCCGTTCGCTCGTCTCCGTCAGATCCTGGACCTCTTCGAGCCGCTCGCGCTCGCCAAGACCGCGGAGGTGGCGGGGCGGCCGGCCGAGCGGCGCCGCGCGCCGCGCGTACGGGTTGCGCTCCCCGTCCAGGTCAGCGAGTACGGCAGCGTCGACTGGCAGACGACGAGCGTCGACCTCAGCCCCTCCGGCATGAAGGTCCGGCCGCTCTGGGCGGCCCCGGAATCGGCGGTAAGGCTCTCGGTCACGCTGCCCGATGACGGCGAGCGTCTTGAGATCGTCTCCGTGCTGATCCGGATCGATCTCGACGGTTACGCGTTCTACTTCGCCAATCTGACCGGATCGCAGATCGAGCGCCTGACGCGCCTCATCGATCGCCTGAAGTCGCTCCCGCCCCCTTGATCGGCGCCCTGGCGAAGCAGTAACCTGTCGGCGCCCCCGCGGCAGGGCCGCTGAGGGACACCCGATCGGGAAAGACGGAGGTCTCCACCATGGCTGCGTCTGACAAGATCGCCATCGTCACGGGCGCCGGAAGCGGAATCGGCAGGGCCGTCGCGCTTGCCCTGTTGCGAGAGGGCTACGCGGTCGTCCTCACCGGCCGTCGCAAGGACCTCCTGGAGGCGACGGCGCTGGCGGGAAAGTCGTCCGGCTCGCGGACGCTCGTCGTTCCGACCGACGTGAGCAATCCCGTGGCGGTCGGCGCCCTCTTCGCTCGGACGAAGGCGGAGTTCGGTCGGCTCGATCTGCTGTTCAACAACGCGGGGACCGGAGCCCCTCCCGTGCCGCTCGAGGATTTGAGCTACGAGCAATGGAAATCGGTCGTCGACATCAACCTGACCGGCGCGTTCCTCTGCACGCAGGAAGCCTTCAAGCTCATGAAGGCCCAGGAGCCACGCGGCGGGCGGATCATCAATAACGGCTCCATCTCGGCGCACGCGCCGCGGCCGAACTCGGCGCCGTATACCGCCACGAAGCACGCGATCACGGGCCTCACCAAGTCGACATCGCTCGACGGCCGCAAGTACGACATCGCGTGCGGTCAGATCGACATCGGAAACGCCGCGACCGACATGACGGCCAGAATGAAGAGTGGCGTCCCGCAGGCGCATGGGGCCGTCGCGGTCGAACCGACGATGGACGTCGAGCACGTGGCGCGCGCGGTCGTCTACATGGCGAGCCTTCCCCTGGATGCCAACGTCCAGTTTCTGACGGTCATGGCGACGAAGATGCCCTTCGTCGGGCGGGGGTAAGTCGCGGCGGACGGGAGGGTCAAACGCCCCCTTGACTACGTCCCCGACGCGGTATACGAATACAAGCCTCAGCCCACTCACCTTACCGGCCGCCGATGGCGGCCCCGTCCCGATGGGACCAAAGGTCTGTGGGCTGCTTTCTTGTTGAGTCTCGGAGCGAGCAGGACGAGGAGGAGGAGCGGCTCCTCCTCCTCAGGAAGCGGACTTACCGCGCCTTCACCATGAAATGCGCGCGGCGGTTCTGGCCGTAGCAGTCTTCGCTCGACTCGCGGCAGAGGAGTCTTTCCTTGCCGTAGCTGATGATCGAAATCCGGTTCGACCGGACGCCCTGAGCGACGAGATAGTTCATCGACGCGCGCGCGCGCCGATCGCCCAGCGCGAGGTTGTACTCGGTGGTGCCGCGCTGGTCCGCGTGCCCCTCGATGAGAATCTGCCACTTGGGGTTGGACTTCAGCACCACGGCGTTTGCTTCGAGGACCTGCGCATCTTCCGGCCGGATATCGTACCGATCGAACTCGAAGTGGATATCCCGCAGGTCCCCCAGCGCCACGAATTCCTTCGGGTTGGGTCGGTCAGGGCTGCCGGGTGCACGCCCCGCCCCGGCGGCTCCGCCCATGGATCCGTCGGCGGCTCGACCGCCGTCCGTGGATCCCGGGGAGCCGGGCGCGGAGGCGTCCGACGAGCCCGCCCACTTGGCGCAGCCGGCAAGAACCGGCGCCGATGTCAGCAGCAACACGAGAGCGATCCGTGAAAAGCGCTCGACCATAACTCCTCCCTTCGAAGCCCCGGGGTGTCCGCCACGAGTCCGTCCCGCGACCCGTGCGGTCAGCCGTTGTGCACATCCGATGCCGTGCCGAGAGGGGCGACATATAGTGCCGGGTCGGCTGATAAATGGCAGGGGTGGTGCACGGAGCCCCGGCCTGCCGCTGTCAGCCTTTGTGTCGGGCTGCCAGAACGTCAGCGCCGTCAGGTCATGACGGCACGGCCTCCCCGCCCGGCCACGCTACGCCAGCGCCTCCTCATCACCGATCCTCATCACAACCTGGGCCCGAATTTCTTGGGTCCCGCCGATGGGCCCTGCTAAGCTCCGCGCATGAAAAGCCGACTGTGCGTGACCCTCGGGCTCATGCTCCTGACCGCGGCGTGTGCGACGACGCGACTCCGCAGTGAGTTCGACGACGTTCCGCTGCCGACGGGCCTCACCTACCAGCCGCAGCGCTCGGTCGTGATCGAGTCGCCCTCCGTGAAGGCCGCGAAGCTCGTCTATCGGGGACGCCTGGAGCCGGCAAGCCTCGCGCTCGCGATGCGGGCCATGCTGGAGTCGAACGGCTGGCGCCACGTCAACACGACGACCGCCGCCAAGGACGGCACGCGGCAGGTCTACGAGAAGGGTGGCAACGCCCTCGAGGCCCACATCTCTGAGGGCTTCTGGTTCACGTACCTCGTCATCGGCGTCTCCGAGACGGTCCTCACGGCGACGACCCAGATTGAGCCGGGCACCCCGCGGGCGGAGGCCCCGACGGTCCCGGATCAGCCGAGGATCGCGAGCCCTGCGACGGCCGGGGGCGATGCGTCACTCGGTCCGCCGTCGACCCAGGAGACCCCACCGGCCGCGGAGCGAACGACCGCCAATCCTGAGACGTCGTTCGCTCAACGCGTGCGGGATTTCTTCACCACTCTTTTCTTGCGGTAAGTCGAGGAGGCGGGCCGCCCCCTCGCGATCTGCCCGCCAGGCGAGCCCTTGCACCGGTGACCGATCCGGGCCCACCTGGGCCTGCAGGGTGGCGAACGGCCATTGGGTTATGAGTGAAACGCGACGCCGGCTCACGTCCCCTTGAGCCGGGGCACGAGCACGTCCTCCAGTAACCGCGTGTGAAGCCGCCCTGCGCGGAATTCTGGCGAGTCGATCACTTTCAGGAGAACGTCGCGCGTCGTGCGCACGCCCTCGACCCGCAGCTCGCCCAGGGCACGGAGCATGCGAGCGATGGCGTGCGGGCGGTCGTGGTCCCAGACGATAACCTTGCCGAGCATGGGGTCGTAGTGGACCGAGACCGTGCTGCCCGGAGCGATCCCGGCGTCGACGCGGACTCCCGGGCCCGACGGGATATCGAAGGCACTGATCCGCCCTGTCGACGGCAGAAAATTGCGGTCGGGGTCCTCGGCGTAGATGCGGCATTCAATCGCATGACCACGGGGGCGGACGTCGCGCTGATCGACGCTCAGGGGGAGCCCGCCGGCGACGCGGAGCTGCTCGCGGACGATGTCGATCCCAGTGACCATCTCGGTGACCGGATGCTCGACCTGCACGCGGGTGTTCATCTCGAGGAAGTAGAAGCGGCCGTCAGGCCCGAGCAGGAACTCGATAGTGCCGGCGTTGTGGTAGCGGATGACGCCGGCCAGGCGGAGCGCGGCGCCAGCCATCTCCTGCCGGAGGGGCTCGTCCACGGCGGGTGAAGGTGTCTCCTCCACGAGCTTCTGGCTGCGGCGCTGCAGCGAGCACTCGCGCTCGCCAAGATGGAGAGCGTGACCGTGATGATCGGCGAGGAGCTGGATCTCGACGTGACGTCCGCCGGTGAGGAAGGTCTCGAGGTAGACAGTCCCGCTGCCGAACATAGCCTGCCCGAGCCGGGCGGCGGCGGTGTAGGCGCGCTCGAGCCCCGCCGGATTGTGCAAGATGGTCATGCCGATCCCGCCGCCCCCGGCGGCAGGCTTGAGGATGACGGGATAGCCGAGCTTGTCGGCGAGGCGGCTCGCGTCGTCCAGGCTCTCGACGGCTTCTGTGCCCGGCAGCAGGGGCACCCTGGCGTCAGCGGCGACACGTCGCGCCGCCAGCTTGTCGCCCATCAGGGCGATGCTGGCGCTGCTCGGCCCTATGAACGTGAGGCCGGTTTCCTCGATCCTCCTCACGAGTTTGGCGTTCTCGGCGAAGAAGCCGTAGCCAGGGTGGATGGCATCGCAGCCGGTGGCGCTCGCGACCTCGAGGATTCGATCGAGATTCAAGTAGCTCTCGGTCACTTTCGCCCCGCCCAGGTCCCGCACCTCGTCGGCCAGTCGCGTGTAGGGGCTGTCGCGATCCGCCTCCGAGCAGACAGCCACCGTGGCGATCCCGCTCTCGCGGCAGGCTCGGAGCACGCGGGCGGCGATCTCGCCCCGGTTGGCGACGAGGACCTTCTTGAGCGACACCGCAGACGGCTACGCCGCCCGTACCCGGGCCAGCACCGCGCCCAGTTCCACCTCCTGCCCCTCGGCCACCAGGACCTCCTCCACCGTGCCGGCCCGATCCGACGGCACCGCGATCTCCATCTTCATCGATTGCAGGGTGACCACCGTATCGCCCGCGGCGACGGCGGCGCCACGCGCCACCGCGATGCTGGCGACCAGGCCGGGAACCGGAGCAACCACGTCCACGCGATCCGCCATAGGCTAGTCTCCCGCTGAGATCGGATTAGAGAAGGGCGCGGAGCGGCGCGACCTCGACCCCCGCCTTTACAAGACGCTCCCGCACGGCGCGGGCGATGGCTGGGGCGTTCTCCGCATCGCCGTGGACGCAGACGCTCCGGGCAGCCAGGGGCAACCACCCCCCGTCGCGGACCGGGACCTGTCCCTCCGTTGCGAGCGCGACGGCACGCTCGGCAACCGCCTCGGGATCCCGCGCTTTTTTCGCTCGCTCGAGGATGAGCTGGCCCTGGTCGTCGTAGTCGAGGTCGATGTACCCCTCCATCACGAAGGGGACTCCGACCCGTCGGGCCGCGTCCGCCCAGACCGTGCCGGTGAGCAACAGAATGAGCCTGCCGTTCAGCTCCTTCACGGTCTCGGCCATGGACTCGGCATAGGTTCGGTCCTGGCTGCACATGACGTAGAGCATTCCGTGGGGCTTCACATGCTCCACCCTGGCGCCCTCCGCCGCCGCGAAGGCCTGGAGCGCCCCCACCTGGTAGGTCACGTAGTCCTTCAGCTCCTGGGGAGAGACGTCCATGCGGCGCCGCCCGAAGCCGATGAGGTCCGGAAAGGAGACGTGCGCGCCGATGGCGACCCCGTGCTTCTTGGCCAGACGAACCGTGGTTCGCATGACGTGCGGGTCGCCGCCGTGATAGCCGCACGCGATGTTGGCCGAGCTGAGGAAGGGCATGAGATCGGTGTCGTGGCCAAGGGTCCACCGTCCGTAGCTCTCTCCCATGTCGGCATTGATATCGATTTTCGCAGCCATACTGCTACCCCCTGTCGATGGAACGTTCGGAGATCGTCGCGTCGAGGTCGCGGGCCCTCTGAGTGGCTTCCTCGATCGTCACCTCTTTGAACATGATGGTGTCGCGGCCGGGCACGAGCTGGCCCACTTTCCACGTCGACGCGTAGATGAGGGTCGCGTTGCAGATGAAGCCGCCGAGGCTCGGTCCGTCGGCCACGAGGATGATGGGCTGATCGCCGCATACGTTGACGGTCCAGACCGCATAGCCATTGTCCAGGATGTTCGATGGATGCCCGCCGGCGATGCCCCCGCTCGTGCGCGCCCATTGCCACTTGTGCGACTCCAGGCGCACGCCCATGCGATTGGAGTTGCGGTCGACCTTCCAGGCGTGGCTGAA
>QHSX01000103.1 GCA_003221695.1 Candidatus Rokuibacteriota bacterium
GAGCGCGCCCGTAACGGCGAGCGGCACCGCCAGGAGCACAGTCAAGGGGTGCAGCAGCGATTCGAACTGCGATGCGAGTACCATGAACACCACGATCAGCGCGATCACAAATGCGAAGTAGATGGCGCTGCCGCTCTCCTTGTACTCGCGCGACTCTCCGGCGAGCGCCGTCGTGGTCCCCGGGGGCAGGATCTGGCGCGCGACGGCGTCGAGCGAATCGAGCGCTTCCCCCTGGGCGAGCTCCGGCGTCAGCGAAGCCGACAACGTGAACGAAGGAATCCGGTTGAAGTGGTTGATTTGTCGCGCCCCAACTCCTTCTTGCACGTTCGCCAACGCATCGAGCTGGACCAGCTGCCCGCTCTTGCCTCGCAAGTAGATTCCCCGCATGTCGCTCGGGGTCGCGCGATCCTTGGGATCGAGCTGCATCATCACGTAGTACAGCTTGTCGTTGCGCGTGAACGTGCTGACGCGGCGGCCGCCGAGGAACGTTTGCAGGGCGCCCGCGACGTCGCGGACGGGCACGCCCAAGTCCTCGGCGCGGTCTCGGTCGAACGTCACACGCAGCTCCGGTTTGTTCACAAAGAGATCGGTCTGCGCGTTCACGAGACCCTTGATCTGGGACACGCGACCCACAAAGGGGCCCATCATGTTTGTGAGCTTCGCGAAATCGGGATTCTGCACGACGTACTGGATCGGCGGGCTAAAGCCAATCGCGCCAGGGGCAAAGGGGTATGCCAACACTCCCGCGATGCCCATGAGCTGAGGGAACATGCCTCCGATTGTCTGGTCTACCGTCGTGTGCCGCTCGCTCCAGTCCTTCATGATGACGCCGATGAACGCGCTGTTCACGCCGCCGGCGAACCCCCCGACGATCGTGAAATACCCGTTGACGTCAGGGGTTCGGCCAATGACCTGCTCAATCTGGCGCACGTAGCCGTCGGTATACGGCAGCGACGCGCCTTCAGGGCCCCGCACGGCCACGAGGAAGAAGCCGCGGTCGTCGGTCGGGATCAGCTCCCTCTGCAGCCGCGTCCGTGGGTAGAACAGAAACGCAGCGACGGAGACGGCGACGACTGCCAGCGTCCCGAGCAGAACGGCAACGCGGTGATCGACGGCGCGCCGCAGCAGCTGCGCATACCGCTCCGACATCGCATTGAAGCCGCGCTCGAACAGCTGGAAGGCCTTGCCGTGCTGGTGCTGCATCCGCAGGATCTTGGCGCAGAGCATCGGCGTGAGCGTGAGGGCGACGAAGCCCGAGATCACGACCGCACCCGCCACGGCGATGCCGAACTCGCTCAGCAACCGGCCCGCGGTGCCCGTCAGGAACGCGAGCGGCGAAAACACCGCCACCAGCGCGATCGTGGTCGCGATGACCGCGAACCCGATTTCGTTCGTCCCGCGCACCGCCGCTTCCTCCGGCTGTTCGTGCAGCTCCTCCTGGTGCCGGAAGGCGTTCTCCAACACGATGATGGCGTCGTCCACCACGATACCGATGGCGATGGTGAGCGCGAGCAGCGTGAAGTTGTTGATCGAGAAGCCGAGGAAATACATGATCGCGAACGTCGCGATGATCGACGCCGGAATCGCGAGTCCCGGGATGATGGTGGCGCGGACGTTTCGCAAGAACACGAAGATGATCAACACGACCAGGATGGCCGCGATGAGCAACGTGAGTCCTGCATCGTTGATCGAGTGCGTGACGAACACCGACCCATCCCACGCGGTCTGGAGCTTCACCCCAGGCGGCAGCGCTTGCTGGATGCTGGGCAGCGCTTCGCGGATGTTGCGCGCGACGTCGATGAGGTTGGCTTTGGACTGCCGGACCACGCCGATCGCGACCGCCGGAGACCCGTTGTAGCGGAAGATCGAACGATCATCCTCCGGCCCGAGCTCGACCCGAGCGACGTCCTTGAGCTTCACGAGCTGGGTGCCCTGGCTGGCCACGGCCAACTCGCCGAATTCCCGCGCGGTCTTGAGTTCGCCCAGAGACCGAACCGAGAACTCGCGCCGCGTCGATTCGATCCGGCCCGCGGGGATTTCGACATTGCGCGAGACGATCGCGTTCTCGATGTCCTGCACGGTGAGGCCGCGCGCCGACAGCCCGTTGGGCTGCACCCAGACCCGCATCGAGTAGCGCCGCTCCCCGAAGATGCCGGCGCTGCCGACGCCCGGCAGGCTCTGGAGCCGGGCCTTCACGACTCGGTCGGCGACGTCGGAGAGCTGCATCAGGTCGTAGTTGTCGCTGCTGAGCGCCAGCCAGAAAAACGGCTGCGCGTCGGCCGACTGCTTCGCGATCACCGGCTCGAGCACGTCCACCGGCAGTCGACCCCGCACGCGCGACACTTTGTCGCGTACGTCCTGCGCCGCGACGTCGATCGGGCGGTCGAGGGTGAACTCGAGGGTGATCTGGCTGTTCTCCTCCGAAGAGGAGCTCGAGAGGGTGCGCAGTCCCTGGATCGTGGACAGCTCCTCCTCGAGCACGTCGGTGACCGCCGTCTCCACCACCTGCGCGTTGGCGCCAGGCAGCGTGGTGGACACCGAGATGATCGGCGGATCGATGTCCGGGAGCTCGCGCACCGCCAGGCGCGTGTACCCGATGACGCCGAAGAGCACGAGGGCGGCCGAAAACATGCTGGCCAGGACGGGACGGCGGATGGACGTCTCTGAGAGCTTCATAGGACCCGAAAATTAACCGAACAGGTTCAGGGAACGGGAAGGGGGACGGTTGTCAGAAAACCGTGGACTCGTGGCGACCCCAACCCTCTACCTTCGACGAATAAGGCACCGCCGGTACGACATCAGTACGGCCGTTCCGCAGGGTTGCTTCACGGGTTCGGCCTGACATCAAGGTACCGGATTTTCAGGACGAGCGGAGGAAGGCGAGCTATCGCTGGCAGGTCGGGCAGAACGTGGTCGCCCGGAGATCGATCGTGTGGGTAGTCACGAGCCTCCGGCCGCAGGTGATGCAGCGCTCCCCTCCCCGTCCGTACACCTTCAGCTCGAATTGGAACCGCCCGGGCTCGCCACCCCCGGTGCGGTAG
>QHSX01000104.1 GCA_003221695.1 Candidatus Rokuibacteriota bacterium
TTCGTACTCGCAGTCTCTTCTGAAGGATATGCTGTCAGGACGAACGGTTCCTCCATCGACTATGACTCTCAGACCAGCCAGACCTCATCCCAAGTAAACACGGCGCAGATTATCGTGCCCGGCTCTACAGCCTACGAGTTCCGCTTCAACGACAACTACACACTCCAGACCAACCCTCCAGTCAGCCTGCGAACAGTCTATGCCGCCGCACCCAACAACTCCCTTCCAGTGGAAGCGTTTAGGGGTGCAGGAGCCCTGCAAGTAGTTAGAGCCCAAGACTATGTGAAAGCCAGCCTTCCCAACATCGCCGGCCTACCCGCATCTTCGGACCTGAACTACAGCTCGTCCAAGCTGATCTACAGAATCTCCTATCCAACATGGGAAGGAATCGGCATCAAACACGACCCCACATACATCGGATACTATGTTCCAAACCTCCTGACAATATCAACCCCAGTCCCTTGGGACCCGATGATCGTTGTCTACCTAGCAGCTGCGGTGGCTGTCGTCGCGGCTATCACCTCCGTCTTGATCTTCAAAATGACCCGAAAGACCAAGGTATAGGATAGAAGGGCCCTATCCCCGTACCATTCCCATAGTCGACCCCTCATTTTTTCAATATCGTTGTCCCAGCCGCTCTTTGGTCAGCGCTGAAGGGTCCTCGGCAGGTTTCTGATCAGGAAGACCCCGAGAACAGTCTCCCAGATGAACAACGGGTAAACTATGATTCTCTCATCTCCTCCATGTCCGATGGCACTGCTTTCCAGCGTTGCGAACGATAGGCTGAGCATTATAGCCAATCCGGCCAGGGAGATTAGTCCAAACAGCATCGATAGGTATCGGAAATATGGGGCGCTTCTAGCTTTACTCTGTAGACCGTAACTGCAGCTATTGCTCCGGCGACGAACGAGACTAGCGCACCAAGGCCGTGTGTAGTAAGGTCAACATTCTCTGGAATCACGCCTGCGATCAGAGCCCCGAGACCGAAGAGACCTACCAGCGACGAGAAGAGCCGGTTGCCTAGACCGCGATAGATCATGTAAGCGGAGGCAATGGTCAGTATCCCTACGAGAGATAGTACTGTGTTCCAGATTATTGAGGAGGGCTGGAATATCTCGCACGAGCCGGGCGTGGGCATTGTAGCATTATAACAGGTAGCTCCCAGATCGCTAAGATCTTTCTGAGTAATGGTGTAACTCGGGTAGAAGCCTTGGGCGATGAATACCCCAATGATCCACTGCGCAGCCGCAATAATAGCAACAATCCCGCGAATGCAGAAGATATCTGCTTGCAACGGTTCCATGGGATTGCATCGACTAGACTCCCTGAAACTGGTCGTTGGGATGGTTTGCTTGGACTATTACAGTGCCGAACATTCCTGGCTCAAGCGGATCAACATATTGGAAGGATCCGGGGGCTGTGAACGTCAGAACGAAGGTCTGTTCTTGGAACAAGCCTCCCGAGTTGAAGAAAGTTGTTCCATCGTATGTGGTTGCATTCCCTGTCGGACCGGCAAAGGCGAAATCTGGAAACGGTGGAACCGGCTGTCCGGCTGGGAATATTATGAAGGGGACCGAGATGACAGGTGCTCTCCAAACTACTGTATCCCCCGAGTGAACGCGGACCGTTCCGGGAACAAATCTCATCACCTCTGTGTTATGGAAGACCAGGTTTCCGCAGGCTACTTGGTTAGCGCCTGCTTCGCCGACGGCTTGGGTCACACTAACAAACCAGCCAGAGCTTTGAATACGAATATTCTGGATCCCGTTACCACTGACCGGGGTCGTGATTTCTGTAGAACTCTGTCCCGTTCCGTCAGCCCCTGCTGTGGTGCTGTTCAGCGTGAACGGGCCGAGAAGAAACGGACTGGTTTGAGCAATTGTCCCGCATACTCCGTAGTTGATAGCGGGGGAGTATGACTGGCCGGGAGTCAATCCCGACAAGCTCACCTTGACACTCAGCGTCGAGGATATACTGGAAACGGATACGGCAAGCGAGGCCGTTCCTGTTACCGAGGACCCTCCCCCAGGGGCCAATGACTGAGTCGTGGTCTCAGGCGCGTCTACTCCAGCCGCAACGTAGTGAATCACCGTATTGTCCGGACCCGTAGTAGTTTCGGGCTGCCTGAACGAGGCGAGGGCCTGTCGTGCAGCGGTGAGGTCACCATTCAACTGTTGTTGGGCTTGCGCGGAATATTCCTTCTGAGTAAACGGATAGGGCGTGCCTGTGGCGTGGACGATCACTACTCCCTGCATTCCAGCTTGGACCACTGACTGGTAGATGTAGGCTCCAGGGTTGCCGAAGGTTAGAGCGAAGGTCTGGTTTCCATGGGGAAGAGGGAAGTTGTTGTCCCAGTTGAAGCCTGTGGGAAGCATCAGTCCCGAGCCGACAAAACTTGTCCCGTTGTAGGGTGAGGGCAGAGGAAGGGGACAGGGTGAAAAGTCAGATGCAGCGGCGCAGATGTCAGGGAGAGGGCCCGTGCCGAAGAATGTGACAGTGTGCGGCTCGCCGGAACTGAGAGACCACACGACAATATCCCCAACATCTATCGTTATGACGTGAGGATAGTATGCTTCGCCCTGAACCGCCCCGTCAGGGGATTGACCACCAACCGACACGTGCCAAGTCTGAGGCCCACCTAATCCTGCGCGCTGCGCATAGGCCGACGGGAAAGAGTACACGCCCATCATTAGTATGAGTGCTAAGACAATGCTGACCAAGAATCTAGAAGGGATCAATGGATAGGTGGCCGGGAAAGATCTTTTCATATTTAATATGATGTGCCCGGATACAATCGAGAACGGCCCTTAAGACTAGTTGGTGAACTTATCTGATTCTTAGAGTCCGCAAGTTGGCTCTGCTACATACTATAGCACGTCAAAGATGATCTAGAGTTAGGATATTGCGAGAGTGTAAGCTGGGTGGATCTCGGCCCAGTTATGGTGGTCCGTATCCAAAACGTAGGATCCGGTGACCGTGATATGGTCATTGATGGTGGGTATCGTGATGTTGTTTGTGTAGTTCTGGCAGGCCGATATGGCATCCGATTGAGTCATGGGTAATGCACTGGTTATCTCAATGACCCAAGTCATAGTGTTGATACTGGTCGTTCGCGCTGTTAGTCAGGTTGCTGTACTGTGAGTCGAGGGCTCGTCGTACGTGAATCATTCTGTGTTTTTCTGTTTCTGACTCTTCCACATTT
>QHSX01000068.1 GCA_003221695.1 Candidatus Rokuibacteriota bacterium
TGGTGCTTGCCTGGATCGGACATCCCGTGCCCCCTGACGAGCTGGCCGAGCAAGTCTATTCGCGCGCGCGGCAAGGCAGCCTTCCCACGGACATGACTGGCGCGGCCAGGCGACACGGGCTCGTTGCATATCCAATCTCAACGCTGCGAGCCGTCGTCACCGAAGTCGCCGCCGGGAACCCGGTCATCGTCCTGCAGAACTTGGGGAGCCCGGACCGTCCGCGCTGGCACTACGCCGTCGTCGTAGGATACGACCTCGTCCGAGACCAGTTCATTCTCCGCTCAGGACTTACACCACGACAGGTGTCTTCCATCGCGCGCCTCGAGCAGACCTGGGCACCGAGCGGGGGCTGGGCACTGTTGGTTCTACCTCCGCGAAAACAGCCAGCCACGGTCAACGAACAGGCTTTGCTGGAAGCGATCGTCGGCCTGGAACGGGCGAAACAGTGGCAGGCCGCCGTCGAGGCCTATGAGGTCGCAAACGAGCGGTGGCCGCAGAGCCTCGGTGCGCTGATTGGTCTCGGGAACAGTCGCTACGCCTTGAATGATTTCTCGGGTGCCGAACAAGCATTTCGGCTGGCCACCCAAGCGCACCCGGAGGCCGCCGCCGCGTTCAACAACCTGGCGCACGTGCTGGCCGAGTTGGGACGTCGCGAAGAAGCGCTGAGCGCCGCTCGCCGAGCCACGGAGTTGGCAGGTCCATTGGAGCCCGCATATCGGGCGACACTCATGAAGATCGAGAATCAGCTCTTAAAGGCGTCCCAGAGCTCCCAGGGCCACGGGACCCAATCCCCAAGAAGATGAGCGAGATATTTGGGATCTAGAAAATTCATCGCGATAAAGGGCTTTAATAACAAAGCAGATTGAGAGGAGATGGGACGATCAACCCACCGTTCAGGCTGGTTCTCGGCCTCCGCACGCGGTTTATCCGTGTTGCCGACGGAACTCTCATTCACGAGGGGACCTTCGAGTCCGAGAGTACGAAGCGCAAGTTCGTCGAGTGGGCGGAAAATGACGCCCAGCCGCTGCGGGAAGGGTTTGATAGCGTGACCCTGAAATTAGCGAATGACATTGTGGCTCGCGTGCTCGCGCGAGACTTGTCCGGAGAGTTCCGGCGGTGAGCAGGCGTGACGTTGGGCTCGTCCAAGCTGGGTTAGGCTAGTTTTCATGCGGTTTGGCGTCGGCGTGTTTGCTACGCAGGACGACGTGAATCCGGTGACGCTTGCGCAGGCGGTCGAGGAGCGGGGATTCGAATCGTTGTGGCTCCCGGACATCATTCAGATCGATGCGACGGCGTCTCCAGACGCCGCCGAGTGGCACGCAGCGTTTCCGGATCGCGACGAGCGGCTCTTGAGAAAGAAGGGCTACTGGCACGCTGACGATCCCTTTATCGCACTCACGGCGGCAGCGGTCGTCACGAGTCGGCTGCAGATCGCCACAATCGCCCAAATCGCGGAACGTGATCCAGTGGTCACCGCCAAGGTGATCGCAACCGTCGACCGGATCTCGGGCGGTCGATTGCTTCTCGCCGTGCACAGTCACGCACCGGGTACACAGAAGCACTGGGCGGCGCTCCGGGAGCGTCTCCTCGCCATGAGGCAGATCTGGACGAACGAGAATGCCGAGTTCCACGGCGATTTCGTCACGTTCGGTCCTATCCGGTCATACCCCAAGCCCATCCAGCAGCCCTATCCTCCGATTCTCCTTGACGGCGACGGTTCCGAGGCGTTCCGGCACGTGATCGACTTCTGTGACGGCTGGATCTCCGATCGCTCGTACTCCCCCCCGGTGTTCGCAACGAAGATCGCGAGATTGCGCGCCCGCGCTGTGGCCGCCGGTCGCGATCCGCGAGCACTCTCCGTCACAATCTTCACGGGGGATCCCGCCCGTGGCCACATTGAAGCACTCGCGGAGGCGGGCGCTGATCGCGTCGTGTTCAGGGTAGGCGCCGGTGAGATCACCCAGCTGCTTCCAAGACTCGACACCTATGCGGCACTCATACGTTGATGCGCCGGGCGAGTCCCGCTCGTCGGTCGAAGGGCTGCCTGAGATTCGGCAGTCCGTCTGATTGAGGCGGCCGACAGAGACTAAGAACAAACGCGCGGCGATCGGGCCGTTCGATGGGGCGCACGCACCGGCGGTGGTCGATGCTTCAGGGGAACAAAGTTGGGCTATGCGGAGGTGAACTCCGGATGGAACTGCCAGCGCGGCTGACGGTCCACAGCTCCCGGTATGTCCTCGACGGTGGCACGGCCGTGCTGCAGGCTACCGATGAAGCCGGTTCAATCATCCGACTCCGACCTTCGTCCATACTTCGTTGGTAGCGAGCGAGAGGCGTGCGACGGCTCGCCCCCCTGCGTCTGGAAAAGTTCGGGATCGCGTCCGAGATTGCCGATCAGAACTACTTTGTTGACCATTGCCCTTTAGTCGATACAAGCGACGAGAGCACGAAGATCAGCGTCACCGTCAAGAGCTAGGTCGCCGGAGAGGCTCGCCGGTCGGCACGTGCCGATCGGCGACGATCGCGCTTACTTGACGTAGGCCTCCGCGATCTGGCCGACGAGCGTAGCCCACGGCATGTCGAGAGCGCCGTAAACGGGGCCGGCCAGCGGACAGGCGTTGTCCTTGAGGATCTCGACCATCAGCGTAGCGTAGTCGGAGAGAATCACGCCGGCCTGCTGCATGCGGAGCAGGCCCGCTTGACGCTTAGAGCCGATCGCGAGTTGACTCAGCGCCTGTTTGCGCAGATCATCCGGCGCATCGAGCAGCTCGCATGGCATCCGACGTGATCGAGAGCCCCACCCGGGAGCGGAGGCAACGAGGAGCGGGGGTTCGAAGCAGTGGAGGTGTCTCTGAACAGGGCCGTCGGATTGACCAAACTCCCAAGCGCGAGGCCGCGGACGGTCCATACGTTGCGAGCATGACTTCCCTCAACCTGCCGGAAAGGATGAACGAGCTGAGCGACGGGGCGATCCGCCCGTTCAACGCCACGAGGGAGGGGAGACGTGGGTCCATATCGGAAATCCCAGCTCACAAGGGAGGGCACAAGGATGAAGCGGGTTGCTGAGATCTTGACGATATCTCTCATCGGCGGTCTCTTGCCCCTCTCGACCATGGCCGCGGCCGATGACGCATGTGAAGGGCTGCCGAGCCACGCGGCGCTGCGAGGCGCTCTAGCGACTGCGACCGCGGCAGAAGCTAGCGGGCTTAACAACAACATGTGGGCCGCGATCGTTAACCGCGACGGCATTGTATGCGCCGTGGCATTCTCAGGGGCCAACCGTGGGGCGCAGTGGCCTGGCAGTCGCGTGATCTCCGCCCAGAAGGCCAACACGGCGAACGCGTTCAGCCTCGACAGCTCATCGTTCAGCAACGGCTCGGGACAATCTGCGGGCCTCGCGCTGTCGACGGCGAATCTGTATTCCGCGGTCAACCCTGGCGGGAGCCTGTATGGGCTCCAGCATAGCAATCCCGTGAACCCCGCAGTCGCGTATGCTGGCGATCCTGAGCTCTACGGAGCCGACGAGGATCCGATGGTCGGCAAGCGGATCGGCGGAGTCAACGTCTTCGGGGGCGGTCTCGCTCTCTATGCGACGGGACATGTGATCACGGGGGGGCTCGGGGTGAGCGGTGACACTTCATGCGCCGATCACAACGTCGCTTGGCGGACACGGAATCTCCTCGGCTTGGATCACCTGGCTGCGTCGGGATCGTTGCCGGCAGTGCCGGGCCCCGCGAGCCTCTTTGCGGGTGATGCCGCGCATCCCGACAACATCATCTTCGACATCACCCCGAACCCCAACGGGGGCACCGGCAACAGCGCGAGCGGGTTCGGCCATCCGAGGTGCTTGAACACGGGGAACTCGGCTGCTCTTCCGCCGGTTCGACCCTAGGGCTACTTGTGCGCCCCTCGAGAGCGCTCGACGACTAGCGCGGCGCACGCCCCGAGGAGCCGCGGCTCGAGCGCGTCGTGGAGGCCGTCGCCAGGTTGAAGCCGAAGCAGCCAGACGACGACCGCGAGGCGGGCGTGTTGATACAAGCTTAAACACCAGGAGGTTCGCCATGCCCAAGTATCTAATCCAGGCTTCATACACGGCGGAAGGTGTGCAAGGACTCCTGAAGGACGGCGGCTCAAAGCGGAAGGCCGCGGCTGAGCAGGCGATCAAGGGTCTCGGAGGCAGGCTAGAAGTCTTCTACTTCGCCTTCGGCGACACGGATGTCTTCGCGATCGCTGACGCCCCAGACAACATGAGTGCAGCCGCCGTTTCATTAGCGGTGACCGCCAGCGGTGCCGTGCACGCCAAGACAACGGTTCTTATGACCCCGGAGGAAATGGATCAGGCGACGAAGAGGAGCGTGAGTTACCGGCCACCAGGGAAGTAGCGCGGACTCGGGCGACACCACGGGCGTCGAGCCTCCCTCGGCGCTCGTGGTATTTCGCCGGTGATGCTCCTCCCTTGTGGATTGGATAGAGACGGTTGCAAAGGCGACTCAACCCCCTTCAGTTGCGCCACCCACTGGACGCGCCTGTTACCGCTTCCAGGCCAACGAGGTGCGCCTGCTCCTGGGGGTTACCGCCTACAACCTGGGTAATCGCCTGCGCCGGCTCCTCCTGCCGCTCGCCATCAGCGGCTCTTCAAGACCGGCGGACGCCTTGTATGATGGATTATTTCTTTCTTAGTTCCTTCACCTTCTCCGCCGCACCTGACGCCTGAGGGTCGAGAACACCGAGTCGAACGGTTTCCGCAGCTGTCAGCAATTCGCGATCGCTTGTCACCATCACTGACAGGACGCCTGGGGCGAGGCCCGCTATCGTTTGCGCTGCGGCAAGATGTCAGCTGAACGGAGCTTGTGTTGCTCGATCACGGCAACAGCGCTGACGGCAACCTCTTCGCTCAGGGGCCAGACTTTGTAGAACTCGCGAACGTCGCTGCGGAACTGGGCCAGAATCCGGGTTGCTGTCGCGTCGCGGAGCCGGCCGGCCTTGGCGAGCCTGAGGATGCCGGAGGTCAGCTCGAGGATCGAGAGGAAGAAGCGGTCTTCCGGCCGCGGATCCTTGAGGAGCTGTTCAACGACCTCGGTTCCAGGCTCGGAGCGGTAGCGCTTCACGAGCGCAGAAGTATCCAGGTAGAAGACCGAGCATCTACCATCCTGCTTCCCGTTCCTTCAGTATCAACCCGGTTAATGAGATGCCGCTAAGCTCGCGGTCAAGTGTCGCGCGCAGTTCGGCGAGCGGAATGGCGGGCTTGCCGTAGCGCTTCAACGCCTGGTCCGCTGCCTTGCCGGCCCGTTTCACCAGGTCGGCGTACGGCGTGGAATCGAGCTTGTACATGTCGGCCACCTTGCCGGATCGTTCTCGTGTTGCATGCTTCTCTATCTAGTCCGTTTGCGAGCCTGTCTCGGTCAATCCAATGGATCGCGATCTCTGCCGCACAGCCCGCACTGAGCCATTCCGTTCTCCCTCGTCCCGCGTCAGCAAGCGTCACCAAGGCGTCACCACGACCCAAGCGCTGATCTGTAAGTATTTAATATATCAATTATTTTGCTTCAGATAGCAGCACTTCTTGTATTTCTTGCCGGAGCCGCAGGGGCACGGGTCGTTACGGCCCACCTTCTCCCCGCTCGCCGTCCGCGGCACCGGGCGCGGGGCGGCCGGCGCCGGTGCGCCCTCGGGCGCCATGGGCAGCTCACCCCGGGACTCGCGCGCGTCCGCCCATGCGGTCATCGCCGGCAGCTCCATCGGCGCGTCCCGGACGACCTGGACCTTGAACAGCCGCTCGACGACGGCCGCCTTCACGCGCTCGACCATGTCCTGGAAGAGGTCGAACGCTTCCTTCTTGTACTCGGTGAGCGGGTCCCGCTGGCCGTAGCCCCGGAGCCCGATCCCCTCCTTCAGGTGGTCGATGGACAGGAGATGGTCCTTCCACTGCGTGTCCATGACCACCAGCATCTCGTGGCGCTCGAGGGCGCGCATGAGGTCCGCGCCGAGCTCGCGCTCGCGCTCCGCGTATCGCTCGCGGACCGCCGCGCCGACCAGCTCCGCGAGCCCCTCTCGCGAGACCGCCTCCCCGAAGCGCGCGGGCGGAATCCGCACGTCGAACGCGCGGAAGAGCGCCTCGCCGAGCCCGCCGAGATCCCAGTCCTCCGGGTGAGCGTCCTCGGGCGCGTAGCCGTCGAGCGTCCCCGCGACGAAGTCCTCGGTCCACTCCGCGATCGTCTCCGCCTGGCTTTCCCCCTCGAGGATCTGACGACGCATGCCGTAGATGATCTCGCGCTGCTTGTTCATCACGTCGTCGTACTCGAGGAGATGCTTGCGGATCTCGTAGTTGTGCGTCTCCACGCGCTTCTGCGCCGTCGCGATCGCGCGCGTCACGAGCTTGTGCTCGATCGGCTCGCCCTCCTCCATCCCGAGGCGCTCCATGATCTTCTGGATGCGTTGTGAGCCGAAGATCCGGAGCAGGTCGTCCTCGAGCGACAGGTAGAAGCGCGAGGAGCCGGGGTCGCCCTGGCGCCCGCTGCGGCCGCGGAGCTGGTTGTCCACCCGGCGCGCCTCGTGACGCTCCGTGCCCACGATGTGAAGCCCGCCGAGCGCGACCACGCGCGCGTGCTCCGGCTCGGTGACCCGGCGCGCCTCCGCAAGCGCGCCCGCGCGCTCCGCCGTCGCGGCGGTCGCCGGGTCGAGCCCCTTCTTCCGCAGCATCTCCTTGGAGAGGAAGTCCGGGTTGCCGCCGAGCAGGATGTCGGTGCCGCGGCCGGCCATGTTGGTCGCGATCGTGACGGCCCCTTCACGGCCGGCCTGGGCGACGATCTCGGCCTCACGCTCGTGGTACTTGGCGTTCAGAACCTCGTGGCGGATCCCGCGCTTCTTGAGGAGTTTCGAGAGCTGCTCGGACTTCTCGATCGAGACCGTGCCGACGAGCACGGGCTGACCCCGTGTGTTGCGTTCGATGATGTCCTCGACCACCGCGTTGAACTTCTCGCGCTCCGTCTTGTAGACGACGTCCGGGTTGTTGACCCGGACCAGCGGACGGTTCGTGGGGACGACGGTGACGTCGAGCTTGTAGATCTTCGCAAACTCTTCGGCCTCGGTCTCGGCCGTGCCGGTCATGCCGGCGAGCTTCGCGTACATCCGGAAGTAGTTCTGGAACGTGATCGTCGCGAGCGTCTGGTTCTCGCGCTCGATCCGTACGCCCTCCTTCGCCTCGACGGCCTGATGGAGGCCGTCCGACCACCTGCGGCCGGGCATGAGCCGGCCCGTGAACTCGTCCACGATGATGACCTGGCCGTCCTTGACGACGTAGTCGACGTCGCGCTTGAAGAGCGCGTGCGCCCGCAGCCCCTGCTGGATGTGGTGGAGGACCGTGATGTGCTGCGGGTCGTAGAGGTTGTCGATCGAGAGCAGCCGCTCGCAAGTGGCGATCCCCTGCTCCGTGAGCGCCACGGCGCGCGCCTTCTCGTCGACGATGTAGTCACCCTCCTTCTGCTCCTCGACCTCGGAGAGCTTGCCCTCGACGATCGTCGCCGCCCGCCGGAGCTTGGGAATGATTCGGTCGAGCTTGTAGTACAGCTCGGTCGATTCGTCCGCCGGCCCGGAGATGATCAGCGGCGTACGGGCTTCGTCGATCAGGATCGAGTCCACCTCGTCCACGATGGCGTAGTGGAGCTCACGCTGGACGAGCTCGTCGAGCGTGAAGCGCATGTTGTCGCGGAGGTAGTCGAAGCCGAACTCGTTGTTCGTGCCGTAGGTGACGTCCGCGCGGTACGCGTCCTGGCGCGTGCACGGCCGGAGGGCCGTCATCCGGATGTCCGAGGTGACGTAGGCCGGGTCGTAGAGGAACGAGGCCTCGTGCTGGATGACCCCCACGCGCAGGCCGAGCGCGTGGAAGATGGGGCCCATCCACTGGGCGTCGCGCTTGGCGAGGTAGTCGTTGACCGTGACGATGTGGACCCCGCGGCCCGTCAGGCCGTTGAGGTATGCGGGGAGCGTCGCGACGAGCGTCTTACCCTCGCCCGTTGCCATCTCGGCGATCTTGCCTTCGTGGAGGACCATGCCACCGATCAGCTGGACGTCGAAGGGTCGCATGCCGACGGTGCGCCGCGCCGCCTCGCGAGCGACGGCGAACGCCTCCGGGAGCAGCTCGTCGACCGACGCGCCCGCGTCGAGGCGCTTCCTGAGCTCGTCGGTCTTCGCCCGCAGCTCGGCGTCGCCGAGCGCCTGGACCGACGGCTCGAGTGCGTTCGTCGCCTCGACCGCGGGCATCATGCGCTTGACGTCGCGCTCGTGCTTGGTGCCGAAGATCTTCCGAAGGATCGCGTCGATCATCACAATCGATTATGGCACATCGAGCGACTCATGCCCGCCTTTCGCGCGACCCGGAAGCGCCGAGCAGCTCCCTCGCGTGACCGCGCGCGGTGTCGGTGACGCGCTCGCCCGCGAGCATGCGCGCGATCTCCTCGACGCGGGCGTCGCCGGCAAGCCCCTCGACGGCGACCCGCGAACGACCCGCGCGGAGACTCTTGCTCACGCGCACGTGGTGGTCGGCACGCGCGGCGATCGGCGCCAGGTGGGTCACGCAGAGCACCTGGCGACCCGCCGCGACCGCCGCGAGCTTCTGCGCGACGACCGCCGCAACGCGTCCGCCGATGCCCGCGTCCACCTCGTCGAAGACCATCGTGGGCACGCGGTCCGCCTTCGCCAGGACGGTCGTCAGCCCGAGCATCGTCCGCGAGAGCTCACCTCCGGACGCCACGCGTGCGAGCGGCCGCACCTCCTCACCGGGATTGGTCGAGAGGCGGAACTCGACCCGCTCGAGCCCCCGGGGCGACACGTCCTCGCGCTCCGCTCGTTCCAGCTCGATCCGGAACCGGGAGCGCTCCATGCCGAGCGCGCGTAGCTCCCGCTCCACGGCGGGACCCAGACTCTCCGTCGCGGCCCGCCGCCGCTCGGAGAGCTCCGCGGCCGCCTGGCCGAGTTCGGCCTGGAGCTCGCCGAGCCGCCGTTCCTCGGCGGCGAGGATCTCCTCGTGTCGCGCGAAGCGGTCGAACTCGGCTGCGACCTCGTCGCGGAACTTGAGCATCGCCTCCTCGGTATCGCCGTACTTCCGCTTGAGGCGCGTGAGCACGTCGAGACGCTCGTCGATCGCCTCGAGCCGGCCGGGCTCGGCCAGCACCGACTCGCGGAGCACCCGGACCGCGGCGAGGACCTCCTCGAGCTGCGCCTGGGCCGCGTCGAGCGGCTCGACGGGCGCCGCCACCGCGGGGTCGAGACGCGCCAGGTCGCCAAGGATGCGCGTCGCGCGGTGGAGCCGGGCCGTCGCCGAGTCGCGATCGTCGTCCAGGAGCGCCGCGACCTCGGCGAAGCCCGCGGTGAGTTTGTCGGCGTGCTGGAGTCGTCGCCGCTCCTGCCGGAGCTCCTCCTCCTCGCCCGGGCGCAGGCGCGCGCCGTCGAGTTCGGAGAGCTGAAAACGCAGGAGATCCTCGCGCTGGGCGCGATCGCGCTCGGCGGCCCGCGTCCGCTCCGCCTCGGCGCGCGCCGCACGGAACTTCGCGACGAGGCCAGCCACGCGCTCCCGGAGTTCCTCCGCATCCGCGAAGCGATCCAAGAGCTCGAGCTGGCGGGCGGGCTCGAGCAGGCGCTGGTGCTCGTGCTGGCCGTGAACCTCCACGAGGTGGTCACCCAGGCGCTCGAGGAGGGCGACGGTGACGGCCGCGTCGTTGACGAAGGCACGGTGGCGACCCGAGCGACTGAGCTCGCGCCGCGCCACCAGCACGCCGTCGTCGAGCGCGAGCCCCGCTTCCTCGAGCGTCACGGCCACGGGGCCGCGCGGCTCGACGTCGAAGACCGCCTCGACCGTCGCGGCGTCGGCATCGCTCCGGATCACATCCGTCTGGGCGCGCGCGCCGAGAACTAACAGAATGGCGTCGATGAGCATCGACTTCCCGGCGCCGGTCTCGCCGGTCAGGACGTTGAGGCCCGGGCGAAACTCCACGGCGACGCTCTCGATGACGGCGAAGTTCCGGATCCGAAGCTCGCGGAGCATCGACGACGATGCTAGGTCAGTCGCCGCGGCCGCTCAAGTCGTATCCGGGGGATGACGCCTTAGCGCTCCCCCCACTTCAGTTTTGTCCGGAGGACGGAGAAGAACTCCTTCTGCGGGAAGCGCACGAGGCGGATCCGCGCGGCGGCCTTCACCACCTCCACGGTGTCGTGCTCTCTCAGGCCCACGCCGATCTGACCGTCCACGGTCACCATGACATCCTGGTCCGCCATCAGCGTGACCTCGACCCGGTGCGTCCCGGGCAGGACGATCGGTCGGTTCGTCAGGGTGTGGGAACAGATCGGCGTGAGCACGATCGCGTCCATCGTCGGGAACAGGATCGGCCCGCCCGCCGAGAGGTTGTAAGCGGTCGAGCCGGTGGGCGTCGAGATGATGAGCCCGTCGGCCCGGTAGGCGGTGGCGTGCTGTCCCTCGACCGACACCGTGAGATCGATGATGCGACTCATCGCGGACTTGGTGATGACGATGTCGTTGAGGGCGGCGTACTCCCCGAGCCGCTGGCCGTTCCGCACGACGCGGACGGTCAGCATCATGCGCTCGTCCACCGCCATCCGGCCTGCGAGCAACGCCTCGAGGGCTGGGAACATCTCCTCGAGCGTCGTCGCGGTGAGGAAGCCGAGCCCGCCGAGGTTCACGCCCAGCAGGGGCACGCCAAGGTCGCCGACCGCCCGCGCCATGGACAGGAGGGTCCCGTCGCCGCCGAGGACGACGAGCAGGTCCGCGTGCGCGGGCAGCTCCGCCTTGGTCACGGAGGGGACGCTCGCCGCCGGGACGAGCCCGGCGGTCTCCTTCTCGAGCACCGCGGAAAGTCCCCGCGCCCGGAGCCACTCGAGGAGCCCTTGGACCGGGGCCCGCGCCTCCAGGGCGCCGGGCTTCGCCACAACGCCAACGCGCTTCACGCAAGCGCCTCGACACTCCGGTCGATCATGGACTCGAGGTCGCTCGCCGTGCGCCCGTGGCTCGAGCAGTGGAGGAAGAACTCGCGGTTACCCTTCGGACCCCGGAGCGGCGAGGCGGTGACGCCGAGCACGTGCCAGCTGCGCAGCACCGCGTATCGGGCGAGGCGGGCGACCGCTTGGCGGTGGAGCGCCGGGTCCCGGACGACTCCGCCCTTGCCCACGGCCTCGCGCCCCACCTCGAACTGCGGCTTCACCAGCGCGATGACCTCGCCGCGCGGCGCGAGCACGCCGAACACCGAGGGCAGGATCTTCTCCAGCGAAATAAATGCGACGTCGATGACCGCGAGCGTCGGCTGCTCGCCGAAGATCCGCGGGTCGAGCGCCCGCGCATTGGTCTTTTCCATGACCACCACGCGGGGGTCCTTGCGCAGCTTGGCGTCGAGCTGGCCCACGCCGACGTCCACAGCGTACACGCGTGCGGCGCCGCGCTGGAGCAGGCAGTCGGTGAAACCACCGGTCGAGGCGCCCACGTCGAGGCAGACGCGGCCAGCGACTTTCAGCTGGAAGGCGTCGAGCGCGTGGGCGAGCTTCTCGCCGCCCCGGCTCACGAACGGTGACCGCCCCTGGAGCTCAACGCCCGCGTCTCTGGCAACCAGGGCACCAGCCTTGCTCACGCGCTTGCCGTCCACGAGGACCTCGCCCGCCAGGAGAAGGCGAGCGGCCTGCTCCCGGCTCTCGACGAGCCCGCGCTCGACGAGCAGGCGGTCGATTCGCACGCGCGCCGCGGGCTTGGCCACGCCTTTCATTATAGGCGACCGTCCCGCCGCGGCCGCAGCAGAAACAGCAGCACGATCCCCGCGAGAAACCCGCCGATATGCGCGAACCACGCCGTCCCTCCTGTCTCGCCGCCGCCGAGCGCTGACGCCCTGACGGTGATCAGGCCGTTGACAAACTGGACCACGATCCAGAAGCCGAGCACGACGAGTGCCGGAACGTACACGGGTCGGACGAAGAAACCGAAGATCAGCAACACGAGGACGCGCGCGTACGGGAACAGCAACAGGTAGGCGCCGAGGATCCCGGACACGGCGCCACTCGCGCCGATCATCGGCACCGTCGAGTGGGGGTTCACCAGCGTCTGGGCGTAGGCTGCCATGACGCCCGACACAAGATAGAAAAGGAGGAACCGTCCGTGGCCGAGCGTGTCCTCGACGTTGTTGCCGAAGATCCAGAGGTAGAGCATGTTCCCGCCGACGTGGAACAGGCCGCCGTGGAGAAACATCGCGGTGAAGATCGTGACGAAGGGGGCTGGGAACTCGTCGGCCGCCGAGCAGCTCCCGCTGAGCCGGCACGGGATCGTCCCGAACTCGGCGACGAACGCCTCGACGACGCCGGCCGCCTCCGGCTCGGCGCTCATGCCGAGGGAAGCCTGGTAGAGAAACACGAGGACGTTCGCCACGATCAGCCCGATCGTGACGAGCGGGACCGTGCGGCTCGGAACATCGTCGCTGATCGGGATCATCGCGCCGGAGGCAGAAGGACGACGATTGTCGGGTGGATCAGGAAGCGCCGCGCGGCGGCCTCGACATCCGCCGCCGTGACCGCGTCGAGTGCCTGCGCGTAACGCTCAGGAAAATCCCAGCCCGCGCCGATGACCTCGAAGAACGCGAGGTACCAGGCCTGTCGCGCGTTCGTCCGCCGATCGAGCGCAAAGTTCCCGAGGAGGTAGGCTTTCGCCCGCGCGAGCTCCTCGCGGCCGACCGACGCCTGGCGAATCCGCTCGAGCTCGGCGAGGAGACCCGCCTCGGCCGCGGCGGAGTTCTCGGGCGCCGTGCCGAGGTGCGTGACGAAGAAGCTGGGTCCGGTCCGGAACGGTATCAGGACCCCGAGCGCATACGCGAGCCCGCGCTTTTCCCTGAGCTCGACGAAGAGTCGGCCCGCCATCCCGCCGCCGAGCACGGCGCCCAGCACGCGGACGGCGGGATACGCCGGGTCGCTGAGCCCGGGCCCGAGGTAGCCGACGAGGACCTGCGCCTGTTGGGCCGGCCGCTCGAGAACGCGCCGTGCGCCGACAGGCGTGGTGGGCGCGGCGGCGCCGACCTCGCCCGTGCCCGGGCGCGGGAGCTTCGCGAAGAGCCGCTCGGAGATCCGCACGACGCGCTCGTGCGACACCTGGCCGCTCACCGCGAGCACCATCCGCTCCGCCCGGAACACCGCGCGGTAACGCGCGACGAGCTCGCCGCGCCCGAGTCGCCCGACCGCCGACGCGAGGCCGACGCCGGGCCATGCGTACGGATGGCTTCCGTAGAGCTCCCGCAGCAGCGCGTCGAGGCTCAGCGTGAACGGCGTCTCGGCACGTGTCTTGATCTGGCTCAGGATGAGCCGCCGCTCGCGCTCGATCTCCTCGCCCGGGAACGAGGGCTCGAGGGCGACCTCGGCGATGAGCCCGAGCAGCCCCTCCCAGTGACGCGCGAGCGCTTCGCCGCGGATCTCCGCGGACTCCACCTCCCCCGACGCGTCCAGGTTTCCGCCGATCTCCTCCGCCGCCTCGGCGAGCTCCGTGGCCGAGCGCCGCGAAGTGCCGCGGATCATCGTCCGGAGCAGGAAGTTGGTGATCCCGGCCATCTCGGGCGTCTCGAACCGCGAGCCCGCCCGCACCTGGAGTGACGCCGTGACGACCGGCGCCGCCGGGTTCTCGCGAACGATGACCGTCATCCCGTTGGGCAGGAGGTGCCGCGTGATGCCCGGCGGCTGCGCCGCCGCGGCGCTGGGGATGCCGACGAGGGCCAGGGCGAGGCCGAGCCGGGCGAGGCTCACTCTGGACGTCATCGCGCGGGCGGCACGAACGCCACTCGATTGTAGCGCTCGGGATCGAGGTAGCGACGAGCCGCCGAGCGGATCTGGTCCGGCGTGACCGAGCGCAGGCGATCGACGTAGGCGAGCTCCTCCTCGAGGCGCCAGACCGTCTCCGCGCGCCCGAACGCGTAGGCACGGCCCTCCGCGGTCTCGGTCGAGAAGGCGTCACGCGCCTCGGCCGCAGTCACGGCCCGCCTGAGCTCCGCGTCGGTCACGCCGTGCTCGCGCACGCGCTGGAGCTCCGTCAGGATCGCGGCCTCGGCGCGTGCCAGGTTTGCCGGCTCCAGCTGCGCCGTGATGGTGACGGCGCCGGCGGCCTCGAGGGGCGAGTAGCCCGCGCTCACGGAGCTGACGAGGCCGAGCCTCTCGCGCAGTGCTTGCGGCAGCCGAGACGATCGCGACTGGCCGAGGATCGACACGAGCAAGTCCACCACCGGCGTGTCAGCGTGATCGAGCTTCGGGCCGAGCCACGCCATGCCCAGATAGGCCTGCGTCCCAGGCCGCTCGACCTCGAGCATCTTCGTGCGCACGGCGGCGGGCGCCGGCAGCGGAAGCCGCTTGAGCCCGGAGCGCGGCAGCTGGCCGAGCGTGCGCTCGGCCGCCGCCAGCACCGCCGACGGCACGACGGGTCCCACGACAACCAGCACGAAGGACTCGGGAACGTAGTGCCTGCGGTAGAAAGCGACGAGCGTTTCCCGCGAGAGCGCCTGGATGAGCTCCCGGGTGCCGATCACCGGCCGACCGTAGGGGTGGCCGTCGAAGAGGACCTCGTAGAGCCGAAGGGCGAGGTGGCGACGCGGGTTGTCCTCGCCGAGCCGCATCTCCTCGAGGACGATGCGCTTCTCAAGCTCGAGGGTCTCCTGGCTCAGCGTCGAGTTCACGCTGATGTCGCTGAGCATCTCGATGGTGGCGACCGTGCGCGGCGGGGGAAGCAGGGCGTGATAGTAGGTGTAATCGAGCGACGTCCCCGCGTTGATCCGCCCTCCGAGACCTTCGACCTCGCGCTCCACGAATCCCGGGGCGCGGGTCACCGTGCCTTTGAACAGCATGTGCTCGAGGTAGTGGGCGAGGCCGAGCTCTGACGACGTCTCGTCGCGTCCGCCCGCGTCAACCCAGAGCTGGATGGCGACGACGTCGCTGGCATGGAACTCCTGGACGACGACCCGGGTGCCGTTCGCCAGCACGCGCCGCGTCGGCATCGAGCGCCCAGCATCGGGCGTCCTAACTGAGGTGACAGCGCTGCACGCGCTCCCGAGCAGTACGGCGAGTAGCACGGGCGCGAGGCGCGCCGGGGGGGACATATGTGGCAGCGAGGGTACCACAGGGGTCACGCCGCGACGGGCAGAATGCCGGGCCAGCGCTCGGGGGAACGTCGGGCACAACGCCGGGACCTTGGGCCGCCGGTGACCGTAACATTTTGATATTGCGTGGAATCTTTGGGCCAGCCGAGCTTGGCAGTGGCCTTGCTGATCATGAACCCATCGAGCTTGGAGCAAGCCGACAAACTCTCAGGACGAAAGGGGGGTGAAGCGGCCCACAGTAAGCGCGGTGAGAACGCACCACACCTCAACAACCTAGAAGGAACGGGAGAGAGATGAAAAGATTTTTCGCAGCGATCGTGAGCGTGGCAGTGCTCGGCGCCCTGGCGCCCACGGTGGACGCTCAGTCGTCCTGCCCGTCCGAGGTCCAGCAGGCGAAGGAAATGTTCGCCAAGGTCGCCAAGGCTCCGGAAGTTCAGGCGCCGCGCACGCTGGCCGGCGCTCGCCAGGATACGCAGGTTCAGTCTCCACGCGGTAAGGAGGATGTGCAGGCGCCGCGGTCACTCGCTGGCGCTCGCACTCAGATTGATGTTCAGTCCCCGCGTGGCAAGGAAGATGTCCAGTCCCCGCGTGGCAAGCAGGATGTTCAGTCCCCGCGCGGCAAGGAAGATGTCCAGTCCCCGCGTGGCAAGCAGGATGTTCAGTCCCCGCGCGGCAAGGAAGATGTCCAGTCCCCGCGTGGCAAGGAAGATGTCCAGTCCCCGCGTGGCAAGCAGGATGTTCAGTCTCCGCGCGGTAAAGAAGATGTCCAATCTCCGCGCGGTAAAGAAGATGTCCAGTCCCCGCGCGGCAAGCAGGATGTCCAGTCCCCGCGCGGTAAAGAAGACGTCCAGTCCCCGCGCGGTAAGGAAGATGTCCAGTCCCCGCGTGGCAAGCAGGATGTTCAGGCTCCGCGCGGTAAAGAAGATGTCCAGTCCCCACGTGGCAAGCAGGATGTTCAGGCCCCGCGTGGCAAGGAAGATGTCCAGTCCCCGCGTGGCAAGCAGGATGTCCAGGCTCCGCGCGGTAAGCAGGATGTTCAGGCGCCACGTAGCGATCAGGGTGCCGGTCAGGCTGTTCAGGCTCCGCGCGGCAGCGACGCCGCGAAGCTGATCCACGAGGCCGAGGCCGCGTGCAAGGCCGGCAACATGGCGGAGGCGAAGGCGAAGGCCGAAGCCGCTCTCAGAATTCTAAAGTAGGCGGAGGCCGTGTCACCGAAGGCTCCAGGGGGGCATCCCTGGAGCCTTCTTTTTTCATCGCGACGAGAGTATAAGATTCGTCAGATGCGCCTTTGGTTCACGGGTGCGCTCCTCCTCCTTCTTCCCGCGACCGCGGCGGCCGCGGAGATTTCGGTGCAGGAAGCCCTGCTCCGCGCGAAGCCGGCCGTTGCGCTCGTCGTCGCGGAGGTCGGCTCGGAAGTCATCGTGACCTGTCCGGGTCGCGGCGAGAAGCTCGTCCGCCCGGCTCCGTTCCGTGAAACGGGCACCGGTTGGTTCGTCAGCCCGAGCGGGTGGATGCTCACGAACGCCCATGTCGTGTCCCCCGCCCACCGGCCGCCCACGTGGGTCGCCGACCAGCAGGCGCGCCGCGCGGTGCGCGAGGCGTGCGGCGAGCTCCCGCCCGAGACGCTGGCGGCGACCGCCACGCGGGCCAGGGTCAAGCTCGATCCGTCGCTCGCCGTGATCCTCTCGAACGGCGTTCGCTTGGCCCCAGCCGTGACCAAGTACAGCCTACCCGTCGCGGCCGAGAGCATGTCGGGCCGCGACCTTGCTCTGCTCAAGCTCGACGCCGCCGACATGCCCACGCTCCGGCTCGCCGATTCCTCGAACACACAGATCGGCGACAAGCTCCACATCCTGGGTTTTCCGGGCGTGGTGCTGAGCCACGAACTCCTCAACGCGTCGGCCAAGGTCGAGGCGTCGGTGACGACCGGCGCGATCTCGGGGTTCAAGGAGGACGTGACGAACCAGCCGGTCATCCAGACCGACGCGCCGGCGGCGTGGGGCAACAGCGGCGGCCCTGCGGTGAGCTCGCGCGGCGAGGTTCTCGGTGTCGTCACGTTCGTTTCGGTCGCCGGCGGCGACGAGGGCGGCATCGTCCAGGGCTTCAACTTCGTGATCCCGTCAGCGGCGGTGCGCGAGTTCCTCAAGGGCACCGACGTCCCTCTCGACGAACCGAGCCGGTTCAACGCGGCCTGGTACGCCGGTCTGGGCGCCTACTTCTCGGGCGATTACACGCGCGCCTCAGAGCACTTCGCCGAGGCCGATCGGCTCATCCCCAAGCTTCCCGACGTCCGCCGCGTGACGGCCGAGGCCAAGAATCCGCCGCCAAAGCCGTTCCCGTGGGCCACCGTTGCGGTGGTCGTGACGGTCGCGAGCCTCGGCGCCTATGCCGGAATGTGGGGGCTCTCCTGGCGACGAAACCGCTACCGCATCCGCCCGTCGGAGGTGATGCGCCTGCTCGAGACGTCGAGGGAGCGGCCGATCATCCTCGACGTGCGCGATGGAGCGACGTACGCGAAGAGCCCGGTCCGCATCCCCGACTCGCGGCACATCACCCCGCAGGAGCTCGAGACCGGCGTCACCCGCCTCGAGATCGAGCCGACCCGCGTGGTCGTCGCCTATTGCACCTGACCCGACGAGGCGACCAGCGCCCGGGTGGCGCACAAGCTCAGGCAGCTCGGCTACAAGGACGTGAGGATCCTCAAGGGCGGCCTCGGGAGCTGGGCCAACGCCGGCCTGCCGCTCGAGCCGAAGACCTCGCCTTCCGCGGCGCCCGCCTAACGGTTCAAGCGGCGCGCCTCCCGCACGACGCGATCCACGAAGGGCCCCGCGAGGCCCGTGTACGCCGCCGGATCGAGGAGCTGGTCGAGCTCGTCTCCCGGGAGCGCCGCCGCGACCCGCGGATCCGCGAGCAGACGCTCGCGGAAGCTCCCCTTGCCGTCGAACGCGGCCATGGCGGCGTCGTAGACGAGATCATGGGCCGCGTTCCGGCCGAGCGTCTCGCCCAGCTTGAGCATCACCGGCTCGGAGAGCAGGAGCCCGCCGAGGCGTCCGAGGTTCTCCTTCATGCGTCCGACGTTGACGCGGAGCCCGCGCGCAACGACGAGCGACCAGTGCTCGGTCGCCGCCGCCAGACACGCGGCCTCCGGGACCAGCACCCACTCGGCGCGTCCCACGCTCATGTCGCGCTCGTGCGCCGCGACCATCGTCTCTAGCGCCGTCGCCGCAAGCCCGCGGAGGAGCCGCCCGATCGCGACGATCCGCTCGGCGTGAGTGGGGTTGCGCTTGTGGGGCATCGTGGAGCTGCCCACCTTGCCGTGCGCGAACGGCTCCTCGAGCTCCATGATCTCGGAGCGCTGGAGCTGGACGACCTCGTTCGCGATGCGCGCGAGCGTCCCGCCGATCAGCGCCAGCAACGTCACGAACTCCGCGATCGTGTCGCGCGAGGCGTGCCACGCGATGGGCGGCACGCCGAGCCCGAGACGCTCCAGCGCCCTGCGCTGGACGGCTTCGCCCTGCGGGCCGAAGCCGGCGAGCGTGCCGACCGCGCCGCCCAGCTCACCGACGAAGAGGCGCGGCGCCCCATCATCGAGTCGCTCGACCTGCCGGACGCACTCGGCCGTCCACGTGGCCACCTTGAAGCCGAAGGTGATCGGCAGCGCCTGCTGAGCGTGGGTGCGTCCCGCCATGACCGTGTCGCGATGGCTCTCGGCGAGGTCGGCGAGCGCGAGCACGAGGGCGACGAGGTCGCGGCGGAGGATCGTGTGCGCCGCACGGAGCTGGAGCACCATGCCCGTGTCCATGATGTCCTGCGTGGTCGCTCCCCAGTGCACCCACCTCCCCGCGTCCCCGGCGAGCCGTGCGAGCTCACGGACGAGCGGCACGATCGGGTGGGCCGTGACAGCCACGTCGCGCCGGACCGCGTCGAGGTCGAGCGCCTCGACCTTCGCCACGCGGGCGATCGCCGCGGCGGACCCCGTCGGGATCAGCCCGAGCTCCTCCTGCGCGGCGGCGAGCGCGGCCTCGACGTCGAGCCAGCGCTGGAGCATCGTGCGCTCGTCGAACACTGCCCGCATCTCGGGCGTCGAGAACTGGTCGCCGAAGAGCTGGTAGTCGATGAAGTGGCTAGCCACCGCCGCCCCGGCCGCCGGCGAGGAAGTGCATGTGGACGTGGTGGACGACCTGCCCGCCCTCCGGGCCGCAGTGCACTCGGAGCCGGTAGCCGCGCTCGGCGAAGCCCGTCGCTTCGCCCAGCGCCTGCGCGGCGAGGAAGCAGCGGCCCAGCACCTCGGCGTCGGTCACCTCCATCGCCATGACCGACGGGATGTGGCGCCGCGGAACGATCAGGAGGTGCACCGGCGCCTTCGGATAGATGTCGCGGAACGCGACGACCGCGTCGTCCTCGTACTCGATGTCCGCGGGGCTCTCGCGTGCGATGATGCGGCAAAAAACGCAGTCCGTCACGGCGCCTCCTCGACGCCCTGTTATAATACCCGCCTGTCGCCCAGAGACGACGCGCGAAGGAGCGCCCGATGGGAACGTGTCCGAAGTGCAAGCGCAAGATCCGAAAGAACGGCAACCACGTGAAGCTCGGGTCGACGTGGTACCACAAGGTGTGTCCCGGTCGTTCCGCCTCGCCGGGCCTAGCGACGGCTCCGGTTCGCGAAGACTCCGCGAAACGCTAACCGCCGCCCTCCCGGCCCTGTCGACCCCGGTAGGGGATCGGGACGTACTCCACCGAGGGCCGCGTGCGCGTCGGCTGGGGAAAGAGGCTCATGAACTCGTAGATCTCCTCGGGCACCTCCGTGCTCACGGGAAGCCCGAGCACCTTCGCCTCCTCCGCGGTGATCGGATAGTCGTGGGTCCAGCCCCCGCGTGAGAGCTTGTCGGCGAGGGCGTCTGCCGCCGCGGGCTCCATCCGGGCGGCCAGGAGCTCGCGCACAGTCGCCCGCGCCGCTTCTCGAGGTGGACGAGAAGCCGCAGCCGTCGCATCTCCAGGAGCCGCTGCTTGAGAATCGGCTGGAGCGCCGTGATCATGAGGAAGATCCACAGGACGTCGCTGAACCCCAGCGTCATCGGTCGGCCGCCTCCTCCCCGCTACGGACGCGAGACCGGACGCTTCACATACTCGCCCGCGGGCCGGCCCTGCACGCGCCCGTCCTGGAACACGACACGGCCGCGGAGGATCGTGTGGGTGGGCCAGCCGCGGACGCGCATGCCTGCGAACGGCGTGAAGTCCTGCGCCGAGTGCAGGACGTCCGGGGTGACGACCCGCTCGCGGTCGGGGTCGAGGACGACGAGGTCGGCGTCGCTGCCGACGGCGATCGTCCCCTTCTTCGGATAGAGGCCGAAGGCGCGCGCGGGGTTGGCGCTCGCCAGCTCGGCGACGCGCGTGAGCCCGAGGCCGCGCTTGCCGTGACCCTCCGAGACGAGGTAGGGGTAGAGGAGCGCGGTGCCGCCGAAGCCCGGGAGCGCCTTCCAGAGGTCCTCGCCCTTGTCCGCCTCCGCGCAGCACGCGTGGTCGCTCACCACCGTGTCGATGGACCCCCGCACCACCGCGTCCCAGAGCGCGTCGCGGTCGGCCTCCGTCCGGATCGGCGGGTTGACCTTGCCGAGGATCCCGTGCGCCGTGGCGTGCGTGAGCGCCAGGTGATGGAGCGTCGTCTCGAGCCGGATGTCCAGGTGGGGGAACTCGCGTCGTCCCTGCGCCGCCGCCCGCAGAGCCTCCCCGCTCGAGAGGTGGAGTAAGTTGACGGGGCAGCGCGTCTCGTCGGCCAGCACGAGCGCCTCGGCGATCGACAACCGCTCGGTCAGCGGTGGACGGGCGCGATGGTAGCCCTCGAGGCCGCCCGGCCCCGAACGCTTCACCTCGTCGATGAAGACGCGAATGAGCTCGGCCTGCTCGCAGTGGAGGCTGAGCGAGACACGCCCGCGCGCGCCGTGGACGGCCGACGCCGATGCGACCTGACGCATGAGGAGGTAGAGATGACCCAGGTCGTACGCGTCGGACATGGTATAGGCGCTGCCGCGCGTCGAGTCCGACGTCAGATTCAGCCCCTTGTAGAACATGTAGTACTTGAACGAGCCGACCCCCTGCTCGCCGACGAGCCAGTCGACTTCGTCGAGCTGCTCCGACGTCATGATGCCGAGGTGGTACCCGAAGTCCGTGTACGCGTGGCCTTCGGTGGCGGCGACGACCTCGGGAAAGATCGTACGGTACGGGCCGCTCTTGTTGAGATAGTGCTGGCCCGTCCTGAAGTAGCTCAGCACCGTCGTGACGCCGCCCGCGAGCGCGGAGGCGGTCTCGCTCGTCGCGTCGGTGGCGAGGTCGCGGTAGATTCCGATGTGGAAGTGCGAGTCGACCGCCCCGGGGAGGACGAGGCGGCCGCGGGCGTCCACGACGTCGGCCGCGTCCCCCGGCGCGAGCGCGTCGGCGAGCGCGACGACGCGGCCGTCGCGGACACCGATATCGCAGCGGACGGGATCGACGTAAGGCATGATGACCGTGCCGTTGAGCACGACCGTGTCGTAGCGCGGCATGGGGCAGACTATACCATCATGACGATCAGCCGAGGCTCCACCGCCCTCCTCCTGCTCGACCTCCAGCGCGATTTCTTGGACCCGGACGGCGTCTACGCGCGCCACGGCCTGCCGGTGCACCGGCTGCGCGGGATCATCCCGGTGATCGCCCGCGTCACGGCGGCCAGCCGGACGGCCCACGTGCCGATCTTCGCGTCCAAGTTCACGGTCTACACGTCGCCCGGCGGTGCGCCGCTCGGCCTCGACCACATCGTCAAGGCGCGCCCCTTCCTCCGGACCACGGGCTTCCGTCTGGGCGATCCAGGCCGTGAGTTGATCCCCGAGGTGGGCCGGGCGGACTACGAGCTCGACAAGCCCCGCTTCTCAGCGTTCCACGGTACGCCGCTCGAGGTGCTCCTGCGCTCGCTCGAGATCGACACCGTCGTCCTCACGGGGATCGTCACCCACGGCGGGGTCGAAGGCACCGCGCGCGACGCGATGATTCGCGACTTCTCGGTCGTCATCCTCGAGGACTGCGTCGCTGCCTTCGACGAGGAGCTCCACCTGGCGTCGCTGCGCGGCATGGGGATGTACGTCACCGTGATGGACGCCGCCGCCTACTTGAAGGCGCTGGCGCAGTGACGCGGCGTGCTCGATGGAATCGCTTACGGGCGGTGGGTCTGCGGGTGGAAGTTGACCGCGGTGTAGCCCAGGGCGGACACCTTCCCGCGCTGCAGGCGCCGCTCGCGCTGGCGGCGCTCGACGGCCATATCCTGGCTCTGTCGGCGGCGGTCGCCTTGCCGACGCTCCAGGATCACCTTGATCCCTCTGACGTCGGCGAAGATCTTCGTGAGGTGCTCGTACAGGTCCGTCTCCGTGGACGCGACGACAATGAGGAAGTCGACATCGGAAAGGGAGCTCTCGGGCATGGCGCGGGTGAGGACGTCGGCCTGCGCGGTCTTCTCGTGTTCCATTCCGTCCCCTTCCCGCCTCGGGCACGTCGCGCGCCGGGTATCCGGAATTCCAGAAGTTTCTGGAGCATCCGACCGCGACCGATCGTGGGAGTGTAGCACAGAGCGGCGGGCAAGCGTTGAGGTCGCTCTTCTCAGGATCAAACCAGACGTTGCGCGCCAGAGATTCAGCTTGTTGGGCCTGTCCGCGCCCTCGATGGGTCGTGCGACGCCATCAACTGTAGTAACGCGTCTGGCGGAAGCAGGAAGAGAAGCCGGGCAGTGCCACGGGCGGGTTTACCTGCGCAGTCCAGAGCGATCACCCCACTTTTGGAGAGAGCGATCCTCACCGTGCCATCAGGGTGGAGGAGTGCGGCGGCAAATCGTGAGAGATGGGGCTCGTGCCCGACGCAGGCGACGACCGCGCGGTCCGGAAAATCGCCAAGCTTCTCGAGAAGCGCTGACACCGAAAAGTTCTCTCCGAGCGCGTCGACGGACTCGATGGCTTCGGTCCAACCCAGCGTACGCGCGGTGATCTCAGCCGTCTGGTGTGCTCGCCGGAGTGGGCTCGTAAGAAGATGTGTGAAGCCAAGACCCATTCCGGCCAGAATCTGCCCGACGACGCGATGCTCGTGTTCGCCCTTGGGCGTGAGAGGCCGCAGCCGGTCGTCTGGGTAGCGCCCCGGGTCGGGATCGCCGGCATCACCATGGCGGATCAGGACGAGTTTCACTCTCAACCCCACTGAGCGCCTGGCAGGTATCGCTCGCGCCAGGCATCGAACATGAGGAGCGCCCAGAGAACCTTCGTGTGATCTCGCACCCCATCGAGATGTTCAGTCATCAGCCGCGTTGTGGCCTCGGGATTGAAGAGACCGAGGCGGTCCACTCGCGCTGGTGCCAGGCGCTCCTGCAGCGCGCACCGCAGCGGACCGCGCAACCACAGACCAATCGGGACGCCAAACCCCTGCTTCCGGCGGGCGAGGATCGCTTTTGGAAGGAGGTCGCGAAGGGCGCGCTTCAGGATGTACTTGGTCTGCCACCCAGCCAACTTGAGCTGGGGTGGGATGCGACCCGCCATCTCGACAAGGGCCCGATCGAGGAACGGCGCCCGGACTTCGAGACCACAAGCCATGCTGGCACGGTCCACCGTCACCAAGTTCTGGCCGGCGAGATAGAACTTGCAGTGCTGATAGATCAGGCGGTCAATCGGGGCCGATCTCGGCGCCGCGCCGACGGCCGTTGCCAGCTCCTCGAAGGGCTCACACTCGACGCACGCCGCGCGCGCGCCCTCCGAGAGGAGGGTCGCCCGCTCCGAAGGAGTGAGCCCCCCCAGCAGGAGCTGGGTGCGGACCTCTGGAGAGAACGGAAGACCTCGGAAGAACTGCTTCAGGAGAAACTCGACGCTGCCGTACCGCGGCGAGGGTGCCAGCCGGCTCACCGCGCGAGCCGCGGCGCTCTGCACCCACAGTGGTAGCCCCTGCACCCATCGCGCCCCGCGATCCGCGAGGAACGTTGGGTATCCGCAGAAGAGCTCGTCGCCCCCGTCCCCGCTGAGCACGACGGTCACGCTCCGTCGGGCCGCTTGCGAGAGCCGGTAGAGCGGCAGGAACGAGCTGTCGACGAGAGGCTCATCGAGCAGGTCGCCCACGTTCTCCAGGAGCACGGCGACGTCCTTCGAGGAGAACTCGACTTCGGTATGGTCCGTGCCGCAGTGGCGGGCCACCGTGCGGGCGAACGGCCGCTCATCGTAACTGGCTTCGGCAAAGCCGAGACTGAACGTCTTGATCGAGCTCCTACCGCACACCTGGGTGGCGAACGCAGTGATGGCACTGGAATCGATCCCTCCACTCAGGAACAGTCCGAGCGGCACATCACTGACGAGCTGGTGGCGGATCGATCGCTCCAGCTGTTGCCTGAGCGCCCGCGCCCACTCGTCCACGCTCGTAGAGTCCTCCGGGGCGAATGCCAGGTCCCAGTACGGAATGACTCGGGGCTTGCTCCCCGGGCTCACTGTCAGCAGATGGCCTGGAGGGAGCTTTTCGATCCCGGCGAGGATCGAGTGGGGTGCGGGAACGTGCTCGAAGGTGAGGTACCGGGCCAAGCTCTCGAGGTTCAGCTCACGCGGCACTGCCGGATGCTCGAGGAGCGCTCGCAGCTCTGAACCAAACACGAAGGCGTCGGATCCCGCGTAGTAATGGAGCGGCTTCTCGCCCATCCGGTCGCGTGCCAGCAACAACGTACGCTGACCGACGTCCCAGACAGCGAGGGCGAACATGCCGTCGAAATGGTGCACGCAGTCCTCGCCCCACGTCTCGTATGCGTGCACGAGGACCTCGGTATCGGACCGCGTGCGAAAGCGGTGCCCCAGACGCTGCAGATGGGCGCGGAGCGGCTGGAAGTTATAGATCTCGCCGTTCAAGGCGCCCCAGACCGTCCCGGCCTCGTTGGAGATCGGCTGATCACCGGTCTCAGGGTCGATGATGCTGAGGCGTCGGACGCCCAGCGCGAAGAAGGCGTCAACGTAGAGACCCTCACTGTCGGGGCCGCGATGGCGCAGCGTCTCGGCCATTCGCCGCGCCGTGTGACGGCGACCGTCGTGGAGCCCGTTCTGAAGAAACCCTGCGAGCCCGCAGATGGCTGGATCCTCAGCGCTGCATACGCGACGGCGACTCCGGCGCCAAAACGGAGAACCCCTGACCATTCACCACCCCGGTCGCGATCGTCACGACGAGGCGGTGGCCGAGCCACTGAGGCAGCACCCGATCGGCCACGGCAAAATAGCCGGTCGGAGGGATCGGGCCGTCGGAGGCGGACGCCGCGTAGGTTCGAAGCGCCACCACGGGCCGGTCCAGATAGAAGGCGAGCACGAGCTCCGGCACGTCGACCGCGTAGATCGGCGTGTCGACCTTCACGGTGCTCGGATCGAGAGCGCGAAGGTTGGTGAGGGCGTTGTGGCGAGCGTCGTCGGCAGTCTGCCACACCATGAGGCCAGCGACGACCAGGGCGGCGGTCGCCATACCCAGCACCTTGCGGTGCCGCAACGTCAGCTGGTGGTACCACAGCGCGACGAGCAGGGCGGCCGGGGGACACAGGGGGAGGTAATACCGCATCCGCTGCTGCGTGGAGGCTCCGACGAGGACAAAGACGACACCAAGCCAGACCAGGAGCAGGGCGGCGTTCCTCGCCCGCGTCTTGGCCTCCATCCCGACAGCCGAGACGACGGCGAACGGGAGCAGCGGTGACCACGGGAGCAGGATTGATAGCGTCTGCGCGATCGGCTCCGTGATCACGTGCCACCTCCATTGGCCGATCGGCAGGTACCATAGCAACCAGTCGGTCATCACGATCTCCCGCAGGAATCGCCCGCGGCCGGAAGTGGCGCTGAGTACGAACCACGGGGCGATCATCAGCGCGACAAGGAGGAGGCCGGCGGGCAAGGCCAGCCGCCGTCCTGGCCACCCCCTGACTGGGCGGAGGGTGAAGACGACGACGGTCGCCAGACCCAGGAGTGCAGCAAGGCCCTTCGTCCAGAAGCCAACGCCAAGAAGAACGTAGAAGACGGCCAGCATGAGACGGCGGCCGCTGAATTCCGCGGCGACGAAGGCCGCCATCGCCGCGGTGATGACGAAGCACAGCATCATGTCAGGCATCGGCGCTCGGGCCAGCGTGAGGACGCCATGCGTCGTCAACACGATGAACCCGGCGGTCAGCCCGATCCCCCTGTTCCAAAGTCGCCAGCCGATCCACGACGTCGCGATCATGACACCGACTGCGGCGACGAGGGACGGCCAGAGCGCGCTCGATTGCGTGACCGCGCCGCCGGGCCACGCGGCCAACGCGACCAGCCAAGCATAGAGTGGGGGCTTGTTGAGGTGCGGGAGACCGCCAAGACGCGGGAGGAGCCAATCGCCGCGGGCCAAGATGTCGCGCGCAAGCATTGGGAACCTGGTCTCATCGTTCGTCGCCAGGACGCGGACGCCGAAATCGAAGAAGAGAAGGAGAACACTGACGGCCAAAAGCGTCGAGGGGCCAGCGTAACGTGTAATTCTTCCACGCCATTGCGGCCTGCGTCGCAGCCACTCGAAGCGCTGGTGGAGCGCGAAGGCCACGATCCGGGTGATCATGCGGTCCACGACTCGAGGACGCGTGTGTCCTGCGTTTTTCCGGGCGCCATGCTTCGGCGCATTGCTGCTCCCCCCTACCCGACCGAGCGTTGTCGGGGCATACGCGATCGCTGCAACGACCAGCCTGATCGCAGACGTGCGTCTGCCGCTCGAACGCGACGAGTTCGGAACCGGTCAGAACGCCCGCCAGCGGCGGGCGGCCATGCTACGGGAGAGGCTCAGGCGAGCGGGGGACCTCGAGGAGGGTGCGGCGGAATGACCGGACCGGGAACGAGCGACTCGTTGTCCAGAGGAACGATCCACACCGACGTCCAGTGCGGCCGTAGGGCGCCAAGGGGAGCGGTCTCGGTTGTGCCGAACGACGTGGTCTGGAAGACCATGTCGTCATAGTCGTCGTCTTCCCAGAATCCTCCGATCCAGGTCGGGTCGGGAAGGTCCGCGTAGGCGAGTGTTCGGAGGCAGACCAGAACCCCAATCAATGCCAGCTTGAGAAACTGAAGGGACATACTGGTTCTTCAACCTAACCGAGTCTCGGGTTGCGCGCAAGACACTCTGAGAGCTCTTCTGACGCGCCGCCCGAGACGGCAAGCTCGTCATCCGGTGCGATGTGCCTGGCGTCGATCCGGCCGATAGATTCCCGCCGACGACTACTGGGTCCGAGGCATCGACTACGGCAGCTTCGAGCGCACGATCATGCTGCCGGAGAGCATCGACTCGAACGCCATCAAGGCCACCTACCGGATGCGCCGGTGATCCTCGTCCCGACGGGGCTGAGGCTCGCCCCGAAGGGGACGGCTCGATCCGTTCGTCGCGTCTCCAAATCCCCGGCCGCTGAGAAAGTTCTCATCTGACCCTCATCGCCCTTTCATCTGGCCTTGATACGGGGTACATCGAGGACTCAAACTGGGAATGAAGTCTCTCCTGCTCGTGGCCTTCGGCCTCGCCCTCTCCCTGGTGCTCGCCGAGGCGGCCCTTCGGATACTCGGCGTTGCGTTTGACGCGTCACTCTTCGACGACGATCCCATCACCGGCTGGCGGTTACGACCGAACGCTGAGGGATGGTGGGTCAGCGAAGGCCACGCGTACGTGCGGATCAACAGCGCCGGCATGCACGATCGCGAATACCCCGTCGAGAAGCCTCGCGATACTGTGCGGATCGCGGTCCTCGGCGATTCGACGACCGCGGCGTTTCAGGTCGACGTCGAACAGAACTTCTGTCGCGTGTTGGAACGGAAGCTGGCCGGTTGCGACGCGTACGGAGGCAAGCGGGTCGAGGTCATGAACTTCGGAGTGCCGGGCTTTGGAACCGCGCAGGAGCTTCTCACCTTCCGTCACCGGGTCCTCCGCTATCAGCCCGATGCAGTTATTCTCGCCTTCTACACGCTAAACGACGTTCACAATAATCATCGCGCTCTCAATCCGGTGGACGCGTCCAAGAGCCCCTACTTCTTGCTCAGAGGCGACGAGCTCGTGCTGGACAACTCGTTTCGAGAGACCCAGGGGCGTCAGATGTATGTCCGCTTGCGCAAAGCCTTTGCGAACGTGGTGAACCGAAGCCGGGTGACGCAGCTGATGGCAGAGCTTGTGATCCGGCGCATGCTCTTTACCCTGGCCCAGCGTCCGGAGATGATCGAGCGGACAAATCGCTTTGGAGCCCACGTGGACGACCTTATCTACGGACCGCCAGAGGTTCCAGAGATGAAGGAGGCCTGGCGCGTGACCGAGGCGTTGCTTCTGGCCCTGAACAACGAAGCGAGAAGCCATGGCGTGCGATTCCGGATCGTGACCCTATGGCAAAGCCCGCAAGACCGTCCGCCGGCCCTGCGGGAGGATGAGGTGAGGCAAAGACAGATCAAGGACCTCTTCTATCCCGACCGGCGGCTCGAAGAGTTTGCCCGGCGCCACGACATCCCGGCCATCGTCCTGGCTCCCCGCGTCGCCGAGTATGCCGCGCGCCACCACGAGCCTCTCGCCTTCGAGCGTTATGAGCCCGGACATTACAACGATTCGGGCCATCGTTTCATTGGAGAAGCCATCGGCGAACGGTTGTGCGCGGGCTTGTGACCTCCGGAGTCAGCTCGCTGTCGAGATACTCGGCCAGCTTCTCGATTGCCGCTTGACAAGTCGTGGCCGCGGTTCTGACTGACGGGTAAGTTGCTCGCGCGGCACGACGAGCGCGCCGCTCACGCGGAGGCGAGCCGCCAGCGGGTCCGCTTCCGCGTCGCCAGGACGCGTGCCGGATCGCCGAGATCGTTCCACTCGACACCGGTGATCGGCAGCACGGCGAGATCGGCCGGTCTCGCCTGGAGGACCTGCTTCGAGAAGTCGGTGGTGGGCAGCCGCACGTACACGGCGCGTGCCGTCTCCTCCTCCCACGGGGTGCCGAGCCGTGACACGAGCGGTGCGAGCGCTTCCACGAGCTCGGGCACGGCGCCGCGGATGAGGCGCGCGAGCATTCCGGGGTTGGCGACGACCACAAAGCTGTTCCAGAGACACCCGGCCTGCACGAGCCGCTCGACCACCGGCGCCGACGGCTTCTCCCAGAAGCGCCGCACCGCGTAGAGGGGCGAGGGCGACGGCCCGAGGAGCAGCTCCGAGGGCTCAATCCAGCCGTACTCGGTCTCCGCGCGATCGGGGGCGACCCCGAGAAGGATCACCTTGTCGGGTCGCGTCTGCGCGGCCTCGAGCGCACTCTCGACCCACGCCATGAAGGCGTCGTCGTCGGAGACGTAATGGTCGCTCGGAAGGAGGACGACAGGGCGCTCGGGCGCAACGAGCGCGACCCGGTGCAACGCGTAGAGGATCGCCGGCGCCGTGCCGCGGCTCTCGGGTTGGACGACGACGGTGTTCGGAGCGGTGTCGGCGAGCTCCGGCCGGTAGAAGCTCTCGTGCCTGCGCGTCACCACGGTGAAGAGACGCTCGGGCGCGATGAGGCGGCGGGCGCGGCGGCGCGTCGCGCCGAGAAGGGTCTCGGCGCCGAGGAGGTGGCAAAATTGCTTAGGCCTGTCGTCTCCCGCGAGCTGCCGAGTTAGGGAGCGGAGCCGCGTCCCGTCGCCGCCCGCGAGGACGACCGCCGAGTAGCCTCGAGTCATGGCCTTTCAGACACCCGGGCCGCCGCCCGGGGTTCGGGTTACTCGCCGCTCTGCTGCGAGAGCTTGGCGACGAGCTTCTGGATGATCTTGTTGCTCGCGTCCCAGCTCCTGCTGCGTCACGCCGGACTTCGTCCACGTGCCCCCGGACGAAGCGCAGCCTCCACGCAGGACGAGGACGACAAGGGGGGCGGCGCGCGTTCCCATGATCTCCCGCCATCCTGAGGCGTGAGAGCAGCCCCTACCATCGGACCAAGGTCCCATGGCCCGCCCGGCGTGAGGCTGAGAGCATTCCCGCCATGAGCCGATCGCTTTCATGGTCGCGAGCCGAATGCACTCGCCGGAAAAGGAGTCCCCTGTGATCCGATGGCTGACGCTGCTGCTGTTGCTCACCGCGCTGCTGAGTGCACCCGCCCTTGCCGCCGACCTCGACGGCACGCTGAAGAAGATCAAGCGCACCAAGACGATCACGCTCGGGTACCAGGAGTCCGCCCGCCCGTTTTCCTTCGCGAACGCCGAGGGCAAGCCCGCGGGCTATTCGGTCGACCTGTGCGCGCTCGTCGCCGCCGGCGTCGGAAAGCAGCTCGGCCTGCCGGAGCTCCAGCTGAAATGGGTGAAGGTCTCGGTAGAAAACCGGGTTCAGGCGGTCGCCAGGGGCACAATCGACCTCGAGTGCAGCACCACGACCACCGCGCTCTCGCGTTACGAGCTGGTGGATTTCAGCCTCCTGACCTTCATCGACGGCGCCAGCCTGCTCGTCACGGACGTCTCCGGCATCCAGGGCGTCTCGAATCTGGAAGGCAAACGCGTCGCCCTCATTCGCGGCACGACGACCGAGACGCAGCTGACCGCGGCGCTTCGCAAGCGCAACGTCACGGCGACCATCGTGATGGTACAGGACCACGCGGCGGGCGTGGCGGCGCTGGACGAGGGCACGGCGGACGCGTATGCCTCTGATCGCGTCATTCTCACGGGCATTGGCCGCACGGCGAAGCATCCGGAGAAACTATCGCTGCTCGGCGAGTTCTTCTCCTACGAACCGTACGGCCTCATGCTGCGCCGAGACGACGCGGGCTTCCGGCTGTCGGTGAATCGGACGCTGGCGCAGCTCTATCGATCACGCGAGATCGTGCCGATCTTCGAGAAGTGGTTCGCAGACATGTCGACGGCCGGCCCGATCATCGCGGCGATGTACTTGATCAACGGGCTCCCCGAATGATCGGGCTCGCGGCCGGCCTGCCGCTGTCGGTTCCAGCCCCACTCGGACGGCGCGAAAGCCCGATCCGGTCGAGGCTCTGTACCGGGCCCTGGAGCTTCGCGACAACCAGATCCCGGACGTCCTGATCGAGAACCGCGCCGTCCTACGGCACATGTCATCGCGCTCGCCTTCGACCGCCGCCAGGCGCACCGCATCACTCAGCAGGAAAGGAATCACGGCCGCGATGGCCGTGCAGGACGCGGGCGGACGGGTGCAGGGAGTTTCGACCGTCGATTTCAGCCTCGCGGGGATCGACACCTTCCTCGGCCGCATCAGGATCGGTCAGCGTGGTGTCGTCGCGCTGTTCGACGGTGGCGGACCCCGCTTCATCACCCGCAGCGACAGTCGCCGATGGCCTACAGTCGCTGACTCGAGGAGCTCGAGCTGCTTGTGAACCATCACGCCAGTCCTCGGGCTTCAGGGGAATCTACTGGATCTTCGTTGCGCCCTCCAGAGACGGGCGCCCGCCTGTGCCCAGGGCTTGCGACGCGCAGGAATCTCCCGCTACGACTTCTCCTTGCGCCGCTTATGCGCGTACAGCGCCTCGTCGGCTCGCGCCAACAATTCCTCGATCGAGCAGGGGCTCGTCGGGTCGAAACGGACCACGCCAACGCTGAAGGCCAAGGCATAGCCACGGTCCGTCTGGGCGTTGCACTGGCTTAGCGTTTCGGCCAAACGCTTCGTGATCGTCGATGCACTATCATCGTCAGCGTGGACCGCCAGCACGGTGAACTCGTCCCCGCCAAGGCGCGCAATGATGTCCGACTCCCGAAAGCTCCGCGTGAGAATCTCCGCCGTCTTCTTCAGCGCGCGATCACCCTCAGGGTGACCGAAGGTATCGTTGATCTGTTTAAAGTCGTCCAAGTCGACGACGATGAGCCAGCACCCTCGCTTGGTACGACGAGCGGACTTCAGGTGCTGTGCGGCGAGTGCGAGAAAACCGCGACGGTTGTACAGGCCCGTCAGCGGATCGCTCAGGGCCAGATTCTGCAGCTCCGCCACGAGGTGTTCCTTCTCCTCGAGCGCGGCTTGGAGCTGTTGCGTTCGCTCCGCGACGCGAGATTCCAGGGCTTCGTTGGCCCTGCGCAGCGCCTCCTCGGCCCGCATGCGCTCCGTGAGGTCGCGCGTGATTTTCGCGAACCCGCGAACCTGCCCGCTTTCATCCGGCAGCGCGGTCACCACGACGTCCGCCCAGAACCGCGTGCCATCCTTGCGCAGGCGCCAGCCTTCGTCCTCTACTCGACCCTGCTCCCGAGCCAGTTGCAGCACTTTCTCCGGCTTGCCGGCTTCGCGATCCTCTGCGGTGTAAAAGCACGAAAAATGCTGTCCCAGGATCTCGTCATCGGTATACCCCTTCAACAGCCTGGCGCCGGTATTCCACGTGATCACGTGGCCGTCGGGGTCCATCATGAAAATGGCATAGCCCCTGACGCTCTCGACGAGGAGGCCGACATGCTCATCGTGACGCCGCGCTTCCTCGGCTGCCTTGCGCTCCGTGATGTCACGCGTAAAGCAACGGGTATGCACGAACTTCCCGTTCTCCCAGAACACGTTGGAGGTGATCAGCACGTACCTGATTGACCCGTCTTTGCGCCGCAGGCGCGCCTCATAGTTATGCAGCGCCTCGCGACGAGAGAGGCGGCGGAGGATGTCAGGGATCACGTCAGCGTCCGCGTGGAATTCCGCAATATTGCGACCGATGTACTCCTCGCTGGGGTATCCCAGGAGCTCGAGTTCAGCCCGGTTGGCCCAGAGGATTCGGCCATCCTCTGCGACCCAGTGCAACGCAACCGGGGCATTCTCAAAGAAGTCGATCAACTCCCGCTGCAGCTGTCGACTCCACGCGTCGACATAGGGGGCGGGGATTTCACCGACCAACTTGTCAGCACGCGATGAGAGAAGCCTCACATCTTGACCCCTCGGAAAATTGGTCTCCCGCTTCCATGAGGGCAACACCAGGCGCGCTTCGCTGGCGGAAGGATGGTCGCGGACCCACTTCGTGATGCTCATCATCGCTCCGCGACCCTCGCCGGAGAGCACCTCGAACTCGTCCATGAGGGGCCCGACCTCGGGCAGGGCCGGCAGAAGGTCGGTGGGCGTGAGCTCCGTCTGCTCCACGCGCACCGTCACGCGCAGCCCGAGCCGGTGGCCGCGCTCGAGGCGCCGCAGGATCAGCTCGCCGTGCAGGCCGCGCTCCACAGCGTTCCGCGCCAGCTCAGAGACCACCGTCCACATGAGCGTGAGGTCGCCGGGATCGAATCCCAGCGGTTCCGCCATGGCCCAGCCCCGCCAGCGCACGGCTCCGACGTCAGTCCCGTCCGTCAGCGGTATTCGGACGATGCAGTGCAGGCCAAGCGCCTTGCGCTCGACGCTCGACGAGACATGCTGGGCGTTGTATTGACAGATGGCGGCGGCGGGGCGGCCGGGCACGAGAGACGTCACGAGCTCCTCGTACGCCGCCACTTCTTCGGTTCCTGCCTTGGGCCCGAGCGCCCAAGTCACATCTCCTGTGACCACGACGCCAGAAAAGCCGTCGGCCAGCCCGGCCGTGATGCTCCGCTCCAAGAAGGCCGCCATGTCTCCGGTTCTGAACTCCCCTGACGGGGAATATCCGTCGCGCTCGGTCACCAGGCGCAAGGCGCGGCGGTCGCGGGCTTCGGACACATCCACCGTGGCGGCGAGGGCGCCCGCCACGTGCGCCGCGGTGGTCTCGTCGCCCAGATAGATGCACTGTTCCCCGCTGGCGAGGGCCTCGCGGACCGAGGGTACGACCGACTCGAGCAACTCGGCCGGCCTGTCGTAGAGGAGGCAAGCGTGCTCTCCTTCGCGACGCTGGCGAATCTCCACACTCCGACCGTACCCCGCTCGCCTGTCCCTGCTCCAGGACTTTCTGTATCGGTAAATCCCTCACCCGGAATTCAGTGAATTCACTGAGCCGCACCCCGCGTGCCCTACTCCCCTCTACTGCCGATGGGCGACCTCCGGGGAGCAGGGATTTGCGCTGCGGTGGCGGGGGCAGCTTCCGATGCCGAGCGTGGTCATGAGCGCGCATCGCATGTAGTTGCTCCTCCTCCTTCTCACTTCGTCGCGGCCTCGCCCTGCCACTGCGCGTCCGTCAGCGCCCAGCCGCCGCCGAGCGCCCGGTAGAGCTGGGCGTAGGCAAGCAGGCGGTTCTGCCGAATCTGGGCGAGTGCGTTCTGGGCGGGGTAGAGCTGCTGCTGGGCCTCGAGCACCTCGAAATAGTTTGCCAGGCCCTGCCGATAGCGATCCATCGCATGCTCGACGGCCTCCCCGAGCGCCTTCACCGCCATGTCCTGCGCCGTCTCGGCCGAGCTCAGCCGAGTCAGCCTGGTGAGTGCATCCGAGACCTCGCGCAGTGCGAGGAGGACAGTTTGCTCGAACTGCAGCCGTGCTTGGTCCCACTGTGCGACGGACGCGCGATAGGTTCCCAGCGTGCGCCCGGCGTTGAGGAGCGGCCCGCTCACGAGGCCCGAGACCGCCCAGATCGTCGCGCTTCCGCCCGTGAGTGCGGAGACCTCGGGGCTGGCGGTGCCGAGGAGCGCGGTCAGGCTGAGCTTGGGAAAGAACTCGGCCTTGGCGACGCCGATCCGCGCGTTGGCGCTCACGAGCGCCTGCTCCGCCTGGCGCAGATCGGGACGGCGCTCGAGCAAGGTCGACGGCAAGCCCGCCGGCACCGACGGCACGACGACCTGGTCGTACATTGGCTTGCCCCGCGCAATCGGGCCGGGCGCTTTGCCGAGCAGGGTGCTGATCTGGTTTTCCTTCGCGACGATATCGCTCTCGAGCTGCGGAATATTGGCCTGCGCGTCACTGAGCGCACCGAGCGCGCGCGACGTCTCGAGCTTCGACGCCACGCCGAGGTTGAGGCGATCGAGGAACAGATCGTACGTGCGCTGATAGGCCGCCGTGCTGTCGCGCGCGATCTGCAGGCGCACGTCGAGAGCGAGCAGCTCGAAGTACGCCTGGGCCAGGTCGCTGACCAGAGTCAGCCAGACAGCCCGGCGCGCGTCCTCGGTGGCCAGCAGGGCGGCGCGGGCTGCCTCGTTCAAGCGACGGATGCGGCCCCAGACGTCGAGCTCCCACGACATGATCGTCGAGGCGGAGTAGAAGTTGGTCGCATTGGGCACCGGGCCGCCGGCTCCTCCCAGGACGCCGGGGCCCACCTTGGTCCTCGAGGCGCCGACGTTAGAGTTGAGTGACGGGAAGTAGTCGGAGCGCGCCACGCCGACATTCGCGCGTGCCTCCTGCACACGCGCCGCGGCGATGGCGGCGTCGTAGTTGTTACGCAGAGCCTCCTGGATCAGCGTCTTCAAGATCGGATCCTGGAACACCTCCCACCACGGCGCATCCGCGAACGACACCGCCTCCGGCGTCTCCTGGCCGCGGAACGTGGGCGGCTCGGCGACAGCGGGACGCTTGTAATCGGGACCGATCGCGCAGCCGGCGATGAGCGCACCGGCGAGCACTGCTGTCGCGACGACCATCCAGTCGGAAGCCCGGGATCTCACGGGCGCGATCCACCCGCCGAAGGCTCGTCGCCGGCCCCGCCGGAAATCGCGGCCGGAGCGGAGATCGGCGGCGCGGCGGCGTGCGGCGACGTCCGACGGGAGCGCTCACTGACATAGAAGCTCACCGAGATGAAGAGACTGGCGATGAGCGTGTCGGTCAGCATCCCGCCGATCACGACGGTGCCGAGGATCCGGCGTCCAACCGCGCCGGCGCCGGAGGCGGTCCACAACGGCACGCAGCCCAGGATGAACGCGAACGAGGTCATGAAGAGGGCGCGCCGACGCACACGGACGCCTTCGAGCGCGGCGTCGACGAGCGACATACCCCCCTCGTAGGCGACCTTGGCAAACTCGACGATGAGGATCGCGTTCTTGGCCGCGAGGCCGATCACCATGAGCAGGCCGATCTGCGAGAAGACGTCGAGCTCGAGGCGGCGGAGCCAGAGCGCTCCGAGGGCGCCGAACATGGCGATGGGCGTGGCGAGAAGAACGGCGAACGGAAGCGTCCAGCTCTCGTACAGGGCGGCCATGAGCAAGAACACCACCAGCACCGAGAAGGCGATCACCGCGCTCGCCGGCACCCCCTGGGAAGCTACCTGCTCCTGGAACGACATCCCCGAGTAGTCGAAGCCCATGTCGCGCGACATGGTTTGTGCGAATACCTCTTCGAGTGCCTGCATCCCCTGCCGGGTGGTGGACCCGGGTGCGAGAAGCCCGTTGATCTGCGCCGCGCGATACTCGTTGAACCGGGTCGTGAACTCCGGACCGTTGACCTCTCTCATCCGGACCAGCGTCGACAGCGGCACCGGCTGGCCCGCGGCGTTGCGCACATAGAACCGGCCGACGTTGTCGGCGTGGGTCCGGAACTCGCCCTCGGCCTGGACGTACACCTGCCACACTCGTCCGTACTGGTTGAAGTAGTTCACGAAGGCCCCTCCCAGGAAAGCCTGGAGGGCCTGGTACACCGAGGTCAGGGAGATGCCTTGCTTCAGAACCTTGTCGCGATCCACCTCGGCGAAGAACTGCGGCACACTCGGCAGCAGGGTCGTGAAGAGCCGCGCGAACTCAGGTCGCTTCCGGGCGGCGGCGAGAAACTTGTCCGTGTTCTCGGCGAGGAACGCGGGATCCTTGCCGGAGCGATCCTCGAGGATGAAGGTCACGCCGCCGGATGTGCCGATACCAGGAATCGCAGGCGGCGAGAACGCGAAGACCTGAGCCTCGGCCACCCCGGCCAGCTTCTGGTTCAGCTGTCGGATGATCACGTCGGCCGTGAGCCCGTGCTTGTGGCGGGCGTCCCAGTCTTCCAGCGTGATGAAGTAGAACGAGTTGTAGGTCGTCGTGACCAGGCTCAGCAGGCTGAAGCCCGCCACGCCCGTGTAGTACTTGATGCCTGGTTGCGTCTTGAAGATCGCGTCGAGCTTGTCGTTGACCGCCGCGGTGCGGTCGAGCGAGGCGGCCATGGGAAGCTGGACGTTGACGAAGATGTAGCCCTGGTCCTCCTCCGGGACGAAACCACCTGGCAGCCGGATGCCGAGGAGGCCCGACACGGCCGCCGCGGCGAGCAGCAGGAGTATCGCGAAGGCGGCCTTGCGGATCAGGAAGCGACTCCCGTTAAGATACCCGCCCATCACCCGCTCGAAGACGCGGTTGAACCCACGGAAGAACCACCCGAGCGGGCCGCGCATCTCGCGCCTCGGCCGCAGGAGCAGCGCCGAGAGCGCCGGGCTCAGCGTAAGGGCGTTGAAGGCCGAGATGAGCACGGACACCGCGATGGTGACCGCGAACTGTTGATACATCCGGCCGGTGATGCCCGGGATGAACGCCGTCGGGATGAACACCGCGGCCATGACGAGGGCGATGGCCACGACCGGTCCCGACACCTCGTCCATCGCCTTCAGCGCCGCGTCGCGCGGGGAGAGGCCCTGCTCGATGTGTTGCTCGACGGCCTCGACGACCACGATGGCGTCGTCCACCACGAGGCCGATGGCCAGCACGAGGCCGAAGAGCGACAGCGTGTTGATCGAGAATCCCAGCAGAGGAAAGACCATGAACGCGCCGACGAGCGCGACCGGCACCGCCAGCAGCGGGATGAGCGTCGCGCGGAAGCCCTGCAAGAAGATGAAGACGACGAGGACGACCAGGACGAGCGCCTCGACGAGCGTCTTCGCGATCTCGCGAATCCCCGCGCTGACCGCCAAGGTCGTGTCGAGCGACGTGACGTAGTCCAGGTCGGCGGGGAACCTGGCCTTGATCTCCTCCATCAGCTTCGTCGCCCCCTTCATGGTCTCGATGGCGTTCGAGCCGGGAAGCTGGTAGACGGCGATCAGCGCGGCCGGCTGACCATTCAGGCGGCCGCGCCGGATGTAGTTCTGCGCGCCGAGCTCCACGCGGGCGACGTCCTTGATTCGCACCAAGGCACCGTCCGGCTTCGCCCGCACGACGACGTTCTCGAACTCCGCGAGGCTCTTCAAGCGCCCCTGCGCTAGCACCGTGTACGTGAACTCCTGCCCGCGCGGGATCGGATCGCCACCCAGCTGGCCGGCCGGATTGACGGTGTTCTGCGCCTGCAGCGCACTGGCGATCTCGTTGACGGTGATGTCGAGCTTCGCGAGCGTGTCGGGATTGACCCAGAGCCGGATCGCGTACTGAGACGCGCCGAAAATCTGCACCTGGCCGATGCCGGGCACGCGCGTCATCGGGTCGTTGATGTTGACGTAGGCATAGTTGGCGAGGAACAACGGGTCGTACGTGCTCTTCGGCGAGTACAGCACGAACAGACCCAGCGGACTCGTCACGGATTTCGTGACGCTCACGCCCTGGTTCACGACGTCGGGCGGGAGCTGGGAGGCGGCCTGCGAGTATCTCAGGTTGGTGAGGACCTGGTCGACGCTCGGGTCGGTGGTGACGTCGAAATCGACCCGCAGCTGCATCTGGCTGCCGGCGCTCTGGTTGAGCGAGTACATGTACAGCATCTTGTCGACGCCGCTCATCTGCTGCTCGATCGGCGTGGCCACCGATTGCTCGAGCGTGACGGCATCGGCGCCCGGATACCGCGCGGTCAGCAGAATCTCCGGCGGCGCGATGTTGGGATAGAGCGCGATGGGGAGTTGCACCATCGCGACGACGCCGAGGATCACCATGAGGATGGAGATGACCATGGCGACGATGGGCCGGTTGATGAAGACCCTGGCCATCGTCGGTCTACTTCGCCGCCGCGCTCGACTCCGCGGGCGCGTTCGCCGCCAGCCGGACTTTCTGGCCGGCGCGTACCCGGTCGCCTCCCTCGACGACGACCCGCTCGCCGGGCTTCAGCCCCTCGGTCACCATCCACAACGAGCCAACTCGCACGTCGACCTTGATCTTGCGGATGTCGACCGTGTCGTCGGCGCGGACCACGGCGACCTGATGAATGCCCTGCACGTCCTGGACGGCACGCTGCGGGATCAAGAGCGCGGCCTTCTTCACCTCGACGACGGCGCGGACCTTGGCGTACTGGCCGGGCCGCAGCAGATTGCCCGGGTTCGGAAACACCCCTCGCGCGAGCACGG
>QHSX01000018.1 GCA_003221695.1 Candidatus Rokuibacteriota bacterium
TGACGGTCTCCAGAGCTGGGGCGGGCGCCGGGACGGTGACGAGCACTCCCACAGGGGTCGACTGCGGCGCGACCTGCGCCGCGAGCTTCGTCAGCGGAACGGTCGTGACACTGGCCGCGACGCCGTCGGCCGGGTCGGTCTTCACCGGCTGGAGCGGCGGCGCCTGCACCGGCACCGCGCCCTGCACACTCACGCTCACCGCCGACACGGCTGTCACCGCGACCTTCACGCCGACCTTCGTCCTGACCGTCACGACGGCCGGGACTGGCGTCGGGACCGTCACCAGCGCTCCCTCAGGCATCGACTGCGGCACTGCCTGCTCCGCTTCCTACACGAGCGGCACCGTCGTGACGCTGACCGCGACGGCGAGCCCGACCTCGGTCTTCACCGGCTGGAGCGGTGGCAGCTGCTCCGGCACGGGGACGTGCACCGTCACGCTCACCGCCGCCACGACCGTGACCGCGACCTTCGCCCCGACCTTCGTCCTGACCGTCACGACGGCGGGGGCGGGCCTCGGCACTGTCACCGGCACTCCTGGAGGCATCGACTGCGGCGCCACGTGCTCCGTCTCCTACACGAGCGGCATCGTCGTGACGCTCACCGCGACGCCGGCGGCCGGGTCAGTCTTCACCGGCTGGAGCGGCGGCGGTTGCACCGGCACCGCGCCCTGCACCGTCACCCTCAGCGCCGCCACAGTTGTCACCGCGATCTTCACGCCGACCTTCGTCCTGACCGTCACGACGCCTGGGGCGGGCCTCGGCACTGTCACCGGCACTCCAGCGGGCATCGACTGCGGCGCCACCTGCTCCGTCTCCTACACGAGCGGCACGATCGTGACGCTTGCCGCGACGCCGGCGGCCGGGTCGGTCTTCACGGGTTGGAGCGGTGGCACCTGCGCCGGCACCGGGACGTGCACCGTCACCCTCACCGCAGCCACGGCCGTCACAGCGACCTTCACGCCAGTCTTCACGCTGACGGTCTCCAGAGCCGGGACGGGCGCCGGGACGGTGACGAGCACTCCCGCAGGCATCGACTGCGGCGCCACCTGCTCAGCCCCCTACACGAGCGGCACCGTCGTCACGCTCACCGCGATGCCCAGCCCGACCTCCGTCTTCACCGGCTGGAGCGGTGGCACGTGCACTGGCACCGCGCCCTGCACGGTCACCCTCACCGCTGCGTCGGCCGTCACCGCGACCTTCACCCCGACCTTCGTCCTCGCGGTCTCTAAAACGGGGCCCGGCACCGGGACGGTGATGAGCACTCCCACAGGGATCGACTGCGGCGTCACCTGCTCCGCTCCTTACACGAGCGGCACCGTCGTCACGCTCACCGCTGCGACGGCAGTCACCGCGACGTTCACGCCGGTCTTCGCCCTGACGGTCTCCAGAGCTGGGGCGGGCGCCGGGACAGTGACGAGCACTCCCACAGGGGTCGACTGCGGCGCGACCTGCGCCGCGAGCTTCGTCAGCGGAACGGTCGTGACACTGGCCGCGACGCCGTCGGCCGGGTCGGTCTTCACCGGCTGGAGCGGCGGCGCCTGCACCGGCACCGCGCCCTGCACACTCACGCTCACCGCCGACACGGCTGTCACCGCGACCTTCACGCCGACCTTCGTCCTGACCGTCACGACGGCCGGGACTGGCGTCGGGACCGTCACCAGCGCTCCCTCAGGCATCGACTGCGGCACTGCCTGCTCCGCTTCCTACACGAGCGGCACCGTCGTGACGCTGACCGCGACGGCGAGCCCGACCTCGGTCTTCACCGGCTGGAGCGGTGGCAGCTGCTCCGGCACGGGGACGTGCACCGTCACGCTCACCGCCGCCACGACCGTGACCGCGACCTTCGCCCCGACCTTCGTCCTGACCGTCACGACGGCGGGGGCGGGCCTCGGCACTGTCACCGGCACTCCTGGAGGCATCGACTGCGGCGCCACGTGCTCCGTCTCCTACACGAGCGGCATCGTCGTGACGCTCACCGCGACGCCGGCGGCCGGGTCAGTCTTCACCGGCTGGAGCGGCGGCGGTTGCACCGGCACCGCGCCCTGCACCGTCACCCTCACCGCCGCCACGGCCGTCACCGCGACCTTCACGCCGACCTTCGCGCTTACGGTGACCAGAGCTGGGGCGGGCGCCGGGACGGTCACGAGCAATCACACGGGGATCGACTGCGGCACGATCTGCACCGCGAGCTTCGTCAGCGGAACTCTCGTGACGCTCACCGCGACGCCGGCACCCGGCTCAGTCTTCACCGGCTGGAGCGGCACCTGCACTGGCATCGGGCCCTGCACCGTCACCCTTACCGCCGCCACGACCGTCACCGCGACGTTCGCGCCGGTCTTCGCGCTGACGGTCTCCAGAGCTGGGACGGGCGCGGGGATCGTGACGAGCACTCCCGCAGGCATCGACTGCGGCGCCACCTGCTCTGCCCCCTACACGAGCGAGACTGTCGTAACGCTCACTGCGACCCCGGGCGCCAATTCGGTCTTCACCGGCTGGAGCGGCGGCAGCTGCTCCGGCACTGGGCCCTGCACCGTCACGCTCACCGCCGCGACGACCGTGACCGCGACCTTCGCCCCGACGTTCGTCCTGACAGTCACGACTGCGGGGGCAGGCGCCGGGACTGTCGCCAGCTCTCCCGCGGGCATCGACTGCGGAGCCACGTGCTCCGTCTCCTATACGAGCGGCACGGTGGTCACGCTCACCGCGACGCCGGCGGCCGGGTCGGTCTTCACCGGCTGGAGCGGCGGCGCCTGCTCCGGCACCGCGCCCTGCACCGTCACGCTCAGCGCCGCCACAGTTATCACCGCGACCTTCACGCCGACCCTCGCGCTGACGGTCTCGAGAGCTGGGACGGGCGCCGGAACCGTGACGAGCGCCCCCGCAGGGATCGACTGCGGCGCCGCCTGCTCCGCTCCCTACACGAGCGGCACGATCGTGACGCTGACCGCGACGCCAAGCCCGACCTCGGTCTTCACCGGCTGGAGCGGTGGCGCCTGCACCGGCACCGGGACGTGCACCGTCACGCTCACCGCCGCCACGGCCGTCACCGCAACCTTCACCCCGACCGTCGTCCTCAGCGTCACGACGGCCGGGGCGGGCATCGGGACTGTCATCAGTACTCCTGCAGGAATCGACTGCGGCACCATGTGCTCCGCTCCTTACACGAGCGGCACCGTCGTCACGCTCACGGCGACGCCAAGCCCGACCTCAGTCTTCACCGGCTGGAGCGGCGGCACCTGCACCGGCACCGGGCCCTGCACCGTCACCCTCACCACCGCCACGGCCGTCACCGCGACCTTCACACCGACGTTCGTCCTCGCGGTCTCTAAAACGGGGCCCGGCACCGGGACGGTAACGAGCACTCCCGGAGCGATCGACTGCGGCGCCACCTGCGTCGCTCCCTACACGAGCGGCACCGTCGTGACGCTGACCGCGACGCCGGCGGCCGGGTCGGTCTTCACGGGCTGGAGCGGCGGCACCTGCACCGGCACCGCGCCCTGCACCGTCACGCTTACCGCCGCCACGGCCGTCACCGCGACGTTCACGCCGACCTTCGCGCTGACGGTGTCCAGAGCTGGGGCGGGCGCCGGGACGGTCACGAGCAATCACACGGGGATCGACTGCGGCACGACCTGCACCGCGAGCTTCGTCAGCGGCACGGTCGTGACGCTCACTGCGACGCCGGCGGTCGGGTCGGTCTTCACCGGCTGGAGCGGTGGCGCGTGCACGGGCACCGGGCCCTGCGCCATTACGCTCACCGCCGCCACGGCCGTCACCGCCACGTTCACTCCGACCTTGGCGCTGACGGTCTCCAAACCTGGGACGGGCGCCGGGACCGTGAGGAGCACTCCCGCCGGCATCGACTGCGGCGCTACGTGCTCCGCTCCTTACACGAGCGGCACCGTCGTGGCGCTCACCGCGACGCCGGCGGTCGGGTCGGTCTTCACGGGTTGGGGCGGCGGCGCCTGCACCGGCACTGGGCCCTGCACCGTCACGCTCACCGCCGCCACGGCGGTCACCGCGACCTTCACGCCGACCTTCGCGCTGAGGGTCTTCAAAGCCGGGTCGGGCGCTGGGACGGTGACGAGCAATCACGCCGGGATCGACTGCGGCACGACCTGCACCGCGAGCTTCGCCAGCGGAACGCTCGTGACGCTGACCGCGACGCCCGCCACCGGGTCGGTCTTCATCGGCTGGAGCGGCGGTGGTTGCACCGGCACGGCGCCGTGCGCGGTCACTGCGGCGGCGGCCGTGACGGCAACCTTTGCGGTGCAAACCTTCACGCTCACGGTCAACAAGAGCGGGGCGGGCGCCGGGACGGTGACGAGCGGGCCTGGGGGTATCGACTGCGGCGCTACCTGCTCCGCCCTCTATACCAGTGGGACGGCCGTCACGCTGACCGCGACGCCGAGCGCGGGCTCGGTCTTCGCGGGCTGGAGCGGTGGCTGCGTCGGGATGGGCACCTGCACGCTGCCGATGACAGGAGCCACCACCGTGACGGCCAGGTTCACCGGCCCACCGGCCTTCAGTAGTCCTGATCCAACACCGGGGTTTAGCGTCGTCCTGGGGCTCGACATCCTGGAGCTCCGATCAGCGATCAATCAGATTCGGACTCAGAGATTTGGGCTGCCAGCCTTCGACTTCGCGGACCCAGGCTTCGTCACCGGCCTGACCGTAGTGAAATCCCTTCACTTCACCGAGCTACGAAGAGCTCTCGCCGAAACCTATGCTCAGGCCGGAAGAATCCAACCAGCCTACACCGACCCCACACTCACTCCCGGAGTGACGACCGTCAAAGCGGCTCACCTCAACGAGTTACGCGACTCTTTGCGGGCGCTGCAATAGTCGCCTGCCGCACGTTCGCCTGCCGGACGTGTTGTGTTGTAAGTCTCTTCTCACCCCCAGCGGCCGCCTGCACCTAGTCCCCCTGAACGCCCCCGGTTAGATCCGTCGCCCGTCCCCTGTCCCCAGCCCGCCTCATAAGTACCCGTCCGTCCTCCACTATCGCGAGTTGTAGCCCCGGCCGTCACCCCCAAGCCCACCCCTAAGCTCACCTCTCAAGTTCCCCCCCAGGTGTGTAACCAGCTTCACACAGTGGGTCCCAGACTACCCACTGGCGGCCCAAAGTTGTGAACCTTGCTGCATGAGTACCGCACAAAGATTCCCATGAAAGATCCGTACTATGCAGCCCACTCAGTCTCCGAAGGAGTTTTTGGAATGGCATTTGCCTTTCCGGAAAGCTCCCGAGGGAGATGACCGAGCGAAGAGCGCTCCTGGTCGAAGTCGATGCGGCGACGCAACCGGACCTTCTCGCCTTCCTGCGTCTCCGCGGATACCAGTGCGTCGCCGCCTCGTCCGCGGATGAAGCCGAGGACGCGCTCGCCGGCGCCAGCTTCTCCTTCACGCTGGTCGATCTGAACGGCAACGGAACCGACGCCGCAAAGCTGATTCAATGTCTGAAGCTTCACGGCAGGAATTCCGGTCCCATCATCGCGGTCGCCGACCGGCGTGACAACGGTCTCGGCGCCGTCTCGCTCGAGGTGGAGGCGGTGCTCCACAAGCCACCGAGCCTCAACGAGCTCGAGCAAGCGATCGAGACCCTCGTGCGCCCGCAGCCCGAAGCGCTCGCGCCCGCGCCCGAGCCGATGGCCGGGCGTATCCGACGCGAGATGGAGCTCTGGCGCAGCCCCAAGATGCTGGAAGCACGCCAGATCCTCTCCGAGGCGGCCCGCGTCGACGTCACCGTGCTCGTCACGGGCGAGACCGGCACGGGCAAGGAGCTCGTCGCCCGTGCGATCCACCAGTTCTCCTCCCGCCGGGCCGGACCCTTCGTCAAGGTCAACTGCGCCGCCATGCCGCGCGAGCTCCTCGAGAGCGAGATGTTCGGGTACGAGCGCGGCGCCTTCACGGGGGCCCACAAGCTCAAGATCGGCAAGTTCGAGGCGGCCCACCGCGGCACCATCTTCCTCGACGAGATCGGCGACCTGCACCCGGCGCTCCAGGCCAAGCTGCTCCACGTCCTGCAGGACGGTGAGTTCTCACGCATCGGCGGCAAGTCGACGCTCAGCGTGGATGTCCGTGTCCTCGCCGCCACCAACCAGGACCTGCAGCGGGCGGTTGCCGAATACCGGTTCCGCGAAGATCTCTACTACCGCCTCAACGTGATCCACGTGTTCGTCCCGCCGCTCCGCGAGCGCACGACGGAAATCCCCGTCCTCGCCAACTACTTCGTCGAGCGCTACGCGAAACTCTACCACCGCGAAGGATTCAGCATCTCCCCGCCGGTATTGGAACGTCTCACCCACCACCGATACCCCGGGAACGTCCGGGAGCTCGAGAATGTGATCAAGCGCATGATCGTGCTGGACGATCCCTTCCTGACCAGGGTCCCCCTGCCCGACGCCGGCGTAGACGGTGTGGACAGCGCGCGGCCCCCATCGTCCCCCGCGCCGGGCCCCGAGCCTTCCCTCAAAGAGATCGCGCGGAGGGCGTCGCAGGCGGCCGAGCGCGAGGCGATCGCGAAAATGCTCGAGCGGACCGGCTGGAACCGGGTGCGGGCCGCGAAGGCGCTGCGGATCAGCTACCGCGCACTCCTCTACAAGATCAAAGATGCCGGACTCGACGGCGGACGGTCGTCGGTCCGCTCGACCTCGTGAGGTACCCCATGATGAAGCGCTCCCTGCTCTACCCTCTCCTTGCCAGCGCGGTTCTCGTCTCGGCCTTGATCGCTGCCGACCCTGCCAACGCCCAGGCCCCGGCGGTCGATGGGTCGGCGCGCGACGGCAATGGCGTCGTCGCGCCCGACGCCTACCGGATCGGGCCCGAGGACCTGCTGCAGATCTCCGTCTGGAAGAACGACGCGATGAGTCGGGCAGTCCCCGTCCGGCCGGATGGCAAGATCTCGCTCCCGCTCGTGAACGACGTGCAGGCCGCCGGGCGCACCGCGCTCGAGCTCCGCGAAGACCTCATACAGAAGCTCACGGAGTATATTCCGAGCCCGGAAGTCTCCGTGATCGTGTCCGACGTCCGGAGCTTCAAAGTGTCGGTCATGGGCGAAGTCGCCCGCCCGGGGCGCTTCGAGCTCAAGAGCTGGACGACCGTGCTGGACGTCCTCGCCCTGGCCGGGGGCTTCTCCCAATTCGCCGCGCGCTCGAAGATCGTTATTCTCCGTCCCGAGGGAACGACGATAAAGCGAGTTCCCTTCAACTACAACAAGCTCGCCGGAGAACAGGAAAACTTCTACCTCCAGAACGGCGACATCGTCCTGGTGCCGTAAGGATCTCGCGAGGCCCGGAGCGAACAAACATGGCGGACGAGACACGGAAGGGCCTGGACGGGGTGCTGGCCGTCTGGAGCCGGCGCAAGTGGCTGGCGATCCTGGCGTTCGCCGCCCCCATGGTGGCCGCCGCCAGTCTCATCACCTTCCTCCCGAACATGTATCGCTCCACGGCCACCGTCCTGGTGGACCGCCAGCAGATCCCCGAGACCTTCGTACGGTCCACCGTGACCAGTGCCCTCGAGACCCGACTCCAGACGATCAGCCAGGAGATCCTGAGCCGCTCGCGACTGGAAGCCCTGATCAGCCGCTTCGGCCTCTACCCCGATCTTCGGACGCAGGTCCCATCCGAGGAAGTCATCAAGCGTATGCGCGGGGACATCAAGCTCGAGCTCAAGGGCATCGAGCTGAAGGGCGCAAGCCAGGCCACGGTGGCCTTCACGATCAGTTACCAGGGGAGTGAGCCGGGCACGGTCTCGCTGGTTACGAACACGCTCGCGTCCTTCTATATCGAGGAGAACTTGAAGGCACGTGAGCGTCAGGCGACCGGCACCGCGGAGTTTCTCAAGGTCCAGCTCGAGGAAACGAAGAAGCGGCTCGACGATCAGGAGCAGCGGGTGAGCGAGTTCAAGCGCCGCTATCTGGGTGAGCTGCCTCAGCAGATGGAGACCAATCTCGCCACCCTCGAACGACTGCACGCGCAGATTCGGCTGAACGCCGACACTCAGACACGGGCCGCGGAACGCCGGCAGGCGCTGTCGAGCCAACTGGCAGAGGCCGAATCGCTCCTCGCCACCCCACCCGGGATGCCGGGTGGGCCAGCCGCCCCCGCGGAGAGCTCGGAGCTCCGCCTCACCAGGTTGAAAGAGGACCTGACACGCCTCCGCACTCAGTTCAGCGAGAAGTACCCGGACGTCGTCCTGTTGGCGGGGGAGATCGCCGCGCTCGAGCGCGAGGTCGCTGACGCCAAGGCCCGCGAGCCCAAAGCGGAAGAGAAACAGGCGCCTCCACCCGCCACCCCCCTCACGCCGTATGTGCTCCGCCTGAAAGAGGCCCTGAGCGAGGTTGAGACGGAGATCAGGATCCTCAAGAACGACGACAAGCGCCTCCACGACGGAATCGCAGCCTACCAGGCCAGGGTTGAGAACGTGCCGCGGCGGGAACAGGAATTCAGGGAGCTCTCTCGCGACTACGACAGCACCCGCGAGCTCTACAACTCGCTGTTGAAGCGCTACGAGGAGGCGCAGCTCGCCGAGAGCATGGAGCAGCGCCAGAAGGGCGAACAGTTTCGCGTGCTCGACCCGGCGATCCCGAACTCTGAGCCGGCAGCGCCCAACCGGTTCCGGTTGCTCCTCATGGCTCTGATGGGATCGCTCGGCCTGGCCGGCGGCGCCGTGGTCCTGGCCGAGCGGGTCGACACGTCCTTCCACACAGTCGACGATCTCCGGGCGTTCAGCCCGGTGCCTGTGCTGGTCAGTATCCCGCGGATCGTCACCCGGACCGACCGCCGCCGCCGCGCGTGGCACATGCGACTCGCTGCGAGCGCCGCCTTCATCGGCCTCGTCGTGATTAGCGGCCTCGCCTACTTCGCCGCCAGCGGAAACGAGCAGCTGGTCTCGCTCCTGGGGCGAAGTAGTGGCTCCTGAGGACCGTGGCGTGTACCTGACCTTCTACGGCCTCGCGGAGAAACCCTTCAACGCGACCCCGGATCCCAGATTCCTCTACCTGAGCCCGGCGCACCGTGAGGCGCTCGCTCAGCTCCTCTACGGGGTCCAGGAGCGGAAGGGGTTCATCGTCCTGACCGGCAACGCGGGGACAGGAAAGACCACCCTGCTGCACGCTCTTCGTCAGCGGCTCGACGGACAGACGGCGGTCTCCTTCGTCGTCCATTCCACCCTGCCCTTTGACGGCATTCTCGAGTACGTTCTCGAGGACCTGGGGATCGCCAAGGGCGGGGAGTCGCGGGCGCGGCGGCTCATCGCGCTGAATAACTTCCTCATCGAGCGCGAGCGCACCGGCCAGAACACCGTCCTCATCCTGGACGAAGCGCAGAACCTGGCCCCCGCGACGCTGGAAGACATCCGGCTGCTCTCGAACTTCGAAACCCCGACGACCAAGCTCTTGCAGATCCTGCTGGTGGGGCATCCGGAGCTCAAGGCCAAGCTCCAGCTCCCCGAGCTCGCGCAACTCACGCAACGGATCGGGCTGCGCTGCCAGATCCCGCCGCTCGCTCTAGACGAAACCCGCGAGTACATCAGGACCCGACTGCGCATCGCGGGCGCGCATGACCTCGAGTTGTTTACCAGCCCTGCAGTGGACCGGATCATGGAATATTCGGGCGGGACTCCGCGGCTCATCAACATCGTCTGCGATCACTGCCTCCTCTTCGGCTATGTCGATCAAGAGCGCCGGATCGGTCGGCACATCGTCAACCGAGCGATCGAGTATCTGGAGGAGGGCACGCTACCGCAGCGCAAGGTTTGGCGGCTCAGCAGCTTGAAGACACGGCGCCTCGCCCGGTGGGCGGTCGGAACCCTGGCCGTGGCCCTCGCGAGCACCGTTATGGGCCTCGCCATGAGGCCCGACACGGCCGTGCTCCTGGCGCGGTCGGTCCGTCACCTCCTGGTCCCATGAGCACGTTTTTCGAAGCGCTCGAGCGCGCCGAGCAGGAGCGGGCCGTTCGCTTTCAGGCCGCGCCTGGCGCCTCAACGAGCGCGCCGGATCCACCCGTCCCCGAGTCGGCCCCCGACCCGGGCCTGCGATCATTGCCCGAGCTTCCGAGGGGCGCCGCCAACGGGCTCGAGGAACATCTGGTGAGCTTGCTCGCGCCGACCTCGTTCGAAGCCGAACAGTACCGGGCGCTGCGCCACCTGATCGAACAGCTCCACAAATCGACCGGTCTCGTCGTCGTCGCGGTCTCGAGTCCTACCGTCGCCGACGGCAAGACGACCACCTCGATCAACCTCGCGGGCGCACTCGCCCAGGCGCCCGACGCACGCGTTCTTCTCATCGACGCCGATTTGCGCGGGGCGGCCCTGGGCCCCCGCCTCGGGCTCGAAGAAGGCGGGGGCCCTGGTTTCGTGGAGGCGATTCTGGACGCGAATCTCCCGCTGGCGGCCGTCGTGCAGGCGCGGCCGCAGCTGAACCTGTCGGTCTTGCCCGCGGGCCGTTTTCCGTCTGCGCCCTACGAGGTGCTGATGTCGCCTCGGGTCGGGGAGCTCCTGGCGGAGGCTCGCAGGCAGTACGACTACGTCATCCTCGACACCCCGCCCCTCGTGTCGGTCCCCGACTGCCGGGTCATCGAGAAATGGGTGGACGGGCTTCTCATCGTGGTGACGGCTCACAGGACGGCCCGCAAGCTCGTCGAGGAAGCGCTGAACGTCACGGATAGGGCCAAGGTCGTCGGACTGGTCTTCAACGGCGACGACCGACATCTCTCGAGAGACTCCTATGGCTCCTACGGCTCGCGGCGCTCCTCAAGTCGAAACGGTGGCGGACGGCGGCGGCGCGTTTTTTGGAGTCTCGACAGGATACGCAGGAGACGGACCGCCTCAGACGACTGACGCCAGGTCACGCAAGCTGACGGTGACCCTGGGGCGGCGGCGCGCGGCCGGACTCTCCGGCCGCGCGGCATTGGTGGTTAGCGGTTGGTCTCACCCCCGAGAGAGGGATGGAGACCAAAGGGGGCGAAGCCTTGCCAGAACTCGAAGCCTTGCCGGAACTCGTTGCAGGATCGGTGACCCCGCGCTGGCGGGTCCTCTGGACCCACAGCAACTGCGAGCAGCTCGTCTCTGACCAGCTCGCCACGAAGGGCTTTGACTTGTTCCTCCCCACCGTCGAGGCGTGGTCCCGACGGGGCGGAGTCCGGCGCCTCTCGCGCGTCCCGATGTTCGCGGGCTATCTCTTCCTGCGCCACGCGATGGACAAGGCGAGCTACCTCGAGGTCTACAAGGCGCGCGGGCTCGTGCGCCTCCTCGGGGAGCGCTGGGACCGCCTCGACGCCGTCCCCGATGCGGAGATCGAGGCCATTCAAAAACTCGTCTCTTCCGGCCTCGCGATCCTTCCCTATCCATATCTCCGGGAAGGGCAGCGCGTGCGTATCACGCGTGGGCCGCTCGCCGACGTCGAGGGGATTGTGGTCCGTGTGAGCCCCAAGAAAGGGCTCCTGGTGGTCTCGGTCAACCTTCTCCAGCGCAGCATCGCCGTCCATCTGGATTGCACCCAGTTAGAGGCCGCATAGGACAGTTGGGCGATGTGTGGAATCGTCGGGTACGTCGGTCATCGGGATGCGCTCTCCTTCATCCTGCCCGGCCTTCGGCGACTCGAGTACCGCGGCTATGACTCGGTGGGGATTGCCACGCTCTCGAGGAGGATGGCGCTCGATGTCAGAAAGACGGCGGGCAAGATCGCCGATCTCGAAACCTTGCTCGCCTCCGACCGCCCCGAAGGAACCCTGGCCATCGGCCACACCCGCTGGGCCACCCATGGCCGGCCGTCAAATGCCAACACGCATCCGCACCTCGACTGTCAGTCCCAGCTGGCCGTCGTCCACAACGGCATCATCGAGAATTATCGGGAGCTCCGCAAAACCCTGGCCGCCGAGGGCCACCGCTTTCGCTCCCAGACCGACACCGAGGTCATCGCCCATCTCATCGAGCGCTACCAGACCAACGGCCTGGCCGCCGCCGTCCTCCGCGCCGCCCGCGACCTCCGCGGCGCCTTCGCCATTGCCTGTATCGCCAGCGCCGCCCCTAACACCCTCGTCGCCCTCCGCCGCGGCAGCTCCCCCCTCGTCATCGGCTACGGGCGCGGCGAGATGTTCGTCGCCTCCGACATCCCCGCCTTGCTCGGCCAGACCCGTGAGGTCCTCGTCCTCGACGAGGGCGAGCTCGCCGTCTTGACCCCCGACGGCATCACCCTGCGCACGCTCGACGGGGCGCCCCTTCGCCGCCGCCCGACCACCATCCCCTGGGACGGCGAGGCCGCCGAAAAGTCCGGCTATCCCCACTTCATGCTCAAAGAAATCTTCGAGCAGCCCGAGGCCCTCCGCAACACCATGCGCGAACGCCTGGACCTCGAGACGCCCGACA
>QHSX01000096.1 GCA_003221695.1 Candidatus Rokuibacteriota bacterium
GCCGTGGCCAACGAAGACGTCGTCTTCGATGGTCACTCCTTCGCAGATGAACGTGTGGCTGGAGATCTTGCAGTTCTTGCCAATCTTGGCGTTTTTCTGAATCTCGACGAAGGCACCGATCTTGGAGTTGTCACCAACTTCGCAGCCGTAGAGATTGACGAAGTTCGACAGTTTGACGCCAGCACCTAACTTGACGTCGGGAGCGACACTGAGATACTGGCTCATAGCTCGATGGCTCTGCCGCTTGCCTTCAGCGATTGATCGGCGGCTTCGAGCATTTTGACGACTCGCAGCCCGGCCGCGCCGTCATTGAGAGGAGTCCGACCCTTCGTGACACACTCGATGAAGTAGTCCAGCTCGACCTTGAGCGCTTCCGATTGCTCGACCCGTGGGGCCCACATGTCACCCGAGCGGTAGCTGACGAGGAGGTCGTAGAGGCCCTGTCCGTTGTTCTTTTGGACGCCCTTGTCGTAGACCTTGATCTTTTCGTCCGCCTCCAGATCGTTCCAGACCAGCATCTTCTTCTCGCCGCCGATCAACGTCGTTCGAACCTTGACCGGGGAGAGCCAGTTGACGTTGAGGTGGGCGATCGTGCTGCGCGGGAAATAGATGGTGATGAAGGCGATGTCCACGAGGCCGTTCAAGTGTGCTTCGCCGGTCGCGATGACGGCTTCAGGTTTAGCCTGGATGAGGAAGTCGATGATCGACAGATCGTGAGGCGCCAGATCCCAGACGACGCTGACGTCGTGCTGGAAGAGCCCGAGGTTGACCCTCGTGGAATCGTAGTAATAGAGGTCGCCGAGAACGCCCTCGTCGATGAGCTCACGAATCTTTCGCACGGCGCCGGTGAACAGAAACGTGTGGTCCACCATGATCCTGAGATTCTTCCGCTCGGCCAGCTCGATCAGCTCCTCTGCCTCGTGGGTGGTCGAGGTGAAGGGCTTCTCAATGAAGACGTGCTTCCCGTTCTCCAGGGCCGCTTTGGCCAGTTCGAAGTGTGAAGAAACGGGGGTAACGACGGCGATGGCGTCGATCGCGGTGGAGATCAGCAGCTCGGATGGCTTCGTGGTGACCGGGAGGTCAGGATACGTCTGGTTGACCCGCTTGAGCGCTGCGGGACTCTGGTCACAGACGCCGCCGACCTGGCACCCGTCGAGGCTGCGCAGGTTACGGACGACGTTTGGGCCCCAATAACCGTAGCCGATGACGCCGACGCGAATCATGGTTACTAGTACGCACCCTCACCGGAAAGCACGGCTCGCGGCGTCTGCAGAAGGATCTTGATATCGAGCCACGGCGACCATGCCTTGGCATACTGCAGATCGAGACGTACCATATCGTCGAACCGGAGCCGGCTACGGCCGTTCACCTGCCAGAGACCGGTGATGCCGGGCTTCACCTCCAGCAAGCGCCGCTTGTGCCAGACCTCATAGGCCTCGAGCTCATACGGGATCGGAGGGCGTGGCCCGACCAGCGACATCTCCCCCGCCAGGACGTTGAGCAACTGTGGGAGCTCGTCCAGACTGGTCCGCCGCAGGAATCCGCCGACGCGAGTCACCCGAGGATCCTCGGTGATCTTGTAGACGACTTTACCGTTCTGTTCCGGAGCGCCCAAGCGGACGTCGCCAGCGATGAACCGCCGCACGTATTCTCTATGGACCTGTGAATCGTTCGCGGGACGCATGGAGCGGAACTTCAGGAAGGTGAAGGGGAGACCGTGCTGGCCGACTCTTTTCTGGCGGAAGAGAATAGGCCCGGGCGAGGAAAGTTTGATCGCGAGTGCAACGGCCAAGAAAATTGGAGACAAGATGATCAACGCCATGGAGCTGCCGGCGACATCCATGGCTCGCTTGATGACACGGGATATCGTTTTTGCTTCGTGGCGCTGCACGAGATCCGGATACAACTCAGGGCTCGTTGGCAGTCCCGTCCCATGATCGCCCGAGTCTTCCGGGAAGCAGTGAAACGAGACGTGGATATTCTTCAGTTCTTCCGTGTGCAGGGTGCACTGCAGGGCCGCCGTTGCCTTCAAGCGGAGCGCAGCGAGGATAGACTTCTTATCCGCCAAGCCGAGTTCCGTAAAGATGACGCCAAGAGTGAAGTTGACTTTGTACCAGCCGGCGAGGTCTGTCTCTCGAATCGAGGAGTGGATGGCGGCTACCGTCTTGTCAAAAACGTTGTCTTCATTGCCGTCCTGAAACGGCTCCCTTGCCTCGAGCAGCATCAGCACAAAGGGTTTGCGAGAGCGTTCGGCCCGCTTTCGCTCCAGACAGAGCGCCCGAAGGAACAGCGGCTCGGGCAGGAGACCGTGCAGCTCCTCCAGGCGTTCGTACGAACGGAGTCTGGCCTTCGACAGCCACACGGGATTATTCCGCCGTCACGCTCTTGGCGAGGTTGCGCGGCTGGTCCACGTCCGAGCCCCGTAGCACTCCCAGGTGATACGCCAGGAGCTGGAGGGGGAGGGCCAACAGGATGGGTTGGAGCCACTCGAGGCTCGGCGGGACCGGAATCACGAGATCCGTCGTGGCTCCGATCTCCTCGTCGCCCTCTGTTGCCACCGCGATCACGATCCCGTCGCGCGCCTTGATTTCCTTGATGTCACTGGTCACCTTGTCGTACGTCGCGCCCCTCGGGGCGATGGCGACGACCGGCATATGCGAGCCGATGAGGGCGATGGGGCCGTGCTTCATCTCGCCCGCCGGGTAGCCTTCGGCGTGGATGTAGGAGATCTCCTTGAGCTTGAGGGCGCCCTCGAGGGCCAGGGGGAAGTGGAGCCCGCGGCCCAGGTAGAGGAAGTGCTCGCGGTCGACGAACCGCTCGGCGACCCGGCGGATCGCGTCACTCTGCTGGAGGATGACCGCCAGGAGGTCAGGCAGCTCCGCGAGCCCCTTGATCACCTGGCGCACGAGCGCGGGATCCGCGAAGTTGCGCGCCAGGCCGAGCTTGAGGGCCAGGAGGGTGACCGCGACGAGCTGGGCCGTGAAGGCTTTGGTCGAGGCGACCCCGATCTCGAGGCCCGCGCGGGTGTAGACGACGCCGTCGGCTTCGCGGGCCAGGGAGCTGCCGACCACATTGCAGATGGCGACCGCGCGGGAGCCCTGGTCCTTGGCCTCGCGGAGGGCCGCCAGGGTATCGGCGGTTTCCCCGGACTGGGAGATGGGCACGGTGAGGACACGGCTGTCGAGGACGGGGCGGCGATAGCGGAACTCGGAGGCGATGTCGACCTCGACGGGGA
>QHSX01000019.1 GCA_003221695.1 Candidatus Rokuibacteriota bacterium
GTCCTGGTCGCTCAGGCCGATGATCGCGCCCCACGAGGAGTAGTAGCCCGTGTCTGTGTCGAGCGGCTCGTAGTAACTGATCCGCTTGCCCAGGTTGTCCCGGGCCTTGTTGCCCGTGGTGTAGGCTCCGCGAGCTTCGACGAGCAGCGGGCCGAGCTGGAAGCTTCCGATGGCGTCGAAGTAGAAGGCGCTCTTCTTTGCTTCAGTCTTCCGGAACCCGCCGCCACTGGTGTTGGTGACGGCCAGCTGGTCACGAGTACCCCACTGATACAGCAGCGTGGGATCGAAGCCCCAGGGGCCGAGCCGCCAGCTCGCGTCGAGCCCGATGGTGTGACGATCTTCCTTGAAGTCGGTCGAGCCGCCCGAGTAACGCGTGGCATCGAATGTCCCTACCGCGTTCGTGCTCGCGCCGGAGAGATGGACATCCTGCGCGTCACGGCGAGCCTCGCTGTGCGTCGCGCCCTCGGCACGGAAGTACGAGTAGATCGGCTTGATGTCGAGCCCCTTGTACACCGTGTACTCGGGGCTCACGATGACAGCGAAGTCGTGGCCACGGGTCCCCTTGAGTCCCCCTGTTCCAGTGCCGGTGCGGTTGCCGCCGCCAACCTCGCTCTCGACGACGACGTAGGCGAGCTTGGTCTTGAGGTTCGGGGCGAATGTTGTGACCGCCGAGAAGCCGGGGAAATCGCCGGTCGCGTAGGCAACCTTGGTCTTGTCGGTGAGGTCGCCGAAGGACTGGAGACCCGCCCGGCCCCTGGTCTCGACCGGTATGAACGGCAACAGGCTGTCCTTGCCGGTCAGGTCGAACTCCGTGTACATCCACTTCATCTCGATGACGCCAGTGACGTCCGTGTTCAGACTGGAGTCGGCCGTGGTCCCGCCGTGTTTGTCGAGGCCGCCAGCGGCGGTACCGGTAGCGCTCACGTTCTTACCCGGACCGCCGGCTGATTGCCCGATCCGGCCGTAGGTCAGATCGATCTCGAGTCCCATCACGGCCTTGGTCCGCCCGACCTCGAATGTGAAGTCAGGACGGAACCGGGTCCTTGCGTACCACTCATGGTCACTGTCGCGCGAGGCGTTGCCGTCGTTGTAGTTCTTGCCGAACGACGTGACCTGGTCGAACAGCCCGGTGATCGTCACCTTCGGCGCCGGCGCCTGCGCCAGGACGGGCGGCGCGAGCATCGCGACGGTGACGAAGGCGAAGACTGCGATGACGAGGAACTTCCTCATTACCGCCTCCTCAGTTGTGGTGAGCAGCCATCTGATCGGTCCATGCCACTTCCACCGACATCACCAACAGCTACAGACACCCTGCGGGCAGCAGGCACCTTGTATCCCAGGGGGCGGTCTAAGGTCAAGCGAAAACTGCGGAAGGGGGAATCGGGCCCGAGCTTTCGGGCCTCGCGGAAGACCGCTTTGGCCTCGGCCTTCCTGTCCTCGCCGACCAGGACGAGACCGAGGTGATAGTAGGCAGCCTGGAACTCGGGATCGAGACCGATCGCGTACCGGAGCGCCGCCTCGGCTTCCCGGTAGCGCTTGAGGTTGTAGAGGGCCATGCCAAGGCTGTTGTGCGCCAACTCAGGCACGGTCAACGTGGGCAGCGCGATCGCCGTGTGGTAGCTCTTGACGGCGTCCTCCCAGCGCCGGTTCTCGGCCAGCGCCACACCCAGATGGAAGTGCCCGTCGGCGGATCGTGGGTCGAGCTCGAGCGCCTTCCGCAGCTCGGCGATCGCTTGATCGATTTGTCCGAGATCCAGGAGCAGGAGCCCCAGGCTGTCACGATAGCGCGGCTCCACAGGATTGATGGCGACCGCTTCGCGGAACGCAACGAGCGCCTGTACCGGCTGCTTGTCGTTGCGATAGGAGAGCCCGCGCTCGTACGCGGCCTGCGCACGGAACTTCTCCACCTGGGCATTTGACGTCGCGCACCCGAACGTCATCGCGACTGCGACGAGCAGACGGAGCCAAGATCCGCGTCTTCTTGACACCTTCGTCCCTCCACATGTAGCCTTCACGATGTGCCCACGTACGAATACGAGTGCAACAAGTGTCGCCGGGTCTTCGAGATCCGCCAGCGGATTTCGGATCCTCCGCTCGAGACCTGCGAGGCCTGCGGCGGTAAGGTCCGTCGTCTGATCTCCTCGGCACCGTTCATTCTGAAGGGCGGCGGCTGGTACGTCACCGACTATCCCTCCGAGGCGAGGAAGAAGGCCCTCGAGTCGGAGAAGCCGGCGGCGAGCGCCGAGAAGAAGAGCGATGCGGCCTCGACGACGGCCTCTACGACCGCCCCCGCGCCGGCGTCCGGCTCGACGCCGTCGCCCGACTCGAAGAAGTCGGACTGACGATCACGCGCGTCCCGCGGCGCGCCCGTAGCGTGGCCGCCGCGCTGCCTTCGCGGACCGCGATCTCGAGACGTCCGCTCGAACCCACGAGGCCACCGAGGCCGCCCGGCGCCAGGTCACCGTACGTGCCGACGAGCGGGATCGCGCGCTTTGCGACGCGAACGACCGCGCCCTCCCCGATCGCGTCCGCCGCGATCGACGTGACGAGATTGCCGAAGCGATCGACGTGGATGACGGTGCCCTCGATCGCGCCTCCGCGCGCGCGGGCGGCCGCCCACGGGAGGCGCACGGGGTCGGTCACGACGGGACCGAGCCGTGCAACGTCCACGCCGATCGCGACGTGGGCCGCGGCGGGCGCGAACACGTCGCGACCGTGGAACGTGCGGCTGACGGCGGGCAGCCGGTATTCGGCTGCGGCCAGCTCGAACGCGCGCCAACCCGTCCCGGACAGGAACGGCGTGAACACGCCGTTGTCGGGACCGACAAAGACCTGATCGCCCGCGGCGATGGCGATCCCGCGACGCGCGGTCCCGACGCCGGGGTCGATCACGGCGAGGTGCACCGTGCCCCGCGGGAAGAACGGCGCCGCCGCTTCGAGCGCGAGCGCGCCCTCGACGACGTCGTGCCGCGCGACCTCGTGGGTGACGTCGACGAGTTGCACCGCCCGCCCGGCCGTGCGTGCGATCCCGAGGATCGCCCCCTTCATCTCCGCGACCCACGGGTCGCGGACGCCGAAATCCGTCGTCAGCGTGACGATGGCGTCCAATCCGTCCGATCGCCGTCCATCAGCGGTCCCGGTCCACGACGAAATCCGCCACGAGCGCGAGCGTCTCGCGCTCCTCCGACGATGGAAACCCCTCGAGGTCGGCCTTCGCGGCCTGCGCGTAGGCGTGTGCGCGCGCGCGCGCGTACTCGACACCCTCGTGCTCGACGACCAGCCGGCGGATCTCCTCGATCTCCGCCGGGACCAGGCCCGGACGCCGGAGGAGCGCGCGGACACGCTCCGCCTCCGGCAGCGCGAGCCGCTCGAGCATCACGATCAGCGGAAGCGTCCGCTTGCCCTCGCGCAGGTCCGCGCCGATGGCCTTCCCGAGGCGGTCTTGGTCCGCCACGAAGTCGAGCGCGTCGTCCGAGATCTGGAACGCGACTCCGATGTCGAGGCCGTAGCGGGTGAGCGCCTCGACCTGGCCGGACGGGAGGCCGCCGAGCAGGGCGCCAATCCGGCAGCACGCGGACATGAACGAGGCCGTCTTCTGCGTGATGATGCGGAGGTAATCGGCCTCCGACGTGAAGCCGCTCCGCTTGCGCTCGAGCTGGACGACCTCGGCTTCCGTCATGGACACCGTGGACCGCGCGAGCGTCTCCATCACCGCCCGGTCGTTATCGCGCACGAGCATTGCGAACGACTTCGCGTAGAGGTGGTCGCCGACCAGGAGCGAGGCGTCGTCGCCCCACTGCGCGTTCGCCGACGGCCGTCCGCGCCGAAGCGGCGCCTGGTCCACGACGTCGTCGTGGATGAGGGTCGCGGTGTGGAGCAACTCGACCACGCACGCGAGCCGCACGCCCCGCGGACCGCGATAGCCGGCCAGGCGCGCGGCGAGCAGCAGGAGGATCGGGCGCAGCCGCTTGCCGCCGGCGCGCGCGATGTACCCGCCCATCTCCTGGACGAGCGGGACCGGCGAGTACAGCTCCCGGTGAATCTCCACCTCGACCGCCTCGAGGTCCTCGCCGACCAGACCGGCGACGCGTTCCTTCAGAACCTGCTCGAGTGTCGGGGTGGGCACGCGGCGACGCTACTTCGGGACAACGCGATCCTTGATCTGGATCTGCGTGCCCGACGCCACCGTCTCAACATTGGCGACGGAGAATCGCTCCCTGACTTCGGTGACGCGGGCGACGCCGATCTCCTCGTCGAGTTCGCCGAGGACCTCGCCCGTCACGGGGTGGACGATCGGGATCTTGTCGCGCCGGAGGCTCACGATGGTCCCCGGCCGGACGCCGTCGGCGGCTGTGAGGTCGATCACGATTCGCGTCGTGTCCGCGTAGACGACCATGCCGCGCCCGGGTATCTCGGGCACGCCAGCGGCGCCGTCGCGCGCTGCCGCGGGCGGCGACACCGCAACGGTGGGGGCAGGCGCCGCTCTCGCGGCGCGTGGCGGCTCCGGCAACGGCGCCTGCGAGGGCGCCGGCGCGGGCGTCTGCGTCGGCACGCCCTGACGCGCGCTGATCTTGCCACCCCCCGGCGGGGGGCCGTACTTGGCGACGATCTCGGGAGGCGCGATGATCGCGTTCTTGTTGATGAGCCCCGTGAACGTGAAGGGGATCTTGTCCTCCTCGACCCAGACGTACTCGGGCTCGCTCGGGACATCGCCGAAGCGCGGGTTCTTGATCAAGAGCCAGCGCGTCTCGGCGGACTTGATCGCGACGGACGGATCGCCGGGGGAGGGCACGCCGAGCACCTGGCGCACACCGGCGCAGCCAGGAAGCGCCAGGAGCAGCGCGAGCGACAGCGTGAGGCGAGGTTTCATACCCGGGCCCATGACGGCCCATAAGATAGCACAGACGCGTCAGTCCTCGACGGGCGGCTCCCACGGGAAGCGCTGCTCCTCGGCCGCCGCCGGGGGCACCAGCGGCTGGCGGCGCGAGAAGAGGGCAGTCCCGGTCACCGCGGAGATCCACGTCGTGTCGAGATAGGTGACGCCGCGGCGCTGGAGCACGACGGGCACCAGCCAGCCGGTGACCTCCAGCGTCCTCGCCAGCCGCATCGCGCGATTCGGCAGACCGAGCACCTCCTCGACGTGCGCCGCGCCGGGCGCGAAGATCTCGCCAACGGTCAGCGGATCGGCCACCTGGAACCGCTTCGAGCGCTCGAGGGCGGTCGCGAGCAGGTAGGGCACGCGACGCAGATCCGCCTTCGACTGCGTGAGGTCGAGCACGGGCGTGATCGCGATCCTGATGCGCCCCCGCGTGATGCGGACGCCGTCGTCCGCCTGCGGGCGCGGCTTCCCCTCGAGGGGCACGTACACGGCTTCGGAGAACCGCGCCTGAACGCGCCGGATCTGCGCCCAGCCGAGAGCCTCCTCGTAACGCCCGAGCGGCTTGCCGGTCACCGGGTGGTGGAACTCCTCGCCCCGGCGGAAGATCGTCAGCTCCTGGCCCGTCTGCGCGCCGCGACTCTCCCCGAGGTCGAGGTAGAGCGCGTCGCCCTCGACACCCACGACGAGCCCCTCGACCGGCTGGAACGCGCGCACGAAATCCTCGGCCACCAGCACGAAGGTCGCGCCCACGCGGTCGGCGAGTCCGGCATGCGCCGGTGGACCGCCCACGAGGAGCCCGAGCGCCGGGAGCACGGCGAGGGCCCGCGTGAGACGGCGGGTCAAAACGTCACCGACGGCTGGTGGACCCCGAAAACGCCGCGGAGTCGGTCGCAGACCTCGCCGAGCGTGACGTGCGCCTCGACCGCTTGCACGATGCGCGCGACCAGATTCTGCTCCCCACGCGCGGCGGCCTCGAGCGAGTCGAGCGCGCGCAGGGCCCCGTCGCGATCGCGCTTCGCCCGAAAGCGCTCGAGTTTCTCGGCGACGGCATGGCCGACGGCAGGGTCGACCTGGAAGAGGTTGGCGGGCGGCGGCTCGTCCGTGACGTACTCGTTGACGCCCACGACGATGCGGGCCTTGTCCTCGACTTCGCGCTGGTACCGGTACGCCGCGTCCTGGATCTCGTGTTGCATGAACGGAATGGCGAGCACCGCCCCTCCCAGCTCGTCGATCTTGCGGATGTAGGCGCGGGCGGCCTCTTCGATCTCGTCGGTCAGTCGCTCGATCACAAACGCGCCCCCGAGAGGATCGACGACGTCCGCCACTCCCGACTCGTGGGCGAGGATCTGCTGGGTCCGGAGCGCAATGCGCACGGCGCGCTCCGTCGGGAGCGCGAGCGCCTCGTCCATCGAGTTCGTGTGGAGCGACTGGCAGCCGCCCAGCACCGCCGCGAGCGCCTGCACCGCCACCCGGACGATGTTGTTCTCGGGCTGCTGCGCCGTCAGCATGCTCCCCGCGGTCTGCGCGTGGAAGCGTAGGGCCAGCGACCGCGGATCGCGCGCGCCGAACGTGTCCCGCATGATCCGGGCCCAGAGCCGCCGCGCCGCCCGGAACTTCGCGACTTCTTCGACGAGGTTGTTGTGGGCGTTGAAGAAGAACGAGAGCTGCGGCGCGAACTCGTCGACCGCGAGGCCGGCGTCGAGCGCCGCGCGGACGTAGGCCATACCGTTGGCGAGCGTGAACGCGACCTCTTGGACCGCGGTGGAGCCCGCCTCGCGCATGTGATACCCCGAGATCGAGATCGTGTTCCAGCGCGGCACGTGGTCCCGGCAGTAGGCGAAGGTGTCGGTGACCAGCCGCATCGAGGGGGGCGGGGGGAAGATGTAGGTCCCGCGCGCGATGTACTCCTTGAGGATGTCGTTCTGCACGGTCCCGGTCAGGGCCGTCGCGGCGATCCCACGCCGCTTCGCCGTGGCCACGTAGAGGGCGAGCAGGACGGACGCCGTGGCGTTGATCGTCATCGACGTGGACACGCGGTCGAGCGGGATCCCCTCGAAGAGGTCTTCCATGTCCTCGATCGAGGCGATCGAGACCCCCACCTTGCCGACTTCGCCGCGCGCCATCGGCGCGTCCGGGTCATAGCCCATCTGCGTCGGCAGATCGAAGGCGACCGACAGCCCCGTCTGGCCCTGCTCGAGCAGGAAGCGGTAGCGCTTGTTCGTCTCGGCGGCCGAGCCGAAACCGGCGTACTGCCGCATGGTCCAGTGCCGCGTCCGGTACATCTCGCGGTGGACCCCGCGCGTGAACGGAAACGCGCCGGGCTCGCCGAGGTCGTCCCGCCACCGGTCGCTTCGCACGTCGTCCGGACCGTACACGGGCTTGAGCGGCGTGGACCAAGAGGTCTCGGGGTCTTCTCGCCCGGCCGTCATAGGGGGAGGTTCCCGTGCTTTCGCGGCGGGTTGGCATCGCGCTTGGTCCGGACGATCTCCAGGGCGGCGATGAGGCGCGCGCGCGTGTCCTTGGGCTCGATGACCTCGTCGATGTAGCCGCGCTCGGCGGCCACGTACGGGTTCGCGAACTTCTCGCGGTACTCCCGCGTCCTCTCCTCTTTGAACGCCGCGGCGTCCTTCGCCCGCTCCGTCTCGCGCCGGTAGAGGATGTTCACGGCGCCGTCCGGTCCCATCACCGCGATCTCGGCCGTCGGGTAGGCGAAGTTCACGTCGCCGCGGATGTGCTTCGAGGACATGACGCAGTAGGCGCCGCCGTACGCCTTGCGCGTGATCACGGTCAGCTTGGGCACCGTCGCCTCGCAGAAGGCGTAGAGGAGCTTCGCGCCGTGTTTGATGATGCCGCCGAACTCCTGTGCGGTCCCCGGCAGGAAGCCCGGGACGTCCTCGAACGTCACGAGCGGGAGATTGAAGCAGTCGCAGAACCGCACGAAGCGCGCCGCCTTCAGCGACGCGTTGATATCGAGACACCCGGCCAGGTGGGCGGGCTGGTTCGCCACGATCCCGACGGGCCGGCCGCCGAGCCGCCCGAAGCCGACGATGATGTTCGGCGCGAAGGCCGCCTGGACCTCGAAGAAATAGCGATCGTCCAGCACCGTCCGGATGATCTCGGACATGTCGTACGACTTGTTCGGCTGGTCGGGCACGATCGTCTGTAGCGACTCGTCGCGGCGGTCGACGGGATCCTGCGTGGGACGGAGGGGCGGGTCCTCGAGATTGTTCTGCGGCAGGAAGGTCAGCAGCTCGCGGATCAGCGCCAGGCACTCCTCCTCGCTGTCGGCGGCGAAATGGGCGACGCCCGAGGTGGTGGTGTGCGTGGTGGCGCCGCCCAGCTCCTCGGCGGACACGGCCTCGTGCGTCACCGCCCGGATCACGTCCGGGCCCGTGACGAACATGTAGGACGTCGTCTTCACCATGAAGACGAAGTCCGTGATCGCCGGCGAGTACACGGCGCCGCCCGCGCACGGCCCCATGATCGCGGAGATCTGCGGCACGACGCCGGAGGCGAGCGTGTTGCGGAGGAAGATGTCGGCGTACCCCGCGAGCGAGACCACGCCCTCCTGGATCCTGGCACCCCCGGAGTCGTTCAGCCCGATGATCGGCACGCCCGTCTTCATCGCCAGGTCCATCACCTTGCAGATCTTGCGTGCGTACGCTTCCGAGAGGGACCCGCCGAAGACGGTGAAGTCCTGGGCAAAGACGAAGGCGGGGCGCCCGTGGATCCGGCCCGATCCAGTCACCACCCCGTCTCCGAGGATCTTCTGCTTTTGCATGTCGAAGTCCTGGGTCTGGTGCACGACGAACTTGTCGATCTCCGCGAAGGAACCTGGGTCGAGCAGGAGGTCGAGCCGCTCACGCGCGGTCTTCTTCCCGGCCTTGTGTTGCCGGCGGATCCGGTCCTCGCCGCCGGCGAGCTCGGCCTCCACGTGGCGCCGACGAAGCTCGTCGAACTTATCGTGCGCAGACATCAAGCTCCTAGTTTCATTGACTTTCGCCCCGTTTTCCACCAATAATTCAGACCCCATGCCTCTCTGGGCGCAAACGCTCCTGACCCTGGCCGCTCTGGTCCTGATGCTGGCGCTCGCCGCGGCCGTCTGGGCGCTCCGGCGGGTCGCGCAGCGCGCCGAGGGCGTGTTGACGATCGTCGAGGAGGAGCTGCGGCCGCTCGTGGGCCAGGCCCACGGGTTGACCGAAGACGTCCGCGCGCTCACGCGCGAGGCGGGTCGGGAGCTTGAGCGCATCGGCGCGGTGGCCGACAAGGTCGAGAGCGTCGCCGACGGGTTCGCGCGGTTCGTGGGAGTGCTCGGCGGCCTGACGCGCGCCGGGCAGCTCGTCGGTGTGGCGGCGGGGGTCAAGAAAGGCGTGGAGGCGTTCGTCCAGCGCCTGCGAAAGAATCAAGGAGATGACCATGAGTGACGACCGAGGCAACGCGGCGGGATACCTGGGCTGGTTCTTCTTCGGCACGGCGCTCGGCGCCGCGGCGGCCCTTCTGCTGACGCCCAAGACCGGCCAGGAGGCGCGCGAGCTCCTCACCCAGGGGAGCGGCGACGTGGCGAAGAAGGCGCAGGAGTTCGCGACCGAGGCGCAGGGGCGCGCCGGCGAGTGGCTCGACAAGAGCCGAGAGCTCTTCGAGGAGCAGACCCAACGCCTCCTGAACGCCTTCGAGGCCGGCAAGGACGCGATGCGCGAGGAAATCCGCAAGGGCTCGACGCCGCCACGTGCCTGAGCTCGAGCTGCCGAACCCCGAGGAGCTCGACGAGCGGCGCGAGAAGCATTTCAGCCGTCGCGTCGCCCTCACGACGGCGATCTACGCCGTGGTCCTGGCGATCGCGTCGCTCGGGGGAAACAACGCGATGAAGGAGATGCTCCTGGCGCAGCAGCAGGCCTCCGATCAGTGGGCCTTCTACCAGGCGAAGGTGATCCGCGAGCACCAGTACCGTGGCCTCAGGCTCCAGCTCGAGGCGCAGCTCGCCGACCCCCCGAGTGTCAAGGGCGCGGAGCGTGCGAAGATCGACGCGCTCGCCAAGCGGTTCGGCGAGGAGGAGAAGCGCTACAACACGGAAAAACGGGAGATCGAGGCGGAGGCGAAGAAGCTCGAGCGTGAGCGGGACCGTCACCGAAACCGCGACCCGTACTTCGACTTCGCCGAGGTCTTCTTGCAGATCGCCATCGTGACCGCGTCCGTCGCCATCCTGTCGACGTCACGACCGATGTTCGCGTTCTCGCTCGCCCTCGCCCTGGTCGGCGCGATCCTCACCGCGAACGGCTTCACCCAGCTCTTCGCGCTGCCCTTCTTGCACCACGGCGCCGCCCACTAAATCATCGGAGGGGGCCTCGACGGCCCCCTCCGAGCCACCCCCAGGACGGGTTGCGCGGGCGGAGCCCGCGCTCGACGGCGGCGACTCCCACGGACCCGAACCGAGAGGTTGAGCGCTGACCACGATTGTCGTATCGTGGCAACAGCCATGAACGCGCCGCCTCTTGCGCTGTGGCGGATGCCACGCGAGCGATATGACCGCCTCATCGAGGCGGGCATCTTCGGCCCGGAAGACCGGGTCGAGCTGCTCGACGGCTTCCTCGTCGCCCGAGAGCCGCAAGGCGCGCGCCACGCCACGGTCGTCGCGCTCGTGCGCGCCGTGCTCGAGAAAGCGTTCGGCCGCTCCTACCACGTGCGGGAGGAGAAGCCGATCGCGCTCGACGAGCAATCGGAGCCCGAGCCCGACATCGTCGTCGTGCCGGGCCGGCCGCGAGACTACCTGGACGCCCACCCCTCTCGGCCCGTGCTGGTCGTCGAGGTCGCCGAGTCGTCGCTCGCGCTGGACCGACTGCGGAAGGGCGGCCTGTACGCGCGGGCGGGAATCACCGACTACTGGATCCTCAACCTGCTCGACGAGGTGCTCGAGGTCTACCGGGAGCCCGTGTGCGCCCCGTCGGGGCACGGCGAATGGAAGTACGTCTCGGTTCATCTATTGCGGCGCAACGCGGTCGTCACGCCGCTCGCCGCTCCAAGGGCCCGCATCCGCGTCGCCTCTCTGCTTCCCTGAGGTCAGAGGGCCTGGCGCGGGATCACGCTGATCCCGCCGTTCTCCTCGAGCACGGCCACCCGCACGTGCTGGGCGTCGGCGATCCCGCTCCGGCGGAGGGCGGCGTGGAGGTCCTCGAGCGTGATCCGCTCTTTCCTGAGGTTCGGGTACAGGATCTGGCCGTTGTGAATCAGGAGCGTCGGCGTCGCCTCGAGGAGCCGGCGCAGCCGCTTCGAGCGGAACGTCAGCTCGACGACGGCGTAGTTGAGGCCGAGGATCACCCCCGCACCGAGGAGCCCGCCCCCGAGGGAGTTGTCGGGTCCGATCACCGCGTTCTGGACCACGTTCGAGATGATCAGCAGCACCACGAGGTCGAACGGGGTGAGCTGGCCCACCTGACGCTTGCCGGTGAACCGGAACGCCAGGAGCATGAACAGGTAGACGACCACCGACCGCAGCACCTTCTCCCAGATTCCGATCTCGGGAACGAGCAGGCTCGTCATGCTCACCCCCCCGGCCGGCCCGTGCCGGTCGCGTCGCGAATCAGAGGTGGATCGCCTGGCCGAGGGCGCCGAGCGTCGCCTCGAGCGCGGCTTCGGACAGGGTCGGGTGGGCGTGGATCGTGTGGATGATCTCCTCCAGCGTCGCCTCGACCGTCCGCCCCACGGCGAACTCGTGGATGATCTCCGTCGCCTCCGGGCCGACGATGTGGACGCCCAGGATCTCGCCCGTCGCCTTGTCGGCGACCACCTTCACGAAGCCCTCCGTATCGCCGAGGGCGACGGCCTTGCCGCTCGCCGTGAACGGGAACTTCCCGACGCTCACCTCACGGCCGTTCTCCCGCGCGCGCTCTTCCGTCAGGCCGAGCGACGCGATCTGCGGGCGGCAGTAGGTGCACGCGGGCACGTTCCCGTAATCGAGGGGGCGGGGCTCACGCCCCGCGATCGCCTCGGCGGCCACCACGCCCTCCGCCATCGCCTTGTGCGCGAGCAGCGGCGGCCCGACCATGTCGCCGATCGCGTAGACTCCCGGCACCGACGTCTCCATCCGCGGCGAGACCGTCACGAAGCCACGGCCGAGACGAACGCCGAGCGGTTCCAGCCCGAGGCCGGCGACCTTCGCGCTGCGGCCGACGGCCATCAGCACCTGCTCGGCCTCCAGCCTCCCGGCATCGGTCTCGACGGCCACGCCCGCGCCCCCGGGCTTCACGGCGGCCACCTTCACGCCGGTCTTCATCTCGATGGACCGGCGCCGGAACGCCCGCGCGAGCTCTTTCGAGACCTCCTCGTCCTCGAGGGGGACCAGACGGGGGAGCGCCTCGAGGATCGTCACCTGGACGCCGTAAGACGCATAAACGTCGGCGAACTCGACGCCGACCGCGCCCGCGCCGATCACGATGATAGACTTGGGCGACTCCTCGTTGCGCACGGCGCCGTTCGAGGAGATCACCGTCTTCTCGTCGATGGGGACGCCGGGCAGCGACTTCGGCTCGGAGCCGGTCGCGAGGATCACCGCCCTCGCCTGGATCGTCTCGGTCCCGCCCGACCCCGCCACGTCCACGGTGTCGCGCCCCTTGAGGACGCCACGACCCGAGACGAGGGTGATCTTGTTCTTCCTGAACAGGAACTCGACGCCCTTCGACATGCGATCGGCGACGCGGCGGCTCCGCTGGATCGCCTCGGCGTAGCTCGCCTCGAAGCCCGTGAGACGGATACCGAACTCCGCGGCCCGCCCGAAGAGGTTGACCACCTCGGCGTTGCGCAGGAGCGCCTTGGTCGGGATGCACCCCCAGTTCAGGCAGACGCCGCCGGGCCGATCGTCTTCGACGGCCGCCACCGACAGACCGAGCTGGGCGCAACGGATCGCGGCGACGTAGCCTCCGGGCCCGGTGCCGACGACGACGACGTCGACTTTCACAGGCTCGCCTCGCACGCTCGTGCCTGCGGCACGTCCGCCGTGCTGCGGCTTCGCACTGCCATCACAGGCTCGCCTCGCACGCTCGTGCCTGCGGCACGTCCGCCGTGCTGCGGCTTCGCACTGCCACCTGGGACGCCATCGTGCTACACCAGGAGCCGGAGCGGCTCTTCGAGGAGACGCTTGACGTCCTGGAGGAACCGCGCCCCCATCGCCCCGTCCATCACCCGGTGGTCGCAGGAGAGCGTCAGCGCCATCCTCCGCCCGACGCCGAGCCCGGCGTCGTCGACGACCGGCATACGCCGCACCGACCCGACGGCGAGGATCGCACCCTCGGGCGGATTGATGATCGCCGAGAACTCGGCGACGTCGTACATCCCGAG
>QHSX01000069.1 GCA_003221695.1 Candidatus Rokuibacteriota bacterium
TGCGTGGTGGTGCACACGTCGAACCGCTTCACGTTGGGGCCCAGCGACGTGTAGAAGATCGTGCAGCCGTCGCTGGCGAGGTCGACCCACAACGACCCGCGCCGCTCGGCGGCGACCTGGTACGCGACCGACGGCCGGCCAGCCGCGATTTTCAGGATCTGACCGCTGCAGTCGGCCTGGCCGACGTACATGTTGCCGGCGGCGTCGAAGGTGATCGAGCCCGGATTGCAGTTGTAGCCGCTGCCGACCGAGCCCTCGGACACGCCGTGGACGTTGAATTTCTCCACGGTATTGCCGGTGGTGCAGCCCGCGTCCACGCACCAGCGGGTGGCGTACAGGTTGCCGGCGGCGTCGAACCTGATGCCCTCGGTGTGGCCCGGCACCGTGCCGGTGAGCTCCGCCTTGAGGGTGCCGTCGGGGCCGCGCCACTGCACGGTCCCCTTCTCGAACGAGAGGAGCAAGTCGCCGGCCGCAAAGGTGTCGGACGGCGGAGGCGGAGACGTGTTGGAGACCGTCACCGTGACCGGCTCGGAGATGGTCACGTTGCCGGCGGCATCCCGCGCGACGGCGGTCAGGGTATGCGACCCGTCGCTCGTGGTGGTCGTGTCCCACGGGACCGAGTACGGAGCTTCGGTGTCTTCCGCGCCGAGGTCGGCGTCGTCGAGCCTGAACTGGACACCCGCGACGCCGACGTCGTCGGAGGCGGTAGCGACGACGTCGATGGTGCGGCTGACGGTCGCCCCTGACGATGGAGACGCGATGGTGACCGACGGCGGGCTGGTGTCGGGGGGCGGACCGTTAGAGACGGTGACCCTCACCGGGGCAGAGGTGAACTGAAGGCCAACGGCATCTCGCGCGACGGCGGTCAGGGTATGCGACCCCTCGCTCGCCGTAGTCGTATCCCAGGGGATCGAATAGGGGGCGCTCCCGTCTTCTTCGCCAAGGTTGGCGCCATCGAGCTTGAACTGGACGCCTCTGACGGTGAGAAACCCGATGATACTGACGCTGGCGGTCACGGTCGTCGTGCCGGAGACAGGGGATCCGGAGCTCGGCGAAGTAATGGACACCACCAGGCTGCCCGGCAGAGGCGGTATCGGTAACGGGAATTGTGCGAAGGCTCGAAGCGGTGAAATCCAGACACAGCTCAGGACGACTAACAGAGCTGCGGCGTAGGAAAATCTCCGACGGCGTAGTCGAGTTTTTTGGTTCGTATGCGCCTCCAAAACCGAGAGGATAAGTGGATGAAATCATAGCGATCGCCAGCGCCGATCACATCGGGCGAATCCTTCAATCGTGTAGGAGAAAATCCCCCGGCAGAAACATAGCCAGAGATACCCTCGGGGGTCGGAAGGGAGGGCGGAAGTGCGCGATTTTAGTGGTGCGCCCTAGAGGATTCGAACCTCTGGCCTTCGGATTCGTAGTCCGACGCTCTGTCCACCTGAGCTAAGGGCGCGTGGCGGAGAGGCCGGGATTCGAACCCGGGACAGAGGTTTTGCCCCTGTAACCGCTTAGCAGGCGGCTGCCTTCGGCCAGCTCGGCCACCTCTCCGAACCGTCGAGCGTCATGAGTATAACGGATCTGGAGCCGGCACAAACTCAAGAGCCAGGGAGCCGCCATGACCGCCCTTCGACAATTCCTGCGCGACGTCTGGACCCTCGCCATCCCCTACTGGTCCTCCGAGGACCGCTGGCCGGCGCGTGGCCTCCTGGCCGTGCTCGTCGCGATGAACCTCGGACTCGTGTACCTCAACGTGGTGTTCAACCGGTGGAACAACGCCTTCTACAACACGCTCCAGGACAAGGACTACGCGGCGTTCACCCACCAGCTCGGCGTGTTCACCGGGCTGGCCGCGATGTTCATCATCGTCGCCGTCTACCAGCTGTACCTCAACCAGATGCTCCAGATCCGCTGGCGGCGCTGGCTGACCGACCACTATCTGGACGCCTGGCTCGCCGATCGCGCCTACTACCGGATGCAGCTCGCGGGTGGGAGCACCGACAACCCCGATCAGCGGATCGCCGAGGACCTGCGCCTGTTCGTCGCCAGCACCCTGGCCCTCTCCCTTGGTCTGCTGAGCGCGGTCGTGACCCTCGGATCGTTCATCGCGATCCTCTGGGGGCTCTCCGGCGCTGTCACGCTGCCCGTCGGCCCCACGGGAGTCACGCTCCCCGGCTACATGGTCTGGGCCGCGCTCGTCTACGCGATCGCCGGGACCTGGCTGACCCACACGATAGGCCGGCCCTTGATCCGGCTCAACTTCGACCAGCAGCGCTTCGAGGCCGACTTCCGCTTCAACCTCGTGCGCTTCCGCGAGAACGTCGAGGGCGTGGCGCTCTACGCGGGCGAGGCCGACGAGGGGCGGACCTTCCGCGCGCGCTTCGCGCGCGTCGTCGGCAACTGGTGGGGCATCATGCGCCAGCAGAAGCGGCTGACGTGGTTCACGGCCGGCTACAATCAGGCCGCGGTCATCTTCCCGTTCGTGGTCGCCGCCCCACGCTTCTTTCGGGGCGAGATCCCGCTGGGCGGGCTCATGCAGACGGCGCAGGCCTTCGGCCAGGTCCAGCAGTCGTTGAGCTTCATCGTCAATGCGTACGCCGACATCGCCGAGTGGCGCGCGGTCGTTAATCGGCTCATCGGCTTCCGCGACGCGATCGAGCGCGTCCGGCATGAGGTCGGCGGGATCCGCCTCGCGCCGAGCGCCGACGCGCGGCTCTCTCTCGAGCACGTCGACCTGGCGCTGCCGAACGGCCGGCCGCTCCTCGACGGCGTAAGCCTGTCGGTCGCGCGCGGCGATGCCGTCCTGGTGACCGGTCCGTCAGGCGCCGGCAAGAGCACGCTGTTCCGCGCGATCGCTGGCATCTGGCCGTTCGGGCGCGGCGAGATCCGCCGCCCGGAGCACGGACGCGTGCTGTTCCTGCCGCAGATCCCGTACCTGCCCATCGGCACGCTGCGAGAGGTCGTGAGCTACCCCGTGCCGGCGGCGGGGGTGGACGACGGGGCGCTGCGGGAGGCGCTGGCGGCGTGCGGGCTTCCGCACCTCGTCGCCCGCCTTGACGAGACCGGGCACTGGGCCCAGACCCTCTCGCCGGGGGAGCAGCAACGCATCGCGTTCGTCCGCGCTCTCGTGCAACGGCCGGAATGGCTCTTTCTCGACGAGGCCACCTCCGCGCTCGACGAGCCCACCGAAGCACAGCTGTACCGGCTGGTCCGGGCCCGTCTCCCGGGTACCACCATCGTGAGCATCAGCCATCGGTCCACGCTGGGCCCCTTCCATACGCGGCGGCTACAGATTACGCCCCGCAGCGGCGCGCCGACGTCCCTCGAAGAGGTGGCGGTGGGCGCGGCCGCCGGGGAGCTCAGAGGCATTTGACGCGGCGGCTTTTTCGACCGATCCTCTGGCGCATCGAGCGACGACCGGGTCTCGCACGCGGGAGGACACAATGAGTGACTTCCGAACGACGCTGTGCCTCGTGCTGGGCGCGCTGCTGCTGGCGCTGTGGCCCGGGGCCGCCCACGCCCAGAAGCGGACACTGGTCGTGGCGCTGAATCAGGATCCCGACGTCCTCGACCCGACGCTGGCGCGCTCGTACGTCGGGCGCATCGTCTTCGCGCACATCTGCGAGAAGCTCTACGAGATCGATGAGAACCTCCGGATCTACCCGCAGCTGGCCACTGACATGCCCGCGGTGAGCGACGCGGGCCGGACGGTGACGATCAAGCTGCGGCGCGGCGTCAAGTTCAACGACGGCAGTCCGATGGATGCCGAGGCCGTCCGCTTCTCGCTCGACCGGCACCGCACGCTCAAGGGCTCGAACCGGCGAAGCGAGCTGGACGGGGTCACCGTGGTCGAGGTCGTCGACCCGCAGACGGTCCGCCTGCGCCTCAAGACGCCGCTGTCGCCGCTCGCGGCGATCCTGACCGACCGGGCGGGGATGCCGGTGTCGCCGGCGGCGGCCCAGAAGCTCGGCGACAAGTTCGGTACCGCCCCCGTGTGTGTCGGTCCGTGGCAATTCGTCGAGCGCCTGCCTCAGGATCGGATCGTCGTCGAGCGCTCGCCCCACTACTTCGACCCGACCGCCGCGCGATTCGACCGCATCGTGTTCCGGATCATCGCCGACGACAACGTCCGCCTGGCCAACCTGCGCTCGGGCGACATCGACGTCATGCACCAGGTCGCGCCGACGGACGCGGCGAGCCTCAAGAAGGAAGGCCGGTTCGAGGTCTCGAACGTGACGGGCCTCGGGTACAACGGCATCACCGTCAACCTCCGCAACAAGAGCGGCAAGACGCAGGCGCCTGGGGACCTCGGGACCCCGCTCGCCGACGACCCTCGCGTTCGCGAGGCGCTCGATCTCTCGATCGACCGCGAGGCGCTCAACCAGGTGGCATGGGACGGCCTGTACACGCCCGGGTGTACCGCCATCGCGCCGAACAGCCCGTTCTTCGACAAGACCCGCACATGCCCCGCGCGTGACGTGGCGCGCGCAAAGAAGCTACTCGCCGAGGCCGGGCTTGCGGCTGGTTACGCCTTCGAGATGGTGATCGTCAACAATCCCCAACAGCGGCGCGTCGGCGAGGTCATCCAGGGCATGGCACGCGAAGCCGGGTTCAACATCGCGCTGACGCCCAAGGAGTTCGCCTCCTCGCTGAAGGACAACGAGGACGGCAAGCACCAGGCGTTCCTCATCGGCTGGAGCGGGCGCGTCGACCCCGACCACAACATCCACCAGTTCCACACCTGTGGCGGAAGCCTCAACGAGACCCTCGCCTGCGACGAGAAGGTGGATGGACTCCTGAACAAGGCGCGCGAGGTGAGCGATGTCGCCCAGCGCACGGCCCTCTACCGCGAGGCGATGGATCACATCCTCGCCCGCCGCAACATCATCTACCTCTACTTCCAGAATTACATCGCCGCGTTCCCGAAGAACTTGAAGGGCTACAAGGCCGTCCCGGACGGTCTGATCCGCATCAAGGGGACGAGCTGGCAGTAGGCGCGTGACCGAATTCCTCGTCCGCCGGGCCTTCATTTCCGCGGTCACGCTCGTCCTCATCAGCCTCATCGTCTTCACGGGCGTGCGGATGATCCCGGGCGACCCGGCGCGCGTCATGGCCGGAACCGACGCCGACGCCGCCGGGCTCGAGGAGGTTCGCGAGAAGTACGGCCTGCATGATCCGATCCCCGTCCAGTACGTCCGGTGGATCGGCCTCGCCCTTCGCGGCGACCTCGGCGAGTCGATCCGGACGCGGCAGTCGGTGGCGTGGACGGTCGCGATCAAGCTGCCGATCACGGTCGAGCTCGCGTGCCTCGCCCTCCTGATCGCGTTGGCGCTGGCGATCCCGGCGGGCGTGATCGCCGCCGTCCGGCGGAACACGGCCTGGGACGTCCTGGCCAGCGCGGCCTCGCTGTGTGGCGTGTCAATCCCGAACTTCTGGCTCGGGATCATGCTGATCCTGCTCGTCTCGGTGCGACTCGGCTGGCTGCCGGCGTCGGGCTTTGTGCCCCTCTTCGAAGACCCCGTCGCCAATGTCAAGCGCATGCTCATGCCGGCGCTCGTCCTGGGCACCGCGCTCGCAGCCGTGCTCATGCGCCAGACGCGCAACGCGATGATCGAGGTCCTCTCCGCGGACTACATTCGGACCGCCCGCAGCAAGGGCCTGGCGGGCTTCGCCGTGGTCGTGCGGCACGCGCTCCGGAATGCTCTCATCCCGGTCGTCACCATCCTCGGCCTCCAGATGGGCGCCCTGATGGGGGGCGCCGTCGTGACCGAGTCGATCTTCGTGTTGCCCGGCTTCGGCCGCCTCATCGTCGAGGCGGTCTTCACGCGCGACTACCCGGTCGTGCAGGGCGTGGTGCTCATCACGGCGTCGTCGTACGTCCTGATCAACCTGCTGGTCGACATCTCGTACACCGTGCTGAACCCGCGCATCCGCATCGGTGGTGGTGTCGATGGGGCCTGACGCGGCCAGCCCGATCTATCCGCTCGCGCTCACGGCCGAGGCTCCGGGGGCGCGCTCCGGCTTCCTCGTACGCACCTGGCGCGTGGGTCGCCGGCGGCCGGCCGCGCTGGCCGGCGCCGTCGTGGTGCTCCTCTTCGGCGCCATGGCGCTCGGCGCGCCCTGGATCGCCACCACCGACCCGGTGCGGACCGACTGGAGCCAGATCCGCAAGGCGCCGACGTGGGCGCACCCGTTCGGCACCGACGACCTGGGCCGCGACGGCCTCTCGCGCGTCGTGTGGGGCGCCCGCATCTCGATGCAGGCCGGCGTGTTCTCGATCCTCCTGGCAATCGCGATCGGCGTCCCGGTCGGGCTCGTGGCGGGCTTCTACCGGGGCGCGCTCGACCAGGCGATCATGCGGCTCACGGACGCCTGGCTGGCGTTCCCCTTCCTGATCCTCGCCATCGGCCTGGTCACGATCCTCGGCCCGTCGCTCACCAACGCCACGCTCGCCATCGGGCTCGGCGCCACGCCGACCTACATCCGCCTCACCCGCGGGCTCGTGCTGTCGACGAGCGAGGAGGACTACGTGCACGGCGCCCGGGCGCTGGGCGCCGGGGATGTCAGGCTGATGGCCCGCCACGTCCTGCCCAACATCGTCAGCGCTATCCTGGTACAGGCCACCGTCGCCGTCCCGACGGCGATCATCGCCGAGGCCGTGCTCTCGTTCCTCGGTCTCGGCGTGCAGCCGCCAGCGCCGTCGTGGGGCACGATGCTCAACGCCGCCCAGCAGTTCCTGGAGTCGGCGCCGTGGATGGCGTACTGGCCGGGACTGGCGATCTTCATGCTGGCGCTATCCTTCAACCTGGCCGGCGACGGGCTGCGCGACCTGCTCGACCCACGAGACTACTGAAGCGATCGCGGCGCGGCGGTTCTGGTGAGCGCTCAAGTTGTAACATGGGAGCCTGTGAGCGCGTCCGACTACCCCGAGATCCGCGCCGAGCTCCGGGAGCGGATCCAGAAGGACCCCTGGGCCGCGGCGCTCGGCATCCACTACCTCGACCTGCGCCAGGGCTACTGTCGCGTGAGCCTCCGGCTCCAGCCTCACATGGTGAACTTCCAGGGCCACCCGCACGGCAGCGTCATCTTCGCCCTCGCCGACGTCGCCTTCGGCGCGGCGTGCAACTCCCACGGCGAGGCGGCCGTGGCGCTCAACGTCACGATCGCGTTCCTCGACGCGGTGACGCCGGACGCGACGCTGATCGCCGAAGGGCGGGAGAAGAAACAGGGACGGCGGGCGGGATTCTACGAGATCCAGGTCACGACCGAGGCCGGCGCGCCGGTCGCGCTCGCCCACTGCATCGCCCATCGGGTTGGCCGCTGATCTGATCCTTCACAGCGGGACGGTCATCACGGTCGATCCCGCAGGCCGCGTCGCGGAGGCGGTGGCCGTGGCCGACGACCGCATCGTCGCGGTGGGCGGCAACACCGAGGTCCGCGCGCTCGCCCACGGCTACACCTGCTTGATCGACCTTGGCGGCCGCGCGGTCGTCCCGGGCCTCGTCGACGCCCACGCTCACATGGACCGCGAAGGCCTCAAGGCGGTCTGCCCCTCACTCGCCGGCGCCGCCTCGATCGACGACGTGCTCCAACGCGTGGAGGCTCTGGTGCGAGCCACGGCGCCGGGCGAGTGGATCGTGACGATGCCGCTCGGCGACCCGCCCTACTACTTCGACGTCCCGACGAACCTCAAGGAGGGGCGCTTCCCGACGCGCTGGGAGCTGGACCGCGTCGCGCCGCGGAACCCGGTCTACATCCGCGCGATCTGGGGCTACTGGCGCCATACGCTCCCGCTCGTCTCGATCGCCAACAGCGAGGCGCTGCGGCGGGCGGGGGTCACCCGTGAGACCGTGCCCCCGTGGGAGGGCGTGACGATCGAGAAGGACTCGCGCGGGGAGCCGACGGGCATCTTCGTCGAGCAGACGTACATGCCGCTCGTCGAGCTCTCCCTGATGGCTGCGGCGCCGCGCTTCAGCCACGCCGAGCGCGTCCGGGCGCTCAGCGACTCGATGCGAATCTACGCCGCCACGGGCACGACCAGCGTCGTGGAGGGCCACGGCGTCGCCGAGGAGGTGCTCCGCGCGTACGAGACGCTGGCCAGCCGCCGAGACCTGACGGTGCGGGCCCATCTCTTCCTGAGCCCGTCGTGGGGCGCGGGCGATCCCGCGTCGATTCGGGCGCGGCTCGACGCCTGGCAGACACGCATCGCCGGCCGTGGCGCCGGCGACGCCTTTCTCCGCGTCGCAGGCCTCGTCGGCGAGGCGAATCCGACGCTCGACAACGCCGTGCGAGCGCGCGCGATGCCCTACACGGGCTGGGCCGGCTTCGCCTACGATGCGGCCCTGCCGCGCGCCGCGCTCCGAGAGGTGCTGCGGGAGGCCGCGCGGCGCGAGATCCGCGTCGCGAGCATGGGGACGGACCTGCTCGACCTGTACGAGGACGTGAACCGCGTCGTGCCGATCCGAGACCGACGCTGGGTCGTCGAGCACATCAGCACCCTCACCGCCGACGAGATCGCCCGCATCCGCGACCTCGGCGTGGTCGTGACGACCCATACGAACCGCTACCTCTTCAAGGAGGGCGAGATTCTTCGCTCGCGCGTGGGCGCCGAGGACTCGATCGTCCCGCTCCGGAGCCTCCGGGACGCCGGCGTCCACGTCGCGCTCGCGACCGACAACGTGCCGACCTCACTCTTTCACCCGATCTGGCACGCCGTTGCCAGGCTCGACCGGTCGTCGCGCCGCATCATCGCGCCCGGGCAGCGGCTCGCACGTGCGGAAGCCCTGCGGGCGGCGACGCTCGAGGGAGCCTATCTCACGTTCGAGGAGGGCGAAAAGGGCTCGCTCGAGCCGGGTAAGCTTGCCGATCTCGCCGTGCTCTCCGACAACCCCCTCACGTGCCCCGAGGACCGGATCAAGGACATCACCGCGGAGGTGACGATCATGGCTGGCCGGATCGTTCACGGCCCGGGAAACGGGCGCCCCTAACCGGACCCGGCCGCTGGGGTTCTCCGCCCGCGTTTTCCGGGATTTGCCTAATTGTCGGAAGCCCGGACAGAGGCAACCTTAACCCTGCATTCCGGAAATCGGTCAGACACGGGAGGAAGGGGTTCATGAAGGTGGTCTGCGCGTGGTGTCAGAGGGAAGGACGGGCAGGCGTGATCCGCGAGGACGACCCGTGCGACGCCCCGTTCGAGTCGCTTGGAATCTGCGACGACCATAGTGTCAAGCTGATTTATGAGCTCAAGATGCGCCTCAAAGAGGCGTGGAGCCTTTCGCAGGGCGTAGCCGAGCCGCCCTCGGGCCTCGCGCCCTGAAAGGCGGCCTGGTCACATGCGCTCATAGGAGAGACGCCGCACCCTGTCCATGTTGGTGCCCTCGATGCGGATCAGCCTGGTCGGGCCGTCGCGGCGCGGAGAGTGGACATCGCCTTCGTTGTAGACGTGCGCCATCCCAGGCTTCAGGGTATAGCTCCTGAGGTGGCGCACCTTGCCCGACTGGTTCTGAGTCGCGGGCTCGACGATCGCCCAATCGGTCATCACGGTCTCTCCCCGCGCCTGGCCATAGATTGCCCACGACGGCCCGTGGTCGTGCGGCGGGCTCTCCCTGGCGCTCCTGTACACATGGGCGAGAACGCAGAAGCCTAGCTGCGGGTCCTCGTAGATGATCTTGCGCTCGGACACGCCGTCGCCGAGGTGCGTGGCGATGAACGCCTCGTCCTTCAGGACGTCCTGGACCAGCGCACACACCTTCTGGCGACCCTCGGGCCCGGGCTCCGCCGCGAGGATGCGGTGACAGGCGGCCGCGAACTGTTCGAGCGTGTGTCCCATGAGAACTCCTCAGGGCCTCAACGCGCGACTGGCGCGTCGACCACTTTGATCTCGTGCTTCTTCACCAGCTGGACCCGCGGCCCGGTGACGGTCACGAATTCCAGGTCGAATCCAGTTTTCGCGCCGGGAGCGAGTGTTCGCTGCTCGGTCGACGCCGTGGCCGTACCGAGGATCTTGCCTGCGGAGTCGAGCGCTTTGCCGGCCACCTTGATCGGTCCCAGTGGGACGTCGGCGAGGTTCCGCACCGTGCCCCTGATGTGCAGGTGGCCGGCGGCACAAACGTACATTCCTGGCTCCATCCCGGGGTGGGGGTCGACGTTCTCGAGCTCGACCTTGACCTTATTCGCAAGGTTGCCGGCCAGAGCCAGCGAGACGCCGTGGAAGACCATGAGCCCTGCGATCAGCCATGCCAGACGCGCCTTCATGCTCACCCTCTCTTCCCTGGTGCGGTGGGAGGAAACTCGCCGTCCCTGATCGAAACCGCACCAGGCGGCGCCGCGCACCAGCCTCGAGCGTACCCGATTTGAGCCAGAATTTCCGGGGGTTCCCTCCGGTGAACCTCTGGCACCTCGTGTGCTTCCGTCAACCGCAAAAATGGCGACCCCACGCGTGCGTCCGGACGATTCCGCAGCCTTCGACGTCGGCGGCGGAGCCGCGTCAGACCGTGGAGCGCCGCTCATCGACGAGCTCATCCAGCTGGGCATCGCGCTCAGCAGCGAGAGCGAGCTGTACGCGCTCCTCGGGCGCGTCGTGACGCAGGCCCGACGCTTCACCGGGGCCGAGGCGGCCACGCTCTTTCTTCGAGAGGGCGCCCACCTCCGGTTCGCGGTCGTCCAGAACGATGTGATGGCTCGCCGGCTCGGCGAGGACGAGATGCAGCATCGCTTGGATGCCGAGCGGCTGCCGCTGGATGGTCCGAGCCTGGCGAGTCACGTCGCGCTGACGGGCGCCGTCGTCAACGTGCCAGACGCCTATTCGATCCCGCCCGGCCAGCCGTACACCTTCAACTGGCGGGTGGACGTCGCCACGCGCTATCGGACACGGTCGGTGCTTGCGGTCCCCCTGCAGGACACCTCACGCCGAATCCTCGGCGTGCTCCAGCTGATCAACGCCGTCGGCGCGACGGGAGAGATCGTCCCGTTTCCCCCCCGCCTCGAGGACCTCGCCCGCATGTTCGCCGCGTACGCGACCGTCGCCATCCGCGGGGCTCGGCTCGAGGAGCTCTCGTTCAAGGACCCGCTGACGGACGGCTACAACCGGCGCTACCTGATGCGGCGACTCTACGAGGAGGTGGAGCGCTCCGCCAGCGGCAGCCAGCCGCTCTCACTCATCCTGCTCGATCTGGACCAGTTCAAGAGCGTGAACGATCGCTGGGGCCATGACGCTGGCGACGAAGTCCTCCGGCAGGTCGTCCAGCTCCTCGTGGGGCAGTCTGGACGCTCCACCGTCATCGCGCGGTACGGGGGCGACGAGTTCGTCGCCCTGCTCCCCCGCACGCCGAAGGCGGCGGCGATCCGCGATGCGGAGCGCTTGCGCGCGATCATCGCACGGTACCCATTCACGAATGGACCCGTGACAGCGAGTTTCGGCGTCGCCTGCTTCCCCGACGACACGGAGAACGTCGCAGAGCTGATCAAGAGCGCCGACCACGCCCTGTATCAGGCGAAGCGGCAGGGACGGAACGCGGTCGGAACGCGCTGACGCGCCCGGGCCGTCACGCACCGCACAGCCGGACCACGTCCTTCCAGTCGCGACCCGTCGCGATCGGGATCGGCGTGTCGCGGACCTCGGAAGCCAGACGCCCGAGCGTGGCGACCCGCTCCGCGGTCGCGGGATGAGAGGCGAAGTAGCCCAGCGCCGTCGGCGCCCCCGTCTCCGCCGAGACGAGCTGGGCGAGAAACGAGCTGAGCCCCCGAGGATCGATCCGCGCGGCCGCCAGCATGGAGAGCCCGGCGGCATCCGCCTCCGCCTCGTACTGGCGTGAGTACCGCAGCGTGCCCAGGATCCGGGCGGCCTCCAGGCTATACGCCATCAGCGCGCTCACGTCGCCCGCCACAGCGCCCACCAGGAGCCCCGCCGAGCTGTGCTGGACGATGAGCCGGGTGGGGTGCCGATGATAGACGTGCTGAATCTCGTGGGCGAGGACGCCCGCCAACTCCGCGGGCGTGCGGGTGCGCTCGAGCAGCCCGCGCAAGACCACGATGTGGCCGCCGGGCGCGGCGAACGCGTTGACGGCCGGGTGATCCAGGATCGTGACGCGGATACGGTACGTGTCCGGCGCTCTCGCGACGAGCCGGGCGACGATGGCGTCGACCGTGGTCTGGAGGGCGGTGTCCAGGCATCGCCGCTCGTGCGCCGCGAGCTGCGCGGCCACGGCGCGGCCGATCCGGTCCTCCCACGCGACCGGAACGACCGACGCCACGATGCCCGACGCGGCCGGAATGCCCCAGAGGTGGAGGGCGCCGCCGACGGCGATCGCGGCGAGCGCCGCGAGGGCCGTGACGAGCACACGGAGACTCCGGCGCTGCGGGCCATGGAACCGCCGGCCCGCCACCCCGATGGAGCGGACGGCGGCCAGCAGCGTCGGGTCATCCACGACGAGGACCTCCGACGTCGCCCCGCCGCGCTCGAGACGGATCTGCTCCCCGGCGTAGACCCCTTGGGTTTGACGGATCGCGCCGAGCGGCCACCAGAGCGTCGCGCCGCCCTCCACCTGGATCTCGAGCCCGGTCGCGGTCACGCGGACCAAGGCGCGCCGCCGCACGGCGGTCTGCCCGTCGAGGTAGTGCCCGGCGAAAACGGTCGACATCGCTACGCGATGCCGACGTCCATCCCCAGGAACGTCGAGAGCGCGTCGCCGGTGGCGTCCTCGCTCTGGGAGGCTTGGACGACGCCCGCAAGGTCGAGCGCCCCGGCGAGTCGCACGGTGTCGCAGGCGAACCGCGCGTTTCGGACGAGCACCCATGGCCAGCCGAGGCCGAGCGTCGCCAGGAGCAGGAGCACGTTCCCGCCCATCAGGTTGAGGAGCAGGCGCCCCGTGACGGTGGAGCGGAAGCGCGCACGATCGAACGTCGTATGCTCCCAGAAGTACCGGCGCTTCTGCGCCAGGTACCAGAACCAGCAGAGCCCGAGCGTCGGCACCGTGAGGAGGACCGCCACGACGAACGGAAGCATGAGCTGCCGGCCGTTCCCCTCGAAGCCAAACCGGCGATTGCCGAAGTGCGCGTGCGCCACCATGAACGCGCGTCGTCGCGTGTCGAACACCGGATAGTAGAGGCCCAGGGTGAGCGTCGTGAGCATCGAGCCGCGGAAGAAGAGCTTGACGAAATCCCACGTGTGCCCACGGAACGAGAAGCGGATTCCCCGCCACGACGTGCGGCTCAACCGATAGCGGTGCGCGCCGACCGCGGCGATCGGCATGAACACCGACACGACGACGTAGCCCAGGAGCTGCGCGGAGCGTTCGAGGACCTCGCCGGCGCCGAGCAGCCGTGGCAGCAGGTTGAGCGCGATCATCGGCAGGATGAAGAAGGCCATCGCCTTCGAAAACCCGTGGGCCAGCTCGCCGCCCGTGCCGTGGTACGCGAACCGGTCGCCCTCGAGCGCGATCTGGCCGAAGACGTAGCGCCGCACCCTCGTCTTGCCCCAGAAGTAGTAGCCGCCCAGCGTCAGGAGCGCCCAGAGCATGTTCACGATCTGGATCCCGAACAGCGTGCCGGCGCGGCCGTGAAAGGAGAAGGCGTAGACGGCGCTCGACACGGCGGCCGGCGCCGTGGGAGGCGCGGACGGGCGAGGCGCGGGTGTCCGCCGCATCTTCTCGAGCGCGACCAGGTAGGTCGCGACGACGACGCCACACCGGGGACACCGCTCGCCTGGCGTCTCGGCTTCTTGGCAGCGCGGACAGGTCATGGCACGCCTCCGCCTCGTAGAGCTGTCGTGTACGAATCGTGCAAGGGGGGTGCCACGGAAACGTGCCGGTATTCTCGATGGTTCTGGGGCGGCGTCAGCGGCAGCCGGGCAGACGCGTGCCAGGACGACTACAAGCCGACGAGTGACGTCACGTCATTCGCGTCGCCAGAGTTCTCAGCCCGACAACTGCGTAGGTATACTGCCAGCGTGCCCAAGCGAGTCCTGATCGTCGAGGACGACCCTGAGGTCATGCACGTGCTGCAGGAGTTCTTCGTGGGACTGGAGCACGGGTACAACTATGAGATCGAGACGGCGACCGATGGGATGAAGGCGATGCCCCTCCTCCGTCGTACCCAATTCGACCTTGTCCTGCTCGACATGCGCATGCCGCGGATGGATGGTCTCGAGGTACTGAAGAAAATGCGTGACCACAAGATTCGGGCCCCGGTGCTCATGGTCACGGCCAACGAGGACGCGGAGGCCGCGGGCGAGGCCCTGAGCGCCGGCATCTTCGCGTACGTCCCCAAGCCCTTCGACCTCCCGCGTCTCGAGCACCTCGTCGCGCTCGCCATCTCGGGAGCGCCCCCTGCCGACGCCCCGCCAGACGCCTGAGTGCTCACTGGCGGGGCGCGCTCGGCGCGTCCCGCGCGAGGACCTGGTGGACGACCCGCCGGACCTCCTGGACGTCGAACGGCTTCGTCAGAAACGGCGCCCCCGTGCGCTCGATGAAGGCCCGCTTCTCAGGATCGAGGACATCGCCCGTCAGGAACACGACCCGCTCACGTAGCACCGGAAATCGGCGCGCGATTTCTCCGTAGAGAGCGACGCCGTCGACGCCCGGCATCTTGGTGTCGCTGATGACGAGGTCATAGGCCCGCTGCGTCAGGAGCTCTAACGCCCTGCCGCCGCCACTGGCGACCTCGACGTGATGTCCCAGACGCTCCAGGGCTTCGGCGAGTACCCCGGCAATCTCCACTTCATCGTCGACGACGAGGATCGCCTTGGCGCCGATCGGGGGGAGGGCAGACGACACGGGCGCGCCGGCCGCTGGCGTGGGTGGGCCGGGCGGCGCCGGGGCCGGGAGCGGGAACTCGATGTGGAAGACCGCTCCCGCGCCGGCTCCGCTCACGACCGTGATCGTGCCGCCGTGCTCCTCGACGATCCCCTGGCACAGCGACAGCCCGAGGCCCGTCCCGTGGCCGGGTGGCTTGGTCGTGAAGAACGGCTCGAAGATCTTGGCCTGGATGTCAGGCGGAATTCCGGGGCCCGTATCGGCGATCTCGAGCCGCACGCGAGTCCGCTCACGGTCGAAGCGGGTGGCGAGGCGGATCCGGCGGACGGTCGAACCTCGCATCGCCTGATGCGCGTTCGCCACGAGATTGACCACGACCTGGTGGAGTTGATGGGCGTCGCCCCAGAGGATGGGCAGGCCCTCCGCCAGATCGAGGACGACCTCGACATTGTCGGTTCGGAGCTCGTAGGCGAGCAGTTCGACCGCCTCGCGAACCACTTCATTGAGGACGAGCCGATGACGCTCCGGTGGCTGCTGGCGGGCCAGCGCGAGGAAGTTGCGGACGATGCGCGCGCACCGCTCGGCCGCCGCGCTGATCTGGTCGGCCCGCGCCCGAAGGGCCCCATCCTGCACGACCTCTCGCATGAGATGCGTCTGCCCCATGAGGACGGCCAGGGGATTGTTGAGCTCATGCGCGACGCCGGCGAGCAGGGATCCCATCGTGGCGAGCTTCTCGCTCCGCAGAAATTGCTGGGTGCGCTCCTCGACCGTCTGCTCGAGCGATCGGTTGTGGCGGTCGAGCTCGAGGTAGAGCCGCCGCGTGTCGAGCAGGTTCTTGATCCGCAGGAGGACTTCGAGCCGGTCGAACGGCTTGGTCAAGAAGTCTTTCGCGCCGGCGGCCAGGGCGCGCTGCCTGGCCTCGAGCGTCACGTCCGCGGTCAGCACGAGCACCGGGAGATAGACGTTCTCGGGAATGGCGAGCGTCTGGATGACGGCCACCCCGTCGAGGTACGGCATCATGAGATCGAGCAGGATGAGATCCGGTTGGAAGGTCTGGTAGAGCGCCAGCGCCTGCCGAGGGTCGGTCGTGCTCTGAACGTCGTGGTACCCGGCGTCCGTGAGGAACCGCTCCAGGAGCCGAACGTTTCCCGGCTCGTCGTCGATGACGAGAATTCTCGACGGCGCGGGCGCCCTGTCGCCCATCACGGCCACGGAATCGCAATGGCGGTGCCACTCGAGCGCACGGTGGCGAAGTCCCTTTGATTCCTCCTTTTCCGTCGTCCGGCGGACCGGGAGCGCGGCCCGAGGGCCTTGCACCACTTTGGTGCACCTGCACCACGCTGGTGCATCCGGGACTCCCGCGCGTCGACGCCCGGACTAGTGACGCGGTCGGGGCGAGGGGCGGAGTCTGAGGAAGCTCGTCACCGCGGCGTTGAACGCCGACGGCGATTCCAAGTTCGTCAGGTGACCGGCGCCACGGAGGACGACGTGCTTCGCCTTCGGGATCACGTCGGCCAGGAAGCGGTGGACCTTCAGGCAGGGCGTGTCGTACTCGCCGACGATCAAGAGCGTCGGAACGCGCAGCTCGCGCAGGCGCGCGTCGAGGCTGTAGAGGCTCGGCCGCTTGGCCAAGACCTCGAGAACGGTGTGGGCGAGTCCCCGGGCATGGTGGGTCATGAGACACGCGCGGATGAACCGCTCGGCCTCCGGCCCCTGGGCCACGTAACGGGCAAAGAGCGGGTGCTGCACCGCCATATCGGTGAACGCCTCGACGCCGCCACCGTTCAGGGCGTCCCAAAACACGCGGAGCCCCGCGGCCCAGTCGCCGGCCCCATCGGAACCGGCGCCGGTGTCGGCGACGATCAGCGCGCTGACCATCGCCGGATGGGCGAGGGCGAAGTTCAGGGCAATGTTCCCGCCCATGGAGAGTCCCCCGACGACCGCGCGCCCGATCTTCAAGTGTGTGAGGAGCGCGTGCAGATCGGCGACCAACGTCGCCTGGGAGTACGCCTCGGCCTCGGGTGGCGCTTCCGACAGGCCGTGGCCGCGCACGTCGTAGGTGAGCACGCGGCGGTGGAGCGACAACGCGCGAACCTGGGGGTCCCAGCTGCGGATGCCGCAGGCGAAGCCGTGGACGAGCACGAGTGGGGCGCCGCGCCCGGCCGCTTCGTAGTAGAGCGAGACGCCATTCACCCGCGCGCTCGGCATGGCGGGCCCATGATACGGGCGCCCTCGCCGTTCCGCCACAATCTGGGCGACCTCTCTAGGGACTCGCGGTCATCCTCGCGGCGAGCCGCCCCAGCTCACGGGCGTCGACGTCGGACACAAGGGCGTAGCCCAGTTCCCCGCGCCGCCACATGATCACGTTGAAGCCGCGCTCCGCCGTCGCGTGCGTCTCCACGGGGCCGATCCGCGTCAGGTCGCGCGCCGGCCACGCGAGGCCGTCGGCGCGGAAGACGAGGAGCGAGATCGGATGCAGGCGGCGCGCGTAGACGAACACCGCCGCCTTGCGGTCCCGGAAGTAGCCGACGGCGCCGCCCTTGAGCGGGAAGTCGGCGTCACCTTCGAACGGCACCACCGGCGCGAAGTCCAGCCGCCCCTCGAACCATGGTTTCACCTGGTGGAGACCGCCGCTCTCGATGTCGAGCGGGTGCTGGCTGCTCAGCACGCGCAGATGATCGTTCACGGCCTCAGCCACCATGCCGGCCCGCTCGCTCGCCACCCGGGAGGCCGCGCGCTCGTAATAGAGGACGGGCGCGGCCACGAGCACCACCGCGGCGGCAGCCACAGCCGGCACGAGGGATGGTTTCCATCGGCTCCACCACGAGCGTTCGGTGGCGGACGCGGGCCACTCTGCAGCGAGCCGCCGCCTGAGTGCAAGCGAGGCGGGGTGTTGGGGCAGACGGTGCTCGAGCACCGACGTCAGCTCCTGCTCGACGGCGTCGGCGCGGGTGCAGTCGGCGCACCCGTTGAGGTGCGTGCGCACTTCAGCCTGCGCCGGGAGCGTCAGGCGGCCCCGCTGGTAGTCGAGCAACCGGATCCGCACGTCCTCGCAGTTCATCGGCGTCTCACCGGGCATAGTCCTTCAGCTGCTGCCTGAGCGCCGCCCGGGCGCGGGCGAGCCGCGATTTCACGGTTCCCACCGCGCATCCGACGACGTCGGCGACCTCCACTTCGGTCAAGCCCTCCAGGTCTAGCAGGATGACCGTGCGCGCGTCCTCTGACAGCGTCATCAGCGCTGTCTCGATCTCCTCGGCGACCACATTGCGCAGGCGGTCCAGCTCGATGTCGCCGAGCAGCCACGCTTCGGTCGCCGCGCCCTGCGCGTCCGCGTCGACGGTGTCGAGGCCGCCCACCGTCGGGTTGTGGCGCCGGCGCCGGTACAGGCTCAAGAACGTGTTCCTTAATATTCGAAACAGCCACGCCTTCAAATTCGTACCAGGCGTGAACTGATGCTCCGCCCGGAGCGCGCGCGCGTACGTCTCCTGCACGAGGTCCTCGGCGTCTGTCTCATTACCCGTGAGGTACCGCGCCAGGTTGTGCAGGGCGTCGACGTAGGCCAACGCCTCGCTCGCCACCGCACTCACCGCTGATCGGCTCCCTTCGCCACGCCCCAACCCTACCACCTGGCGGGAGCAGCCTCTCACTCTCGCAACGCGCGAGTCGGCGAATCGTTCCCAGGGAACGGGCGCGCGCCCGCGGCGTTGGCAGGGGCGAGAGGCAACGCTTAGAGGTGAGGCAACGGTTAATGAGGCAAAAACAACACACAGAGGAGAGGAGACCATGAAACGGCATTTGGCGATCTTTGCCACAGCGGCGGCGCTGTCCCTTCCCGCTCTCGTCGAGGCCGGGAGCAAGACGGTGATCTCACCGGACGCGATGGCGGCTCCCGCGGCGCGAGGGTCGGTCGACGCCGCCGCGGCGTTGACGGATCTGCTTGCGGAGAAAGGGTTGATCACCCCGCAGGAGCAGAAGGACTTGACGCACCCGATGGGAGCGCCTTCAGTCGACGAGAAGGCACTGCGGGAATACTTCCGGACGGCGCCGTACCGCAACGGGTCGGACATCGGTAATGGTTAGCGAAGGCAGAAAGGGGTTCACGATGAAGCCGCGAAACACGACCGCACGGTGGCCGTGGCGGGCCGCGATCGTCGCGGGGTTGGCCCTGGCCGCCCTGACGGCGGCGCACGCCTCGGCAGCGAGCTCGGCCGCCGTCGATATCAATGAGTTCAAGTTCGCGCCGGCGGTGCTCACGGTCCCGGTAGGTACGACGGTGACGTGGATCAATCACGATGAAGAGCCGCACACGGTCACGTCCGCGACGGGCGCGTTCGGCTCCACCGGGCTCAGCAACGAGGAAACGTTCGCGCAGACGTTCACCCGTCCCGGCACCTACGCGTACTTCTGCGCGCTGCACCCGCACATGAAGGCAACCCTGATCGTGAAATAGCTCGTCGACCCAACACAAGGAGGCGGAGATGGACCGCATCGATCGTCGCGGATTTCTCGAGTGCATGGCCTGGGCGGGCGCGGGTGTCCTCTGGACCGCCGCCGGCGGCGTGGTGTCCTCGCGCCTGATCTCCTCGGCGGAGGCCGCGGAAGCGGCGGCCGGCAGCTTCAGCTTCGTCCAGATCAGCGACACGCACATCGGCTTCAAGGGACAGGCGAACGGCGACCCGGTGGCGACGCTCCAGCAAGTGGTGGACCGTGTCAACGCCCTCGAGCCCGCGCCGGCGTTCGTGCTTCACACGGGTGACCAGACCCACGGCCAGAAAGCGGGCGCCTTCGACACTGTTGCCGAGATCTTGAAGGGTGTGCGGACCGAGCGCATCCTCTACGTCCCCGGCGAGCACGACGTCTTCCTGGACGGCGGCAAGGAGTATCTCGGCCGCTACGGCAAGGAGACGGTCGGCGGACGCGGCTGGCAGAGCTTCGACTACAAGGGCACGCACTTCGTCGGCCTCGTCAACGTGCTCAAGTACAAGGGCGAGGGTGTGGGCGCGCTCGGCGAGGACCAGATCGAGTGGCTCGAGAGGGACCTGGCCCCGCTCTCGGGCAGCACGCCGCTGATCGTCTTCGCGCACGTACCGCTCTGGTCGGTCTACCCCCAGTGGGGCTGGGTCACCGAAGACGCCGAGCGCGCTCTGGCCCACCTCCGGCGCTTCGGCTCCGTCACCGTGCTCAACGGTCACATCCACCAGGTGCTCCAGAAGGTGGAAGGACACGTCAGCTTCCACACGGCGATGTCGACAGCATTTCCGCAACCGGCGCCCGGCAGTGCGCCCGCGCCCGGACCGATGAAGATCCCGGAGAGCGAAGCGCGGCGCATGATCGGCGTGACCGAGGTGACGTACGTGCCCGGCACGCATCCGCTCGCCGTCGTCGACTCGACGCTGGGCTAACCGTGAGGTCTCAAACAGGCTAGCGGAGGCGCGAGAGCGAGCGCTGGGCGCCGGGCAACCCGAACCGATCACCCTGCATCCAAATCACCGGGGGAGGTACGCGATGACCGTGGCCGAGCTCTGGCGGTACCCGGTGAAGTCGCTCGGCGGCGAACGGCTCGGCGTGGCCGAGCTCTCCGACAACGGCATTGGCGGAGACCGGGTGGTCCACGTGCGGGACGGTCGGGGCCGAGTCATCACGGCCCGGACCCGGCCCCACTTGCTCGGCCTGCGCGGTACCCTCGGCCCCGACGGCGAGCCGCTGGTGGGCGGCCGCCCCTGGACCAGCGCCGAGGTGGCCGCATCGGTGCGGGCGGCGGCCGGGCCCGACGTCGAGCTCGTGCGTTACGACGGGCGCGACCGGTTCGACGTCCTGCCGCTCCTGGTCGCCACCGACGGCGCCATCGCCCGACTCGGGGTGGACCACCGGCGGCTCCGACCCAATATCGTCATCGCCGGGGTGGAAGACCTGGCTGAGCGCACCTGGCCCGGTCGCCGGCTCCGCATCGGGGAAGCTGTCATCGGGGTGGCCCAGCTCCGCTCGCGTTGTGTGATGACGACGTTCGATCCCGACACGCTGGTGCAGGACGTCGGCGTCCTGCGCCGCATCGCCTCTGAGTTCGGCGGGCGCATGGCCCTCGACTGCGACGTGATCCACGGCGGCCGCCTCGCCGTCGGCGATCCCGTCGAACTGATAGATTAAGACGCGATCGCGACGTCCGCCTTGATGCGACCCGGGCGGGCCGTCATGACGTAACCCCGGTCACCGAGCAGGATTGTCTCGAGAGTCAGCCAGAGCGCCGTGTCGACCGTGGTTATCCGCCGGCGATGCCAGGTATGCCCGACCCAATTTTCAGGGGTTCCCCCGCATCCGAACCCAGCAGTCTGCTGATTGTCCCCGGGATTTTCGGTGCCGGCCTCGGCTCTGTCTCCGTGACCAGTGGTGACTTCAATGGCGACGGGGCGCAGGACCTGGTCGTGGCGAACCGCTATTCCAACGACGTCTCGGTCCTGATCAACAAGACTACCCACCCGCCCCATTAGCGATGAAACACTGCTCGAGGGTCTCCTGATGAAGCGGCGCCTCGTCGGCCGGCGAGGGTGAGGATAGCCGCAGAGGAAACTCAACGTCCGCTCAGCCGTGCGACGAGCGCGGGAAATTCTTCCAGCGATGCCAGTGTGAATTCTGGTTTCTCGCGCTTCGCCGTTGATCTGCTCTTCCGACGACGACTCTCGAGGCCGCGGATGTCTCGCTGACATCGACCGACCCCTTCCCGACACAGACCCGATTGCACTGACCGCCGAAAGTCCGCCAGCAAGCGAGCTTGCATGACGCCGGTCTCTGGCACGGTTGCTGCTCCTTTGCCGTCTGGCTCGCACCGCCTGGAACAGGCGCGCAGGACTCCGGGTCAAGGCCCGGTAGCGAAGCCGGCACGAAGAGAATGTGGAGAACAAAACGCCCCGCCATCCGATCGACCGTGTAGCCTCGGCCCCCTCGGTCCCGCAGCCGGGCGAGTCGCTGCCCGGCAGTGCCCCCGCCCTCGCGGCGGCCCCTGTCCCGGGACCGGCCGCGCGCCGCGGGGACGCTGGGCGCCACGTCGGGTCGGTGCGAGCCTCGCTGCGCGCCTCGTGCGCCGAGGGCGCCGTCTCCGAACTCTTCGCCGCCTGCGCTGGCGGCGCCGTCCTCACCGCGTGGGCCCTCTCCCTGGGGGCGACGCCGCTCGTCATCGGGCTCGTCGGGGCGCTTCCCCTCGCCTCTCAAGTCCTGCAGCTCCCGGGCGCATGGCTGACCCTGAGCTTCGGACCCAAGGTCGTCGCGGTCATAACGATCGGCGCGGCGCGGCTCATCTGGCTACCCATGGTCGTGCTGCCATTCGTCCGGCTGACGACCGAGACGAAGCTCCAGCTCTTCGTGGTCGTCGTGGCGGCCGCCGCGATCCTCGGCGTTCTCGGCAACAACGCCTGGACGGCGTGGATGGGCGATCTTGTGCCGGGGAGAATTCGCGGCCGCTTCTTCAGCCGACGGACCGTTTGCATGACGCTGGTCGGCACGACCGCCTCGCTCGCAGCAGGTATGATCCTCGACGCGTTAACCCCGCGCGGGTGGAAGGGGCACGCCCTCGGCGGGCTCTCGGCGGTGGCCTGCCTTGCAGGGATGGTGAGTGTTTATCTTCTCCTCCGCCAGCACGGTCCCAGGCTGGATGCCGGGCGCGAGCGGCCCCGCTGGGGACTGATCGCCGACGCCGCCCGCGACCCGAGAGCGCGACCGTTCCTCTGGTACCTCCTCGCCTGGAACAGCGCGGTCGGTCTCTCGGCAAGCTTCTTCTCGTATCACATGCTCAGCAACCTGGCGACAGGCTTTGCCATCGCGGCCCTTCACGGAGTCGCCGTGGCCGCGGTCCGCATCGTCTCAGCGCCGCTGTGGGGTCGTGCGGTGGACCGCTTCGGCGCGCGGCCAGTGCTCGTCGTTTGCTCCTTTGGCATCGCCGCGGTGCCCGCAATCTGGCTCTTCCCCACGCCGGCGTTCCTGTGGCCCCTCGCCCTGGAGGCCGCACTCTCCGGTGCCCTCTGGGGCGGCCACGGGCTCGCGGCGATGGATCTGACGGTCGACCTCTCGCCGGCTCAGGCGCGTCCCTTTTACGTCGCCGTCTTCGCGGCCGCGAGCGGGGTGGGGTTCGCGGCGGCGTCGGTGCTGGCGGGACTCGTCGCGGTCAGCCTACCGGACCGGTTCGAGCTGCTCGGGCAGACGTGGGCGAACCTTCACGTGCTGTTCTTCTTGTCGGCCGTGGGGCGCGCAGCTGCGGGGTTCGCCGCCCTTCCGATCAAGGAGCGTGGTGCACTCGGCGTGTCCGAGTTTCTCCGCGTGCTCGGCGCTCGGGCAGCGGGTAGGCTCGGGTGGTCGCCGTCGAGTTAACCCGACGAGAGCGACCGGAGGAAGGCCAGGGTTCGATCCCAGGCCAAGACGGCGGCCGTGCCTGAGAAGGCCGGCAACTTCTCGTTCATGAAGGAGTGGTCGGCGTCATAGTAGTGGAACGTTACTCGCTTACCCTCGTGAAGCAGGTGTCGTTCGGCGTCGCGAACGGCATCGACCGACACGAACACATCACGGAGCGAGAAGTGGCCCAAGACAGGGATGCCAAGCCGGTGAAACTCGCCCCGCGGTGTCGCGTAGAACATGATCACCCCTGAGAGCCCCTCGACCTCGCGGGCGCTCCGAAAGCTCAGCCCGCCCCCCATGGAGAAACCGAGCACCGCGACGCGTGGCGTCCCCCGGTCTCGCAGGTGCGCCATGCTGGCCGAGACTTGATGGACCGCGTTTTTCGGGTCCAGTGCTCTCATCAGTTCGAGCGCCTGGTCCACTGACGTCGCCGTAGCGCCGCGGTAGAGATCCGGGGCGAGGGCTGAGAACCCGGCTCCGGCTAACCGGTCGCAGAAGTCTGGGACATTCGAGTTTGGGCTGAAAAGTCCGTACGCCTCGTGTAGGACGATGACGGCGAGCGGCCCGTGCGCTCCGGCAAAATATCCCGTCGAAAGGACTTCTCCCACCCCTCCTCCTCAGATGCGGGCACAGCTCACGCTCTGCCCTCTGATCGCCGCCTCCTTTTCAGGACCGACTGTCTGCGCCTTTCGCCCGTGGCAAGCCGGCCTCGTCCGCCGACGCGGAAGCGCCTGGCACCCGGTCGGGCGCCGCTCAGCTCATCGCGCGGACCGCCTCTTCGTGGATCAGCGCCATGATGCGCCGCTTGATAACAATGAACTCGTCCGCGGTCAGCACACCGACCGAGCGGGGCCGCGGGATGTCGATCGCGACCTCCGCCTTGATGCGGCCCGGCCGGGCCGTCATGACGTGAACCCGGTCACCGAGCAGGATTGCCTCGTCGATGTCGTGGGTGATGAAGAGCACCGTCTTGTGGGAATGCTCCCAGATCTTGAGCAGAAGCTCCTGCATGAGCGAGCGGGTCTGGCTGTCGAGCGCGCCGAACGGCTCGTCCATGAGCAGGATGTCGGGGTCGTTGGCGAGCGCCCGAGCGAGTGCCACGCGCTGCATCATGCCGCCCGAGAGTTGCTTGGGGTAGGCGCGCTCGAAGCCTTCGAGGCCGACTTCCGCGATGAAGCGGCGCGCGACCGCGGCGCGCTCTTCGGCGGCCATGCCCCCGAGCTTGAGGCCGAACTCGAGGTTGTCCTGCACGGTGAGCCAGGGAAACAGCGTGTAGGACTGGAACACCATGCCGCGGTCCTTGCCCGGCCTGGTGACCAGCTTGCCGTCCAGATAGATGGCGCCCGCGGTCGGCTGGATCAAGCCGGCGACCAGCCGTAGCAGGCTGGATTTGCCACAGCCCGACGGGCCTACGATGACCGAGAACTCGTTCTCGTCGACCTCGAGGGAGATGCGGTCGAGTGCCGTGACCGGGCGTCCCATCCGCGGCGTGAAGCGCAGGACGACGTTGTCAATGCGCAGCTTGCCCATGGTCGGCGGACCGCGCGCCTCAGGGGTTGCTCGCCCAAGGCAGCAGCCAATCCCGGATCAACTTGAAGAGCTGGTCGGAAATCAGGCCGAGCAGGCCGATCACCATGATGCCCAGGAAGATCTGGTCGGTGAACAGCCCGCGCGAGGCGTTGAGGATGAGGTAGCCGAGCCCCTTGTTGCCAGCGACCAGCTCGGCGACCACGAGATAGGTCCAGGCCCAGCCGAGGGTCACCCGGAGCGTGTCCATGACGCCTGGCATGGTGGCAGGGATCAGCACGCGCGTCACCACCGTGCGCCGATCCGCGCCGAGCGTGTAGGAGACGTCGAGCAGATCCTGGGAAACGCCGCGCGACACGTCGGCGATCAGAATGAGCTGTTGGAAGAAGGTGCCGATGAAGATGACGGCGATCTTTTCCTCGATGCCGATGCCGACCCAGAGGATGAGCAATGGGATCAGGGCCGAGACCGGGAGATAGCGAACGAAATTGGTGACCGGCTCGACCGCCGCCTCGACGATCTTGAAGCTGCCCATCAGGATGCCGAGCGGCACCGAGATCAACGAGGCGATGATGAAGCCCGACATGATCTCGGTGACGCTCGCCGTCGTGTTCACCAAGAGGGAGCCGTCCCGGGCCATGTCGATGCCCGCCTGGAGGACGGCGACGGGCGTCGGCAGGAAATCCGAGCGCACCAGCCCGCCATAGCTGAGCGCACACCAGGCGAGCAGCCCGCCGAGTCCCACGAGCGCACTCACCGTGAGGTAGACCCGCCGTGGGATCTCCCTTCTCGGTGCGGTATACGCCTCGAGGAAGGAGGCGATCATTCGTTGACGAATTCGTAGTCGATAAGATCGCTGGGCGTCGTCTTCACCTGGATCTTGCCGTGGCCGGACCACACGTCGATGGCGTCCTTGACGGTCTGGGAGAGCGGGCCCGGGTTGGCTTTGGTGCCGAAGAACTTCTTGTTGTCCTCGGCGCCGTAGAACTTGATGCCGGGCAGCGTCTCGGCGAACACCTTCGGGTCCTTGAGCCAACCGCCCACGCCCTTGGCCATGATCTGATTGGCCTCGTCGGGATGGGCGCGCTGATAGGCCACGGCCTCGTTCCACGCCGCGACGATGCCCTTGAGCCCCTTCTTGTGCTTGGCGACGAACTCCTTCGGAACGATGAACACATCGGTGATCAGGCCGGGCGTCTTCGAGCTGTCGGTCAGGAGATGGCCGTGCTCGCTCGCCTTGCCGCGGCTGAGCCAGGGCTCCCAGGTCACCGCTGCGTCGACCTTCTTGGCCACGAACGCGCTCCCCGCGTCCGCCGCCGTCATGTTGACTGTCTGCAGGTCGGATTCCTTGAGACCGGCCTTGGCCAGCAGCACGTTGAGATAGAACTGCGACACCGAGCCCTCGTTGACGGCGACCTTCTTGCCCTTGAGATCCTTGATCGACTTGATGTCCTTGGTCGCGACGATGCCGTCGCCGCCGTTCGAATCGTCGATCGCCGCCACGTATTTGAAGTCGTCCGCCTTCTTGAGGTAGAGCAGCGCCGTGTCGACCGTGCTCGCGATGACGTCGATCTGCCCGGCGCGCAGCGCCGTGAAGCGCAGCTTCGGATCCTCCATCACCGTAAGGTCCACATCGACGCCGTGGTTCTTGAAGAACCCCTTGTCGCGCGCGATGTAGAGCGGCCCATAGCCCACCCAGGTGGAATGGGCGATCTTGATCGTCTCGGCCGCCGCGGGGCTGGAGCCGATCGAGCCGCCGACCAGGGCCCATGCCGCCACTGCCAGGGCAGCACTGAGAAGTTTTCGCATGCGTGACCCTCCCTGAGTTCGAGTGGCCGTGACCGTGCGATGCAGTCTAGTGTTCGGGGATACTAATGTAGCTCTCGCACCTGCACAAGCAGGGCCGCCGCAGGGTGAGGAGGAGGAGCGAGACCGCCGGCGAGGAGCCGGGTTGCTAAGGGATCGTCGTCTGGACCGTGGCCACCGAGCCGTCGGCGAGAGTCACCGTCAATGAGAAGCCTGAGCCCGTCGTAAAGGCCGCCGGGCCGAAGTCGGACGCGAACACGAAGAATTCCGCGCCGTCGACGACGCCGAAGCTCACCGTCCCGGTCCCCGAGTTGAGCAGCGCCCCGTCGAGACCCGCTGAAGCCCCGAGCGCCCAGTTCGCCGTCGCGGGGTCGGTGTCCCAGGCACCACCGCTTGCCCGGCGCAGCTCGAGCCGCGTCACGGTCCGGGCGCCACTCCCCGCCTGGACGGTCACCCGGAAGCTGCCGTCGAACGCGCCGTCCGCGCTGAAGGCCGTATTGCCCTGCCCCACCTTGTCCCGCAGCTTGCCCAGAAATGCCAGGCCGAGCGTCGGCGGCGGCGGGGCCACCGCGAAGCCGCCTGTGAGAACGACCGACTGCCCGTCGGGATTCGCCACCGTCACGTCACGCGCGCCCATCGCCGCCGTGGCTCCAATCGCCAGGGCCACCGAGAGCTGGGTGGACGAGACCACCGTCGTCGAGTTGACCGTGATGCCGGCGCCGAAGGCGGCGCTCGCCCCGGCCTGGAAGTTCGTGCCCGTCACCGTCACGGTGAGGTTCGCTCCCTGGACCCCGGTGCTCGGCGACACACTCGAGATCGTCGGCATGAACGGCACGCTGGCGCTCGCGCTGGCCGAGGCGCCATCGGCGAAGTTGGCGGTCAGCGTGAAGCTGGCCCCGCTGGTGAACACCGAACTCGGATCGGCGGCGAATACGAAGAACGTTCCGCCGTCGGTGACGCCGAAGCTCACCGTCCCGGTCCCCGAGTTGAGCAGCCCGCCGTCGAGACTCCCCGCGGCCCCGAGGGCCCAGTGCGCCGTGGCGGGGTCGGTGTCCCAGACCCCGCCGCCGCCGGCCCGGCTCAGCTCGAGCCGCGTCACGGTCCGGGCGCCACTCCCCGCCTGGACGGTCACCCGGAAGCTGCCGTCGAGCGCGCCGTCCGCGCTGAAGGCCGTATTGCCCTGCCCCACCTTGTCCCGCAGCTTGCCCAGAAATGCCAGGCCGAGCGTCGGCGGCGGCGGGGCCACCGCGAAGCCGCCTGTGAGAACGACCGACTGCCCGTCGGGATTCGCCACCGTCACGTCCCGCGCGCCCATCGCCGCCGTGGCTCCGATCGCCAGGGCCACCGAGAGCTGGGTGGACGAGACCACCGTCGTCGACGTCACCGTGATGCCGGCCCCGAAGGCGGCGCTCGCCCCCGCCTGGAAGTTCGTGCCCGTCACCGTGACGGTGAGGTTCGCTCCCTGGACCCCGGTGCTCGGCGACACACTCGAGATCGTCGGCATGAGCACGCTGGCGCTCGCGCTGGCCGAGGTCCCATCGGCGAAGTTGGCAATCAGCGTGAAGCTGACGCCGCTGGTGAACACCGAGCTTGGATCGGCGGCGAATACGAAGAACGCTCCGCCGTCGGCGACGCCGAAGCTCACCGTCCCGGTCCCCGAGTTGAGCAGCGCCCCGTCGAGACCCGCTGAGGCCCCGAGCGCCCAGTTCGCCGTCGCGGGGTCGGTGTCCCAGACCCCACCGCCGCCGGCCCGGCTCAGCTCGAGCCGTGTCACGGTCCGGGCGCCGCTCCCCGCCTGGACGGTCACCCGGAAGCTCCCGTCGAACGCGCCGTCCGCGCTGAAGGCCGTATTGCCCTGCCCCACCTTGTCCCGCAGCTTGCCCAGAAACGCCAGGCCGAGCGTCGGCGGCGGCGGGGTCACCGCGAAGCCGCCCGCCAGCACCACCGTCTGCCCGTCGGGATTCGTCACCGTCACGTCCCGCGCGCCCATCGCCGCCGTGGCCCCGATCACGAGGGCCACCGAGAGCTGGGTGGACGAGACCACCGTCGTCGACGTCACCGTGATACCGGCGCCGAACGCGGCGCTCGCCCCCGCCTGGAAGCTCGTGCCCGTCACCGTCACGGTGAGGTTCGCTCCCTGGACCCCGGTGCTCGGCGACACACTCGAGATCGTCGGCATGAGCACGCTGGCGCTCGCGCTGGCCGAGGTCCCATCGGCGAAGTTGGCAATCAGCGTGAAGCTGACGCCGCTGGTGAACACCGAGCTTGGATCGGCGGCGAATACGAAGAACGTTCCGCCGTCGGCCACGCCGAAGCTCACCGTCCCGGTCCCCGAGTTGAGCAGCCCGCCGTCGAGACTCCCCGCGGCCCCAAGGGCCCAGTGCGCCGTGGCGGGGTCGGTGTCCCAGACGCCGCCACTACTTCGCAGCTCGAGCCGCGTCACGGTCCGGGCGCCGCTCCCGGCCTGGACGGTCACCCGGAAGCTCCCGTCGAACGCGCTGTCCGCGCTGAAGGCCGTATTGCCGCGCCCCACCTTGTCCCGCAGCTTGCCCAGAAACGCCAGGCCGAGCGTCGGCGGCGGCGGGGCCACCGCGAAGCCGCCTGTGAGAACGACCGGCTGCCCGTCGGGATTCGTCACTGTCACGTCTCGCGCGCCCATCGCCGCCGTGGCCCCGATCACGAGAGCCACCGAGAGCTGGGTGGACGAGACCACCGTCGTCGAGTTGACCGTGATGCCGGCGCCGAAGGCGGCGCTCGCCCCCGCCTGGAAGTTCGTGCCCGTCACCGTCACGGTGAGGCTCGCTCCCTGGACCCCGGTGCTCGGCGACACACTCGAGATCGTCGGCATGAGCACGCTGGCGCTCGCGCTGGCCGAGGTCCCGTCCGCGAAGTTGGCAATCAGCGTGAAGCTGGCCCCGCTACCGAACACCGTCGGGTTCAGATCGGACGCGAACACCAAGAACGCCCCGCCGTCGGCGACGCCGAAGCTCACCGTTCCGGTCCCCGAGTTGAGCAGCGCCCCGTCGAGGCTCCCCGCGGCCCCGAGCGCCCAGTTCGCCGTCGTGGGGTCGGTGTCCCAGACGCCGCCGCCGCCGGCCCGGCGCAGCTCGAGCCGCGTCACGGTCCGGGCGCCGCTCCCCGCCTGGACGGTCACCCGGAAGCTCCCGTCGAGCGCGCCGTCCACGCTGAAGGCCGTATTGCCCTGCCCCACCTTGTCCCGCAGCTTGCCCAGAAACGCCAGGCCGAGCGTCGGCGGCGGCGGGGTCACCGCGAAGCCGCCTGTGAGAACGACCGACTGCCCGTCGGGATTCGCCACCGTCACGTCACGCACGCCCATCGCCGCCGTGGCCCCGATCACGAGGGCCACCGAGAGCTGGGTGGACGAGACCACCGTCGTCGAGCTGACCGTGATGCCGGCCCCGAACGCGGCGCTCGCCCCCGCCTGGAAGTTCGTGCCCGTCACCGTCACGGTGAGGTTCGCTCCCTGCAGCCCGGTGCTCGGCGACACACTCGAGATCGTGGGGACGTTCGGCAGGATCGAGGTCGCGGTGGCCGAGGTGCCGTCGGCGAAGTTGGCGGTCAGCGTGAAGCTGGCCCCGCTAGTGAACACCGAGGTCGGATCGGCGGCGAATACGAAGAACGTTCCGCCGTCGGCGACGCCGAAGCTCACCGTCCCGGTCCCGGCGTTGAGCAGCCCGCCGTCGAGACTCCCCGCGGCCCCGAGGGCCCAGTGCGCTGTCGCGGGATCGGTATCCCAGACCCCGCCGCTGGTCCGCAGCTCGAGCCGCGTCACGGTCCGGGCGCCGCTCCCCGCCTGGACGGTCACCCGGAAGCTCCCGTCGAGCGCGCCGTCCACGCTGAAGGCCGTATTGCCGCGCCCCACCTTGTCCCGCAGCTTGCCCAGAAACGCCAGGCCGAGCGTCGGCGGGAGCGGCAGGACCGTGAAGCCGCCCACACGGGTCGCGGTCTGCCCGCCGGGGTTCGTCACCGTGACGTCGCGCGGACCGGGATTCGCCGTGGCGGCGATGGCGAGGGCGACCGAGAGCTGGGTGGACGAGACCACCGTCATCGACGTCACCGTGATGTCGGCGCCGAACGAGGCGGTCGCCCCGGGTTGGAAGTTGATCCCGTTGACCGTCACGGTGAGGCTTGTGCCCAGCGTCCCTCGCTTGGGAGAGACGCCGGCGATGATCGGCACGCCCGGGTTGAGGAGGGCGCTCAGCGCGAGGTCGACTTGAATCCGCGGCCGCGTGGTGCCCGTCTCGGCCAGGGTGTCCTCGATCATGACCCCGGTACCGCTGAGGGCCTGGAGGATCTCGTCGACGCTCGCGGTCGGCTTGGCCTGCTTGAGCACCGCCCAGGTGCCGGCGACGTGCGGGGCCGCCATCGACGTCCCGCTCGCGATCGCGAACCCGCCGCCGGCGAACGACGAGGTGATGCTGACGCCGGGGGCGAACAGGGACAGGAACGGGGCCACGTTCGAGAAGTATGCGACCTGATCGTCCTTGGTCGTGGCGCCGACGCTCACGGCAGTGGAGACGCACGCGGGGGCGCTGAGCTGGTCGATGGCCCCGTTGTTTCCGGAGGCCACGACGGTCGCGATGCCGGCTGCGCGCAGGTTGTCGATGAACGGCTTGTAGGGTTGGTCATCACAGGTCGAGTCGAAGAGCCCGCCGCCGAGGCTCATGTTGACCGCGGCAAAGGGGTGAGTGGTACGCAGGGCGTAGACGCGCTCGAGGGCGGCGAGGATATCGGACGTATACGCCCCGATGCAGGGCGGCGCGCCGCCGCAATCGAAGAACCCGTCGAACCGTGAGAAGACCTGGACCGACATGATGCTGGCGCCCCGCCCGACACCCCAGATCGGCAGGCCGGACGGCGTCCCGTTCCCGGTAGCGATGCCCGCGACGTGGGTGCCGTGCCAGCAGCCTTCGAGCTCGAGCGGACAGTACACCCCGGCGCCGGGACCGATCTGCTCGTCAGTGCCGTTCGGGCAGAGCGTTGAGCTCCGCTGCGCGGACGTGGTCGAGTAGCACGCCTCCTCCACGACCTTGCCGGCGAGGAACTGATGAGCCGAGTCGACGCCGGTGTCGATCAACGCCACCACGCGGCCGGTGCCGTCGAAGCCTTGAGCCCAGGCCTTGTCGGCGCCGATGAGGGGGACACTGTCCAGCAGGACCGGCTTGTGAATCCTGTCTTCCGTCACCCGCTTCACCAGCGAGCTCGACGCATCCAGCTCTTGCAACGTCGTCGGGCCAGCCTCGAGCGCGATCAGTGGCGCCGTCACGTATCGGCGCAGGACACGGTGCTGGTGCTGTGCGAGCCGGCTCAGCAAACGCGAGGCGGCGTCTGTGATCTCTTGGCGGTAGAGGGCCCTCGCTTGACTCGGCACGGCACCCTCGGCAACGCGGCCGGAGGGAAGCAAGAGCTCGACGAGGACGCGCACCTCGCCTTCGGCCCGCGCGCGGTCGTGGATCGCCGTCGGCACCACATGACCGTCTTTGTCGGGAGGTGCCGCGACCACATTCGTGGGTAAGAGGACCCCGAGCAGCAACAGACTGGAGGCGAGGAACGAAAGTACCCGGCAGGTCATGGGTCGTCATAGTGGGCAACGAACATGCCATACGCAGGCCCCTTGAAGTGAAGGGCTTTCGGCAACGCCGAGTGACGGCTTGGCAGTCCTGGTGACCCGGAGCGTCACTCGGAGAGAAACGTCACCCCCAAAGGTGGTCAGCGAGGAGGCGCGAGACCCTCGTACGGAGGGGAGATATCGTCCGCTCGTACGCGGATCACGAGGGCGGTCATCTCCTCGAGCCGAGCAAGCGCGGCGGCGTCGATCTCGAGCGCGAGAAGGGGTACCGTCGCATACCGGCGCGCGAGGCGGCCGCCGGTGCCGGCCAGGAGGTGCAAGACCTCATCCTGGACGTTCCCGAGGGCAACGGGATCGCCACGAGGAACGCGAAGCTCCACGAGGACGCGCAGCGTGCCTCCGCTGACCACGGCACGGACGCCGGGGTCGATCACCGGCCGGTCATCCATACCGCTCGCCGCGCTCCACCCGCCAGCCAGGGCGACCATGGTGACCATCGTCCATGTGCACCTCACCGTTCGCCACCCCTATCCGTTCCTGCGCGCGGCGCCAGCCATCCTTCCACCAGGCTCAGGAACTGAGCAGGTCCTCTAAAAGTGGCGGAGGGCGAGGGATTCGAACCCCCAAGGGCCGTGAGGCCCGGTGGATTTCAAGTCCACTGCCTTACCAGTTGAGGCTAGCCCTCCGTGCCCAGCACAACAGCCACTTACGATACATCATCCAGCTGTCGGATCGATGAGTCCTCAGTTCGAGCTAGTTACGAGGTAGTTCTATAGCGTTCGGCGGCAGGCGCCAGAAGCGGTGCAATCTAATGGTCTAAACCCGCACTCAGGGTCACACGGTGTGCAAATCCTTTCACAACCACGCTACCGACGAAGGCAACCCGTGAGGGAGCCGGGCCTCACCGCCGAGATACATCCGCCTGACCTCGGAGTTGTCGCCACGCGGAGCTCAGCCGACTCATCGGCCACGCGCGTCAGACGCTGGCGTGCCTGCTCGAGGGCGACAGCGAGAAACAAGAGCTCGTCGGGATCGTTGGGGCGCGCCCGCTGCGCACCAAGGTCGTGGAAGTGGGAACGGTTCGCCGCCGGCGACAACCGATGCATGCTCCGTCGTCGTACTGTAGTCGCCGCCCGTCGCGATCTGGGCGTCAGTGACGCACGACAGTGCGAGCTGGAGCGGCTTGAGGAAGGTCTGGACTGCCTTCCGGGGTGTGGAGCCAGCCACCCGAAAGGGCGGCAGGCCGCAGCCTCCCCACACCCAGCGTAGCGTTGCTCAGTCAGCCATTACCCATCCCGGTGATCAACGTCGCGCGCTTCTCCCCGCCGGCTGGCTCGACTTGCTGAGGTCGAGCATCTGCGGCACATAGGGGCCCGCGTCGATCAGGTCGAGTTCGGTGACACGGGTCATGCGGAAGACGATATTCGCGATTCGGGCAGCAGCTTCGAGGATCTCCTCGACCCGCCGGCGCTCCTCCAGGTCCAGCGTCCTCTCGAGCAGCTGTGCCTGGCCCACGAGCGCTGTCAGCGGATTGTTGATCTCGTGCGCGGCCGCCGCGGCGAGGCCCGCCACGTGCCGGAGAGCGTCCCGCTCCCGCGTGGCGGCCTCGGCCCGCTTGTGATCGGTGATGTCCCGGGCGATCGCCGACGCGCCGACGATCCGCCCCGCCGCGTTTCGGATCGGCGACACCGTGACGGACACAGCGATCCGCCGCCCGTCCTTCGCCACCCGGACCGTTTCGTAGTGGTCGACTTTTTCGCCCCGAGCGAGCCGTTCGAGGATCATCGACATCTCGTCCCGGTGCTCGGGCGGGATGAGGATTGAGATTGGCCGCCCCATCACTTCGTAGGCCGCGTACCCGTAGAGGCGTTCGGCGCCGGCGTTCCAGGTCGTGATGATCCCGTCCGGCGTCTTGCCAATGGTCGCGACGATCCCGTCCTCCGAGGTCTTCACGATCTCGGCGAGGCGGGCCAGTTCCTTGACGAGCGCCGCCAGGAGCAGCGTCGCCACGGCCATCGTCCCGATGAACGCTCCGAGCAGCAGCAGCGACTCGTTCTGGGCGTACCTGCCAAAGGGTCCGGCGCCCTGGAGCGTTGCCCAGACGGCGACCCCCGCGAGCAGGGCGACGCACGTCGCCGCCTCGCGCTGTCCGAACCGGAACGCGGCCACGGCGAGCGGCAGGGTGCACAGGAACGTGAGGGGATAGCCGCTCGTCCTCGATGACGGTCCGCCGAACACGACCCAGCCGACCAGGAAAACGGAGCCGAGCAGCAGCACGAGCTCCAGAGCCCGCGCCCGCGTCAGATGCACCGTGCGGTCCGTTCCCCAGAGGATCAGCACCGGGGCTACCACCAGCGCCCCCACCACGTCCCCGCGCCACCATGTGAGCCAGATGGCCCCAACCTGCTCCCAGCTCACGTAGCCCCCCAGCGAGAGACTCGCCACCCCGACGGTCGCGCTCACGACCGGACTCAGCAGCCCGGCGAGGGCGACGAACGTGAGGATATTCCGCGTCCGATCGAACGCCTGGCAGCCGTTCGCGAACCGCGTCACGAGCCAGCCGCCGAGGAGCGCTTCGAGCGTATTGCCGCTCGCGATTCCGAGCGACGTCCAGGCCGATCCCGCCGTCGTGACGTTGACGAGGAACGCGCCCGCGAAGAGCGCGGGCCAGACGCGGTACCCGAGCAGCAGCGTCGCCGCCAGCGCGATGCCGGTGGGTGGCCACACCGTCGTCGCGCTCGGGTGCACCGAGGCCAGGGTGAGGCCCACCTTTCCGGCGACGAAGTAGACGCCGGCGATCACGAGGGACCCCCAGGGCACCAGAGGAATCCAAGGGCGAGCCACCACCTCGCGCCTCACCAGACGCCTTGTGCGCGAGACGATAGGGAGCAGACACGCCACCAGCTGCCGCCTCGGGAGTGATGGGCCTCCATCCGTAGCTGCGCGCCTCGCAATGGAAGACCCGACGACGCCGGCGCGTGATTGCGCCGAATATCCGAACTGCCCCTATGCTACCCCTCTCAAATGGGTCGGGACATTGAGGAGTATCACTGAGAGAGGGGGCGGGAAAAACCCGATGCCCGGTGGTGGGATCTTGGGGCGCGGGAGCCGAGCTAGCAGCTCGAACGCCGTGGGCTGCTCCTCAGGGGGCGCATGGGAGATCCGTAAAGCCGTGACCGTGGAACCAGGCGCACGCCTGACGACGGTTCTCCAGGTCCTCCCGGACCAGGAGCCGCGCGGCCTCATAGAGGTAGTCCTGCAGCTGCTGCGGAGTGTGGCCGGGGGCCTGGAGGCGATACTGGGTAGAAATCTCGTTGACCACCTTTCCCACCTCCTCGCCCCGCGCCGAGAGGGAGGGCCAGAACCGTTTCACAAGTCTTTGGAAGGTGAGGTGCCAGACCGAGCAGCGGGGCCCGTCCGGACGGTCCGGAAAGATCACGAATTCTTGATACGGCTTCGATCCGATGTCGCCGACCCGAAAGCCGACCTCATGCAGAACGTCCTCTCGGCGGAGCGTGAGGAGGACATCGGAAGAATCTAGAACGTTATCGTCCAGGATGAAGTCCAGCGTCCTCCGGGTGTCGCGCTCGAGGACTCCTTTCCCCCGCTCGAAGGGATAGGCGTCCACGACGAAGAGAAAGCACCCACGCGCCGGTTCGTTCGAGGCGTAGATTTGCTCGCGGAGGAGTCGGAGCAGTGTCTTGATCCCCAGATTGTCGGCGGGGCCACCGTCGAAGAGATGGACATAGTGGGGCCGGCGCGACTGGGTCGCATAGTTCTGGAGCGTCACGTTGTTGAACGCCCCCGGGAAGGCACCCGAGGCCATCACCGCATGGGAGACGGGATAGGTGTCCAGCCGGGATCGCAGCGTTCTGAAGTCCTGATCGGTGAACCGGAATTGACGCCCGGTCGTGAGGCTGGTGGCGTTGATGAGGATCTTGGGGCCGGCGGGTGGCATGTCTCCGAACGTCTTCTTCTCAAAGAGGAGGTCGTCGAAGACCCCCTTCATGATGTCGCTCCGATCGAAGTCGGTGAGCCAGTAGCGGACCATGTTGTGTGGGAGGAACCATCGCGAGATCCACCGAGTCTGAAAATCCTTTCCCAGCAGGGTCCTCACCCGCTCTCGGTTCCATCGTTCGGCGTCGTGGCTGAACAACCCGTAGTAGGCGGCCGTGAGGGACCCGCCCGAGATCGACGAGATCGCAGAGACGTTTTGAAGAAGCCCCAGCTCTTCCAGCTCAAAGAGCACCGCCGCGGAGAAGTTGGCGGCTCGACTTCCCCCGCCCGAGATCGCGATCCCCACGAAGACCCCCTTGGGGAGGTCCTTGACGGCGATCTCCCGCGTCGCCCGGGTAGGTCTTGCGTCCTCCACGAGCCTTTCGTTGGCCCGGGTATAGAGCGGGAGGATCGAGCACCCCGCTAGCGCGAGGGAGACGACGAGGAGGGCCACTCGCTTCATGCCGGGCCTCTGATCAGCCGGGCCGGTTCACTGCGCGGCGAAGAGCGCCCAACGTTAGCCCGTGGGGGCTGCGCGGTCAACCGATGCGGATTCCGCCGGGGGTCCGGCACGTGCTTGGAGTTTTCACATCTGTGGTAAGAGCTTTCGGCGTTTCCCCACGGCGCCGCCAGGTTCTGACCGTTCACTGTCCCAGAAGCCGCCCGCGGGGCCCGCTCGCATCGTCGCCAACTTCTCATCATCGCTGAACACCCGTGGTAAGCGTTCCCCCGGCCGCTGTCCCCAGCATCCGTGGCACAGGTCTTGCCCTGAGAACACGGCTCAGTGGGAACTGTCCTGCGAACGCCCCTCGACGCGACGACTCCTCCAGTCTACGGCGGATGGTGGCGAACGATCGGAGCTCTCGGCGTGAGCCTCGTGCTGCCGGGCGGCCTGCTGTTCCTCCTGTACTGGGTGGTGCGGTCCCAGAGGCGCGCGGCGGCGACGCTGAACGATCCCTACATCGAGTGGTTGCGGGCGCGCGACCGGTGGCGGCAGGGGCAGAACGGCGCGCCGAAGCCTTCACGACCGACCCCAGCCGCAGCCATTCCGGAAGACAGCCGCCTCAGGGTCCGCTGAGCGCCGGTCCGTCTACCGGGGGCTCGATCCGCCGGTGAGCCGGACGAGGCCGTCCATGTAGGGTCGGAGCGCGGGCGGGATCGTCACGCTCCCGTCGGCTTCCTGTCCGTTCTCGAGCACCGCGATCAACGTGCGGCCGACGGCGAGGCCGGAGCCGTTGAGGGTGTGGCAGTAGTCGGCCCTGCCGCCGCCCACGGGGCGGTAGCGGATCTCGGCCCGGCGCGCCTGGAACGCCCCGCAGTTCGAGCACGAGGAGATCTCGCGGTACTTCCCCTGCCCCGGGAGCCAGACCTCCACGTCGTAGCTCTTCGCCGCCTGGAACCCCATGTCCCCGGCGCAGTGGAGGACGACCCGGTACGGGATCTCCAGGCGCCTCAGCACCTCCTCGGCGTTCCGAACCATGGATTCGAGTTCGTCGTTTGACTGGGCCGGCGTCGTGATCTTCACGAGCTCGACCTTGTCGAACTGGTGCTGCCGGATCATCCCCTTCATGTCCTTGCCGTACGTCCCCGCCTCGCGGCGATAGCACGGCGTGAAGGCCACGTAGCGGCGTGGCAGCGTCGGCTCGGGGAGGATCTCGTCCGTGTGGAGCGCCGTCACGGGCACCTCGGCCGTGGGAATCATGTAGAGCGCGCGGCCCTCGTCGGCTTCGAGCGTCTTGAAGATCTGCTCCTCGAACTTGGGCAGGAGCCCGTTGTTCTGCATCGTCGCCGCGTTCACGAGGTGGGGCACCCAGACCTCCGTGTAGCCGTGCTCGCGCGTGTGGAGGTCGAGCATGAACTGGGTCAGCGCGCGCTCGAGGCGCGCCGCGGCGCCCCACAGGATCGTGAACCGTGCCTTCGCCAGCTTCGACGCGCGCGCGAAGTCGAGGAGGCCCAGCGCCTCGCCGAGCTCCTCGTGGGGCTTGGGGGTGAACGCGAACGCGCGCGGCATGCCCCAGCGACGTACCTCGACGTTCTGCTGCTCGGTCGTCCCGGGAGGCACCGACGGGTCGGGGAGGTTCGGAATCTGGAGGAGCACGCGCTCGAGCTCGGCGTCCACCCGCTGGAGCTCGGTGTCGAGCGCCTTGATACGCTCGCCGACCTCGCGCATCCGTGCCATCTCCTCGGCCGGGGCCTCGCCGCGCCGCTTCGCCTGGCCGATCGCCTCGGAGGCGCGGTTCTTGAGGGCCTTGAGCTCCTCGCTCTCCTTGACGAGACGGCGGCGGGACGCGTCGAGATCGAGCACGCTCTTCACCAGCTCCGCGCCACCCCGGTCGGCGAGTCCGCGCGCGACCGCCTCGGGGTCCTCGCGGATCAGCCGGAGGTCCAGCACCGGCGGCTACTGCGCGTCGACGGGCGCGGCGCTTTCGGCCTCGACGCGGGCGACGGAGCCGACGTGGTCGTCCGCATCGAGCTCGATGATGCGAACGCCCCAGGTGTTGCGGCCCTGGGAGGAGACGTCGGCGGCGTGGAAGCGGATCAGCTTGCCCTTGGTCGTCACGACGAGGATGTCGTCCCCGTCGCGCACCTGGAGCATGGTGACGACGTTGCCGTTGCGACCGCCGGTCTTGATGTCGATGATCCCCTTGCCCGCCCGGCCCTGGAGCCGGTACTCCTCGAGCGGCGTCCGCTTGCCGAACCCCCGGTCGGTGACCGTGAGGATCGTGACGCCCTCCTGCACGACATCGGCGCTGATGACCTCGTCGCCCTCCTCCAGCTCGATGCCCCGCACGCCGCCGGCCCCGCGCCCCATCGGGCGCACCTCCTCCTCGGGGAAGCGGATGATCATGCCGAGCTTCGTCGCGATCATCACCTCGCGCTGGCCGTCGGTGCGGCGCGCCGTGATGACCGCGTCGCCGTCGTCGAGACCGATCGCCTGGATGCCGCCGGCGCGCGGGTGCGAGAACGCTTCCAGCTCGGTCTTCTTCACCTTGCCCTGCTTGGTCGCGAAGAGGACGTAGCCGCCGGCGCCGAAGTCGCGCACGGGCACGCACGTGGCGACCGCCTCGCCCTCGCCGAGCGAGAGGAGGTTCACCATCGCTTTGCCCTTCGCCTGGCGTCCGCCCTCCGGGATCTCGTGGACCTTGAGCCAGTGGACCTTGCCGAGCGTGGTGAAGAAGAGGAGATACGAGTGGGTCGAAGCCACGAAGAGGTCCTCGACGATGTCCTCCTCCTTGGTCTCCATGCCCGTCACGCCCTTGCCGCCGCGCCGCTGGCTCCGGTACGACTCGACGTGCGTCCGCTTGATGTACCCGGAGCGCGTGATCGTGACGACCATCTCCTGGTCGGCCAGGAGGTCCTCGATCGTCAGCTCGGCCGTCTCGGTGAGGATCTCGGTGCGCCGGGCGTCGCCGAACTCCTCCTTGAGCTCGAGGAGCTCCTTCCTGATGATGGACATGAGCTTCGTGTCGGAGGCCAGGATGCCCTTGAGCTCCTCGATGAGCGCCAGCGTCTGCTCGTGCTCCTCGACGACCTTGTGGCGCTCGAGCTGCGTGAGGCGCTGGAGCCGCATGTCCAAGATCGCCTTCGCCTGGATCTCCGAGAGGTCGAGGCGCGCCATCAGGGCGTCCTTCGCGGCATCCGGGCTCTCCGCCTGGCGGATCAGGCGGATGACCTGGTCGAGGTGCTCCACCGCCTTGCGCAGGCCGGCGAGGACGTGCGCCCGCTCCTCCGCGCGCGCCAGGTCGAAGCGCGTCCGTCGCGTCACGATCTCGCGGCGGAAGCGGATGAACGCGTCGAGCATCTCTTTCAGGTTCACGACCTGGGGTCGACGGTCGACGAGTGCCAGCATGATGATCCCGAAGGTCGTCTGCATCTGGGTGTGCTTGTAGAGCTGGTTCATGACGATCTGCGGGATCTCCCCGCGCCCCAGCTCGAGCACGACCCGGATCCCCTCGCGATTGGACTCGTCGCGGATCTCCGAGATGCCCTCGATCCTCTTGTCCCGCGAGAGCTCCGCGATCTTCTCGATGAGGCTCGCCTTGTTCACCTGGTACGGGAGCTCGGTGATGATGATCGCCTCGCGTCCGCCCCGCATCTTCTCGGCGTGGGCCTTGGCGCGGAGCGTGATCGTCCCGCGCCCCGTCGTGTACGCCTCGGCGATACCGCTCGCGCCGTAGATGTAGCCGCGCGTCGGGAAGTCGGGCGCCTTGATCACCTGCGTGAGTCGCTCGATCGGCGCCTGGGGGTCGTCGATCAGCGTCACGAGCCCATCGACGACCTCCGAGAGGTTGTGGGGCGGGATGTTGGTGGCCATTCCGACGGCGATGCCCGCCGAGCCGTTCACGAGGAGGTTCGGCACGCGCGTCGGCAGGACGGTCGGCTCCTGCTCGGACTCGTCGAAGTTGGGCGCGAAGTCGACCGTGCCCTTGTCGATGTCGGTCAGCATCTCGTGGGCGATCTTCGCGAGCCGCACTTCCGTATACCGGTAGGCCGCCGGCGGATCGCCGTCGATCGAGCCGAAGTTTCCCTGACCGTCGACGAGGGGGTAGCGAAGGGAGAACTCCTGGACCATCCGGACGAGCGCTTCGTAGACTGGGGAATCGCCGTGCGGGTGGTATTTCCCAAGGACCTCACCGACGACCTTTGCCGATTTTTTATAGGCCCGGTTCCACGCGAGCCCGAGGCTGTGCATCGTGTACAGGACCCGGCGGTGGACGGGCTTGAGGCCGTCGCGGATGTCCGGGAGCGCGCGGCCAACGATGACGGACATCGCGTAGTCCAGGTAGGACTTCCGCATCTCTTCTTCGATCGGGACCGGGACCTGGCGTTCGTTCGGCATCAACGTCTCTTAAATATCGAGGTTGGCCACATCGAGCGCGTATTTCTCGATGAACTCGCGCCGCGGCTCGACGGCGTCGCCCATGAGGACCGTGAACATTTGGTCGGCGCCGACCGCGTCCTCCATCGTCACCTTGAGGAGGGTCCGCGTCTCCGGGTTCATCGTCGTCTCCCAGAGCTGCTCGGGGTTCATCTCGCCGAGGCCCTTGTACCGCTGGAAGGTGGCGCCCTGCCGCGATCGCTCGAAGGCGGCGTGCAGCAGCCCCTCGACATCCTTCACCGGCGTCTCGCGTCCCGCCTCGTCGATCAGCGTCGTCGGCCCCTTCGCGGCCGCCGCGATCTTCTCCCAGAGCTCCAGAAGCGTCGCATAGTCGGCCGACTTGAAGACGTCGGTGCTGAAGGTAACGGTCGGCGGGCCGGCGATCGTGACCCGGTGCGCGTCGCCGTTGTCGCCCGCGTGGACCTGGATGGCATAGCCGTTGGCCGCCGCGGCCGCCGCGACGATTGCCTCACCGATCTCGGCGGGCCCTACGCCGCGCTTGGTACCTCGGAACTTCGTCCGGAGCAGCTCGCCGAGGATCGGCCCGGGGACGCCCCGCTTGACGAGCTTGCCGAAGAGGGCCCGATACTCGGAGACCGCGCGGAGGATCTCCAGGAGCGGCGCGCCCGTGAGCGGCGCCTTCGTCCCGGGGACCTTGACCTTTGCGGTCTCGACCCACGCGGTGAGGAAGAAGTCCTCGAACTCGCGCTCGGACATGAGGTACTTCTCGACCTTGCCTCGCTTCACCTTGAACAGGGGCGGCTGGGCGATGAAGAGATGGCCCGCCTCGATGACCGGCGTCATGTGGCGGAAGAAGAACGTGAGCAGCAGCGTCCGGATGTGCGCGCCATCCACGTCCGCGTCGGTCATGAGGATGACCTTGTGGTAGCGGAGCTTCGTGAGGTCGAACTCGTCCGTGCCGATGCCCGTGCCCATGGCCGAGATGAGCAGCCGGATCTCGTTGTGGGAGAGGACCTTGTCGTAGCGCGCCTTCTCCGAGTTGATGATCTTGCCGCGGAGCGGCAGCACGGCCTGCGTCCGTCGGTCGCGCCCCTGCTTGGCCGAGCCTCCCGCCGAGTCGCCCTCGACCAGGAACAGCTCCCGGTGCTGGGGCTCACGCTCGGAGCAGTCGGCGAGCTTCGCCGCGAGCCCCTCGTCGTCCACGCCCTTCTTGCGCGTCAGCTCGCGCGCCTTGCGCGCGGCCTCGCGGGCCTGCGCCGCGCGCACGCACTTGTCGGCGATCTTGCGCGCGGTGGTCGGGTCCTCCTCGAAAGCCTCGGCGAGCTTGTCGTTCACGACCTGCTGGACGAGCCCCTTGATGTCGCTGTTGCCGAGCTTCGCCTTCGTCTGCCCCTCGAACTGCGGCTCCGGCAACCGCACCGACACCACGGCGGTGAGGCCCTCGCGGACGTCGTCGCCGGTGACGCCGCCCTTGAAGCCCTTGAGGAAGCCGTTCGCCTCCGCGTAGGCCGTGATCCGGCTCGTCACCGCCGCGCGGAACCCGGTGAGGTGCGTCCCGCCCTCGCGCGTGTTGATGTTGTTCGCGAACGAGAAGACGCTCTCCTGATACCCGTCGTTGTACTGCAGCGCGACCTCGATCTCGGTGTCACCCTTCTTCCCCTCGAAGAACAGCACCTTCGGGTGGATCGGCGTCTTGTTCTGGTTGAGGTGCTTGACGAACTCGACGATGCCGCCCTTGTAGAGGAAGGTGTGGCTCCGCCCGTCGCGCTCGTCCTCGATGACGATCTTGAGGCCCCGGTTGAGGAAGGCCAGCTCGCGCAGGCGGTTCGAGAGCGTGTCGAAGGAGAACGTCGTCTCCTCGAAGATCGTGGCGTCGGGCTTGAAGCGGATGATCGTCCCGGTCTTCTTCGTGGTGCCGGTCGCGGTGAGCGGCGCCTTCGGGACACCGCGCTCGTAGCGCTGCGTCCACTCCTGGCCCTCGCGCCGGATCTCGACCTCGAGCCACTCGCTGAGCGCGTTGACGACCGAGATGCCGACGCCGTGGAGGCCGCCCGACACCTTGTACACGGAGTGCTCGAACTTTCCGCCCGCGTGGAGGACCGTCAGGACGACCTCCGCGGCGGACTTGCCGCTCTCCTTGTGGATATCGACCGGGATCCCGCGTCCGTTGTCGCCCACCGAGCACGAGCCGTCTCCGTGCAGGACGACCTTGATGTGATCGCAGACACCAGCCAGCGCCTCGTCCACGGAGTTGTCGACGGCCTCGTAGACGAGGTGGTGGAGACCGTACGCGCTCGTGTCCCCGACGTACATCGCGGGGCGCTTGCGGACGGCCTCGAGGCCCTCGAGGACCTTGATGTCGCTCGCCGTGTACGTCTCGGCGCTCATGCGGCCACCACCGCTCCAGCGTTGACGTAGAAGACGGCGGCCCCCTTCACGGTCGGCGGCTCCGGGGTCGTGAGGAAGACCTGCTCGGCGGCGCCGAGCTCACGCACGACCTGCTCGCGGGCCGCCGGGTCGAGCTCGGAGAGCGCGTCGTCGAGCAGCAGGACCGGCGTCGTTCCCGCCGCCTCGGTGACCGGCAGCAGCTCGGCCAGGCGCAGCGCCAGCGCGAGGAGCCGCTGCTGCCCGCGGGACCCGAAGGCGCGGGCGTCGGCGCCGTCGATCTCGATCGCGAGGTCGTCCCGGTGGGGCCCCACCACGGTCTGCCTTCGGCGAACCTCCTCGCGCTGCGCCCGCTCGAGCGCCGCGAGGAGCGCCGCCGCGTCCGACGCTTCTCCCAGCGCCGTCCGATAACGGATCTCGACCTTGCCGCGCGTCGCGCCCAGAGCCCCGTAGACTCTGGCAAGCTCAGTCTGGAGCGCCGCCACGGCCCGCCGGCGACGGCTGACGAGCTCCATGCCCACGGCAGCGAACTGCGCGTCCCACGGCTCGAGCCGCGCGCGTGTGGCTGCATCCCCCGAGCCGCCCTGGAGGAGCCGGTTCCGTCGAGTGAGGATCTGACGGAACTGGATGAGCGCCGCGCGGTGCGCCGGATAGAGGCGGCCCGCGACCCCGTCGATGAAGCCACGCCGCGCGCTCGGCGCGCCGTTCACGATCTCGAGGTCCTGCCAGCCGAAAGCGATCGCCCGCGCCCACTCGACGGCCTCACCCCTGGACTGCCAGCGGCCGTCGTCGAGCTGCTCGACCGTCCGCCGGACCGTCCGGCGCGACGGCGAGGCCGCGGCGGCGCTGACCAGGTCCCCCGTGAGCGAGGCCGACCGTGAGCCCCAACGCGGGATTTCCGCGATTCGCGGCGTTCGGAACGATCGCCCGGTCACGAGCAGACCAAGGGCCTCGAGAAGGTTCGTTTTGCCCTGGCCGTTTGGTCCGCTGAGGACGTTCAGGCGGGGGCCAGGAGCCAGCGAGAGGGTGCGATAATTACGAAAATCCACAGCGTCCACAGACCCGATCTGCACCCTCTTAAACTCCTATTTTTAAAGGCAAAAATGGCTTCTAGATCCGCATAGGCATTATAACACAGCAGTACCCCTCATCCTCGACGCTTTTAATGACGCCGGGGCTCAAGGAATCCTTCAACTCGAGGACGATTTGGTCTCGCTCGACTGCGGCGACTGCGTCCAGGAGATAGCGTGAGTTGAACCCGATCACGAGCTCTTCGCCGCTATACGCGACCTCCATCCCCTCCTCCGCCTCCCCGAGATCCTGGCTCGACGCCGAGAGCCGTAGCGAGGCGGGAGCCAGCGAGAGCTTGACGGGCTTGTTCCGCTCTTCGGCCATGACGGCGACGCGTCGCAACGCGGCCGCGAACGCCTGGCGGGAGACCACGAGCCGACTCGGGTGCGCCTTTGGAACGACCGCCTCGTAATTCGGAAACTGTCCCTCGATCAGGCGCGCCGTCATCACGAAGTTGGGCATCTGAAGCACAAACTGATTCTCCGTGATCGCGATCTGAACATCTTCACCCGCGCCCAAGACCCGCATGATCTCGCTGACGGCCTTGCGCGGCACGATGCCCGTCATGCCCCCGACGCCTCGGCCGAGGCTCCGCTTCGACACGGCGAGCCGATGGCCGTCGGTCGCGACCATCTGGACGTCCTTCCCCTGGAGGACGAAGAGGATGCCATTGAGGGCGTAGCGCGTCTCGTCGTGGGAGACTGCGAAGCTCGTCTGGAGCAACATCTCTCGCAGCGTCTTCCCGTCGAGACTCACCCACGACGCCGGCGACGCCGGGACGACCGGTGGAAAGTCGTCGGGCGACAGCCCGACGAGCTTGTAGGTGGCGCCGGCACACCGAAGGCTCACGCTGGCGGTGTCCGTCACTCGGAGACTGACCGCTGCAGTCGGGAGCTCCTTCACGATCTCCGCGAGCTTCCGGGCCGAGACCGTGATGGCCCCCTTGGACGCGACCTTCGCGGGGATCGCGACACGTGCTCCGACCTCGAGGTCGGTCGCGGTCACACGCACCGCCTCGCCATCGGTCTCGAGGAGCACGTTCGCAAGAATCGGAAGCGTCTGACGGGGCTCCACGATGTTCTGCACCATCTGCAGGCCCTTGACAAACGCATCACGGTCGATCACGACTTCCATGCAGTTCTCCATTGTTGGTAAGAAGAGAACAACAACATCGTAGCCGTAGAAACTCGTAGTCCGTGTGGATCGGGTGGGTGAGGCGGAAAGGCGGCTTGCCGCAGGCGGTTCTGCGCACGGCCCGCGGGGATAAGTGTGTGGACGGCGCCGGGAGACGCGTGGATCACAGGGTGACGCTCTGGATAAGCCCGTCGATCGTCTTGCGCAGTTTGGGATCTTCCTGGAGCAGCACCTGCACCTTATCCACGGCGTGCAGCACCGTGGTGTGATCCTTGCCACCGAAGGCGCGCCCCACCTCGGACAGGGACGCGTGGGTGAGCTGGCGCGCCAGGTACATGGCGATCTGCCGGGGGAATGCGATGGCCTTCGTCCGATTCTTCGCCTTGAGATCGGAGAGCCGAATGCCGAAGAAGTCGCAAACCTTCCGCTGGATCTGGTCGATCGTGATGAGCTTCTCTTCCTCGCCCCAGAGCTCGCCGAGCACCTCTTGCGCGAGGTCGACGGTCATCTCGCGTCCCGTGAGAGCGCAGAAGGCGATCATGCGAGTCAGCGATCCCTCGAGCTCGCGGATGTTCGATTTGATGCGGCTCGCGATCAGGTAGGCCACGTCGTCGGTCAGGCGAACGCGCTCGAGCGCCGCCTTCTTCTTGAGAATCGCGACGCGCGTCTCGAAGTCCGGTGGCTGAATGTCGGCGATGAGCCCCCACTCGAATCGCGAGCGGAGCCGCTCCTCGATCTCCGGGATCTCTTTGGGCGAACAGTCGCTCGAGACGATGATCTGCTTGCGCGACTCGTAGAGGTCGTTGAACGTGTGGAAGAACTCCTCCTGGGTCCGCTCCTTGCCCGAGATGAACTGGATGTCGTCGATCAGGAGAAGATCGATCGTGCGATAGCGCGCTCGGAACTCGGCGGTGCGATCGTAGCGGATCGCATTGATCAGCTCGTTCGTGAACCGCTCGGACGAGATGTAGACGACCGCCATGCCGGGGAACAGGCGCACGCTCTGGTGGCCGACCGCGTGCAGCAGATGCGTCTTGCCGAGACCCACGCCGCCGTAGATGAAGAGCGGGTTGTACGCTCGCGACGGCAGCTCGGCCACTGCCTGACACGCCGCCTGGGCGAACTGGTTCGAGGAGCCGACGACGAAGGCGTCAAACGTATAGCGCGGGTTCAGCCCTTCCGCCGTGCCCGCCCCGCCGCCGCGCGGCGGCGTCACCACGGGCGCCGCCTCGGTTGCCGCGGCCTCGTCCACGACGATGGTCACGCGCGGGTGGCCACCCACGACTTCCTGCGCGGCGTGTTGCAGCGCGTCCAGGTGATGCTGCGTGAGCCAGTCGCGGGAAAACGGATTCGGCGCGCCGATTCGCAGGTGGTCGCCCTCGACGGCCAGGAGTCGGCACGGGCGGATCCAACTGTCGAAGACGGTCGGGGCGAGTTTTCGGGACAAGGACTCGAGAAGCTGGGCCCAAAGGCTATCCAACACAGGCGGAGACCTCACTTACGCACAGAGTTATCCACAGGTGTGGATAGCTCGGAGCGCTCAGCCGACCCGGACATCTGCGCCGAGGCACGCGCGCATCGGGGCAAAACACCTCACACGCGATCAAGTCGCTCAGTGGATTGGCGGACTCTAGCACGCGCGCGAAGCAGGTCGCAAGAGGGATCGCGTGTTGACTCGCTCAGAGGCGATGTCTACACTGGGTCGGTTCGACGATCGAAGGGGGGATCAGCGCTCGTGAAGCGGACCTTTCAGCCGAATGTGCGTCGACGCAAAAAAACCCATGGTTTCCGCGAGCGGATGAAAACCAAGGGCGGGCGGAAGGTGTTGAAACGGCGGCGAGCCAAGGGGCGCAAACGGCTGACCGTCTGACGGGGCGCTTCCCTCGACACGAGCGGCTGACGACCGGCGCCGACTTTCAGGCGATCTTCCAGCGGGGCAAACGCATTGACCGGCCGTCCATGATCATCCTCTGGCGCGAGAGCGTCGACGCGCGCCGTGTGGGGTTCGCCGTGAGCCGCCAGGTCCGGCGCGCGGCGGCGAAGAACCGGGTGCGGCGCCGGCTGCGGGAAGCGTATCGGGCGACGCGCGAGGCCGCGCCTGCGCGGACGACGCTGGTGGTGATCGGAAAGTCGTCGGCGCTGAGTGAGCCCTTCGCGATGCTCGTGAAGGAGTTGCGCGGCGCGCTCGCGGCGATTCCGGGAGCCCGCGCGTGACGCGCGTCGTGCTCGCCGCGCTCACCTTCTATCAACGCGTCGTCTCGCCGCTCCTGCCGCGGTCGTGCCGGTTCGCGCCGACGTGCTCGGAGTACGCGCGGCTCGCCCTCCTCGAGCACGGAGTGGTGTATGGCGGCTGGCTCGCGCTCAGACGCGTGCTGCGGTGTCATCCATTCCATCCCGGCGGCTACGACCCGCCGCCAGTCCGCCAGGGGCGGGTGTGACGATGGAAAAGCGCGCGATCATCGCCGCCGTCCTCATGGCAGCGCTCCTCCTGGTCTACCAGATGTTCTTCTTCCCGACGTCCCAGGAAGCGCCAGCGCCGAAGGCGCCCGCGCAGACGGCGCCGGCGACTCCCCTGCCCGCCCCGCCGCCTCCGGTTCCTGCGGCGGCCGCCATGCCGCGGCCGCCCGGGCCGCGGCCCCCCCAGCGGCTCGCCGTCGTGGAGACGCCGCTGTACGACGCCGTGGTGTCGAGCGAGGGGGCAAAGCTGCAGGCGTTCGTCCTGAAGTACCGGGGAGAGAAGCCGATGGTCATCGTCGGCGACCTCGGCCCGGCCGGATTGCTGATCTCCGCCGACGCCAGCCGCCCCCCCGACGTCGTCCCGATGGCGTTCAGCACCGAGCGAATCGCGGTGGGCGCGGAGCGTCCGACGCAGGACCTGGTCCTGACGGGTGAGCTGGACGGACTCCGCGTTCGTCAGCGCCTCACGTTCCGAGCCGACGACTTCGCCATCGACGTGTCCCTACGCGTGGAGAACGTCACCCGCGCTCCGCGCACGATCACCCTCGCTCTGCCATGGCTTACCCGGGAGGCGTGGCACGCGACGCCGGAAAAGTTCCAGGGTCAGCACCCGACGGAGATCGTCTGGTCGCCGAACGGCCACGTCGAGCGCGTCGAAGACCTGACCGCCGTCGGCGAGCGGATCAGCGACGGCGAATGGATTGCCCTGGGGAGCGTCTGGTACGTCGAGGCGCTCATCCCCCAGACGCCGGGCTTCAAGCTCGTGGCCACCAGCGAGGGGAAGTTGCCCGAGGCGAAAAACGGCGACAAGGCGCCCGCGGGCCGCGCGAGCATCGCCCTCCGCGCGACGCCAACGATCCCGCCGGGCCAGGCGTGGGAGGGTGGCGCGCTCATCTACGCCGGGCCGAAGGAGTACGAGCGGCTCCGGGCGCACGGGCTCCAGGAGACGATCAACTTCGGCGGCTTCCCGCTGCCGCGCCGCTGGGGCGGCCTGCCGATGGAATGGCTCGGGGTGCCGATTCTGTTCTTGATGAACTGGGTCTACAAGTACGTCGGTAACTACGGTGTCGCGATCATCCTGTTAACCGTGCTCACGCGCGTCCTCTTCTACCCGCTGACGGTCAAGAGCATGCGGTCGATGAAGGCGATGCAGGCCTTGCAGCCTCAAGTCAACGCGCTCCGCAACAAGCACAAGAGCGACCCGCAGCGGCTGCAGAAGGAGACGCTCGAGCTCTACCGGAAATACAACGTGAATCCGATGGGCGGATGCCTGCCGATGGTCGCCCAGGTTCCGATCTTCTACGGCCTCTACCTGGCGCTGTCGCTCGCCGTGGAGCTGCAGAACGCGAAGTTCCTCTGCCTCGGGCGATTCTTCGGGGTCGACCTGTGGATCTGTGACCTCGCGGCCCACGATCCGACGTACGTTTTACCGGTCCTGATGGGTGTCACGATGTTCATCCAGCAGAAGATGTCGCCGACCTCGGGCGATCCCCGCCAGGCGAAGATGATGCTCGTCATGCCGTTCGTCTTCACGTTCATGTTCCTGAATCTGCCGTCGGGGCTCGTACTCTACTGGACGGTGTCGAACATCCTCCAGATCACCCAGCAACGGTTGATGGACCGCCCAGCGCGTGCGCGCGCCGGGCGGGAGGCCAAGGACGCCGGCCGGGCCTGATCCGGCGCCTCACGCCTGCCTCCGATCGGTGGCCGATCCTCTTACGCGTCTGGCCGAAGGCGCCCACGGCATTCTCCGCCGCTCGCTGACATCTCTTGAGCTCGACCTATTCGACAAATATCTGAAATTATTACTGAAATGGCAAAAATCTCAGAGGCTCATCGGCTCAGCGGAGCCCCACTGGATCGTCGACAAGCTGTTGCTCGATAGCTTGCTCTTTCTCGAGGTGCTGCCCCGCCCGCTTCGTACCCTGCTCGATCTCGGCTCGGGTGCCGGCCTTCCCGGGATTCCGCTCAAGATCGTCCTGGGTGAGGTCGAGCTCGTTCTCGTCGAATCGCGCCAGAAGCGCGTTTCGTTCCTCTCGAGCGCAATACGAGAGCTTGGGCTCGAGCATGCGCGCGTCCTCGCCCGACGGGTCGAGGACGCCATAGAGGAGCTTCAGAGTGGATTCGACGCCGTCGTCATGCGCTGCGCCGGCGACCCTGGGGCTCTCATGACGGTCGCTGCCCGGCTGGTCGTCAGACCGGGTGGCGTCGTCGTCGCCTCCGGTCCGCCGAGGCCCCGGCCGTTGCCCATCGGCGAGTGGATAACAGTCGAAGCCGGCAGAGGACGACCACTTCGGAGGTTCGCGGTCTTCCGAAATTCTTGACCCCGACGGCACGCTCCCTTGACAATGTTCTTCGTGGAACACCACGCGTGGGCACGTCATGTGATTGGTAATGTTGTACGTGGAACGCTCCAATAGCTAGGATCCTCGCGGTCGTCAATCAGAAAGGCGGCGTTGGGAAGACGACCACCGCCGTCAACCTCGCGGCCGGCTTCGCCCTTGCCGAGCGCCCTACCCTCCTGGTGGATCTGGACCCTCAGGGCAACGCCACGACAGGACTGGGTGTTCAAAAGTCCGGACTCTATCCCACCGTCTATCACGTCATCCTCGGCAACGAGGCCACCGAGAAGGCTGTTCGCGAGACCGGGCTGGCGCACCTACGACTGCTCCCGTCCGACATCGACCTCGTCGGTGCCGAGATCGAGCTGGTGTCCGTTGACCAGCGCGAGTATCGCTTGAGAGTCGCACTCGAGCCCGTGGCCCAGGCCTACGACTTCGTGATCGTCGACTGTCCCCCGTCGCTTGGCCTGCTGACGATCAACGCACTCGCGGCCGCCGACCGGGTCCTCGTGCCCCTGCAGTGCGAGTTCTACGCGCTTGAGGGACTCACCCATCTCCTCAAAACCATCAGGCTCGTCCGCGAGCGCTTGAATCCACGCCTCTCGGTCGAGGGCATCGTGCTCACGATGTTCGACGGACGGACGAGCCTGGCTCTCCAGATCCGCGATGAGGTGCATCGCTACTTCCCGGGCGAGATCTTCGACACGGTGATTCCGCGCAACGTGCGGCTCTCAGAGGCCCCGAGCTACGGGAAGCCCGTAATGCTGCATGATCTGCGATCGAGCGGCTCCGTCGCATATCTCGAACTCACGGGGGAGGTCCTCAAGCATGAATAGGCGAGGGCTCGGCCGCGGCCTTGGCGCTCTCCTTTCGGCCACGCCGGCTGCAGACGACGTTCTGATCGAGATCCCAGTCGACCAGATCGAGGCGAACCCGGCACAGCCGAGAAAATCATTTAGTCCCGAAGCCTTAGAAGAGCTCGTCACGTCGATCAGAGCGTCGGGGGTGATCCAGCCGGTCATCGTCCGGCACCGAGGGCCTGGCTATCAGCTCATCGCGGGTGAACGCCGCTGGCGCGCCGCGCGACAGGCGGGGCTAGAGCGCATCCCGGCGATCGTCCGCGACGCCACCGACGCCGAGAGCCTTGAGCTCGCGCTCGTCGAGAATCTGCTCCGAGAAGACCTGAACCCGATCGACGAGGCCGAGGCCTACGAGAAGCTCCTCGGCCAGTTCGGCTGGACACAGGAAGAGCTCGCCGGGCGGATCGGCCGCGACCGCAGCTCGATCGCGAACTCGCTCCGCCTGCTGCGACTGCCGGAGGAGATCCAGGCGGATCTGCGCGGAGGGCGCCTCACGATGGGGCACGCGCGAGCGCTTCTCGCGCTGACGAACCCGGCGGATCAGCTCAGGCTGCGTGACGACATTCTCGCGCACGCGTGGTCCGTCAGGGCGACGGAGGACTCGATTCGCGCCCTCGAGGAGGCGGCCCGCCCGCGCGGCGCCGCGCCGCGCACAGGGCGTCGGCGTTCCCCCGAGCTGGCCGCGCTCGAAGCCGGGCTCCAGCGAGCGCTGATGACCCGCGTACGGATCGTCGGCAGCGAGCGCAAGGGCAAGATCGAGGTCGTCTACGCGACAGGGGAAGAGCTCGACCGGCTGACCGAGCTGCTCGGCGCGAGACACTGAGTCGGAGAGCGTCTACACTCTGGGGCATGGCCGAGCGAATCGTCGTCGGGATGAGCGGGGGTGTCGACTCCTCCGTCGCCGCCGCGCTACTCGTCGAGCAGGGCGGGGACGTTGTCGGCGTCACCCTGCGCGTCTGGCCTTGGTCGGAGCCCGCCGAGCCGACGAAGCGCTTCGGGAGCTGCTGTGGGACGGACTCGTCGGACGATGCACGGCACGTCGCCCGCGCCCTCGGGATCCCCTACTACCTCCTCAACATCGAGAGGGAGTTCGATCACGCCGTCGTCGGTCCATTCGCCGACGCGTACCGACGGGGTGAGACCCCGGTCCCGTGCCTCGCCTGCAACAGTGAGTTGAAATTCGGCTCGCTCCTGCGACGCGCCAGAGCCTGGGAGGCGGCGGCCGTCGCGACGGGCCATTACGCGCGCGTGACCCGCGACGCGGCGACGGGACGCTACCTGCTCCTGCGCGCCGTGGACCCGCGGAAGGATCAGACCGACTTCCTCTGGCCGCTCACGCAGACGCAGCTCGCCGCGGCGCGGTTTCCCGTCGGCGACCTGACGAAGGACGAGGTGCGCGCTCACGCGCGGCGCCTCGGGCTGGTGACGGCGGACAAGCCCGAGAGCCAGGAAATCTGCTTCGTCCCGGACGACGACTACCGTGGCTTCCTGCGCCGCCGTGAGCCCGGTGTGTTCCGCCCCGGCCCCATCGTCGACCGCCAGGGCAGGGTGCTCGGGATGCACGGCGGCGTCGCCGGCTACACCATCGGGCAGAAGAAGGGGCTCGGCCTCGCGGTAGGGCGGTCGCTCTACGTCGTCGACCTCGATCCCGAGCGAGCCACCGTCGTGGTCGGCGGCTCGGCCGATCTGGAGCGTGACCGGCTCGTGGCGCGCGCGGTGAACTTTATCTCGTGCTCTCCGCCGAGCGCCGCGATGCGCGTCGAGGCGAAGATCCGCCACAGCCACGCGCCCGCGCCGGCCACGGTGCGCATGGTCGACGCGGACACGGCCGAGGTCGTGTTCGACGAGCCGCAGCGGGCCATCGCGCCGGGGCAGTCGGTGGTCTGGTACCGGGGCGAGTGCGTGGTCGGCGGCGGCGTGATCGCGCGGTAGCTTGTCCGCCGGCGATTGACACCGAGCGGGTCGCGTGATAGTTTTCACAAACCTTCGCGAGCAGCACGAGACCAGGGAGAGCCTCCTTATGTGTCGGCGTGAGCGCAACTGGACGGGCGCGATCGTGTGCGCCGGCGCCCTGCTCCTCGCGGGATGGGCGTTCCAGGGACCCGGTGTCGCCTGGGCGGCGGAAGGCGGACACGAAGGCGGCCTCGTCAGCCTCGACAGGTCGCTGATCGTCCAGGTCGTCAACTTCCTCATCCTGCTCGTCATCCTGCAACGGCTCCTCTACAAGCCCTTCCTCGCGAAGATGCAGGAGCGGACCGCCGCCATCCAGAAGTCGCTCGAGGAGGCGCAGGCCGCGCGCGCCGAGGCCGCGCGTCAGCAGGAGGAGAACGAGGCGCGCCTGCGCGCCGCCCACGCCGAGGCGGCCGCGATCCGCGCCCAGGCCCTGAAGGAGGCCGCGGAGGAGCAAAAGCGCCTCGTCGGCGCGGCCCGCGCGGAGTCGCAGCGGCTGATCGACAGCGCGCGCGCGCAGCTGGAGGCGGACGTCCGGCGCGCGCGCGACGAGCTGCGGCGCGAGGTCGCGGAGCTCGCCACCCTGGTGGCCGAGAAGCTCGTGCGCAAGAGCCTACGGGACGAGGATCACCGGCGCCTCCTCGCCGAGGCGATCGCAAAGGTCGGCGACTAGGTGGCCGTGGCAGAGCGCGTCGACCGCTCCTACGCGAAGGCGTTGTTCGCGCTCGCGCAGGAGCGCGGCCAGGCCGACACGGTCCTGCGCGAGCTCGCCGCCGCGGCGGACCTGTTCGCCCGGGAGCCCGAGCTCCGCGCCTTCCTGAGCCGCCCCTGGGTCACCACGACGGTCAAGCGCGACGCGGCGGCGGAGGTCGCCGCGCGACTCGAGGTGGCGCCGCTCACGCGCGACTTCCTCGCGCGCGTCGCCGCCCACGGGCGGGCCGAGCGCCTGCCGTCCATCGCCGCCGCGTACCGCGAGCTCGTGGACGATGCCGCCGGGCGCGTGAGCGCGCGGGTGCGCACGGCCACGCCGCTCACCGCCGACGAGCGCGCGGCGCTGGCGGGCCGGTTGAGCCGGGTCACCGGCGGCAAGCAGGTGGTGCTCGAAGAGGCCGTGGACGGGGCGCTCCTGGGCGGGTTCGTCGCGGAGATCGGCAGCCTCCTGGTAGATGGAAGTCTGGACGGCCAGCTGGCGCGGCTGCGCGAACGGCTGGTGAAGGGCTAGGCCGCGCTCGAGCGCGGGCGTCGCCCGCGCAACCCTCAAGAGGGGAGGTCCGGGGATAGCGATGATCAAGGCCGGAGAGATCAGCGAGATCATCAAGCGGCAGCTCGCGGGCTACGAGGCGGAGGTCGACCTGCAGGAGGTCGGCCGCGTCATCGAGGTCGGCGACGGCATCGCGCGCATCTACGGGCTTGAGAAGGCGATGTCGGGCGAGCTGCTCCAGTTCCCGGGCGACGTCGTCGGGATGGTCCTCAACCTCGAGCAGGACCAGGTCGGGGCGGTGCTCCTCGGCGACGACAAGCTCATCAAGGAAGGCGACATCGTCAAGCGCACCAACCGGATCGCGCAGGTGCCGGTCGGCGAAGCCCTGACGGGCCGCGTCGTCAACGCGCTCGGCGAGCCCGTGGACGGCAAGGGCCCGGTCAACACCAAGGAGTTCCGGCCGATTGAGCGCTACGCCCCGGGCGTCGTGGACCGCCGGTCGGTGAAGGAGCCGCTCCAGACCGGGCTCAAGGCCATCGACTCGATGATCCCGATCGGGCGCGGCCAGCGCGAGCTGATCATCGGCGACCGCGGCACCGGCAAGACCGCGATCGGCGTGGACACGATCCTCAACCAGCAGGGCCAGGACGTCTACTGCTTCTACGTCGCGATCGGGCAGAAGCGCTCGACCGTGGCGCAGGTGGTCAAGGTCCTCGAGGACGCGGGAGCCATGAAGTACACGACGGTCGTCGTGGCCTCGGCGTCCGAGCCGGCGCCGCTCCAGTACATCGCGCCGTACGCGGGCGTCACGATGGGGGAGTACTTCCGCGACTCCCGACGCCACGCGCTCTGCATCTACGACGACCTCTCCAAGCACGCCGCGGCCTACCGGCAGCTCTCGCTCCTGCTCCGGCGCCCCCCCGGGCGCGAGGCGTACCCCGGGGACGTGTTCTACCTGCACTCCCGGCTGCTCGAGCGCGCGGCGAAGCTCAACGACGCGCTCGGCGGCGGCTCGCTGACGGCGCTGCCGATCATCGAGACGCAGCTGGGCGACGTGTCGGCGTACATCCCGACGAACGTCATCTCGATCACCGACGGACAGATCTACCTCGAGTCGGACCTCTTCTACGGCGGCATCCGTCCCGCGGTGAACGTCGGCCTGTCGGTCTCACGGGTGGGCGGCTCGGCGCAGATCCGCGCGATGCGCCAGGTGGCGGGCAAGCTGCGGCTCGACCTCGCCCAGTACCGTGAGCTGGCGGCCTTCGCGCAATTCGGGAGCGACCTCGATCGTGCGACCCAGATCCAGCTCGCGCGCGGTCAGCGCATGGTCGAGATCCTGAAGCAGGGCCAGTACCGGCCGGTGCCCGTCGAGAAGCAGGTCGCGATCATCTTCGCGGGCACGCAGGGGCTGCTCGACGATCTGCCGGCGGACGCGATCCGGGACTTCGAGACGCACTTCTACGGCTCGCTCGAGCGCAAGGACCCCCGGATCCTGGCGGAGATCCGCGAGAAGAACGAGATCTCGGACACGCTGCGCGAGAGCCTCACGAAGGCCGTGCACGACGCGAAGGCGGAGTTCGTGGCCGCCAAGGGCATCAAGGCGGCGTAGGGCCCGACGCGCATGGCGACCCTCCGCGACATCCGGCGACGAATCCGGTCCGTCGAGTCCACGCAGAAGATCACGCGGGCGATGAAGCTGGTCGCTGCGGCGAAGCTCCGCCGGGCGCAGGAGCGGATCGTCGCCGCGCGGCCGTACGCCGGGAAGATGGCGGAGCTGCTCGGGAACCTCGTGTCGAGCGCCGCCGCGGGCGACGAGGCGCCGCACCCGCTCCTGGTCCAGCGCGCGGGACCGCGGCGCCAGGTCGTGATCATCACGGCGGACCGCGGGCTCGCGGGCGCGTTCAACGCGAACATCGTCCGCCGCGCGCTCGACTTCATCCGCCAGTCGAGCGCCCCGGACGTCACGCTCGTCGTCGTCGGGCGCAAGGGCCGCGACTTCTTCCGTCGTCGCGGCTTCACGATCAAGCGCGACATGCTCGGCTTCTGGGATCGGCTCGCCTACAGCCACGCGGCCGAGCTCGCCGACTTCCTCATGCAGCAGTATCTCGGTGCCGAGGTCGACGAGGTGCACCTGATCTACAACGAGTTCCGCTCGGTCGCCGTCCAGCGCCCCGTCCGCGAGCAGCTCCTGCCCATCCCGCGCGCGGAGGCGGGAGAGGAGCGGGCGTCGACGGTGGACTACCTCTACGAGCCGGGGTCGGACGCGATCCTCGGCGACCTGCTGCCCCGGCACGTGCGGACGCAGGTCTTCCGCGCCCTCATGGAGTCCCTCGCGGGCGAGTACGGCGCGCGGATGACGGCGATGGAGGCGGCGACGAAGAACGCGAAGGAGATGATCGAGGTCCTCACCATCCAGTACAACAAGGCGCGCCAGGAGAAGATCACCAAGGAGCTGCTCGACATCGTCGGCGGCGCCGAAGCCCTCACGCAAGGAGCCGAGGCATGAACGTCGGGAAGATCGTCCAGGTCATCGGGCCCGTCGTGGACGTCGAGTTCGAGCCGGGGAAGCTGCCCGGGATCTTCAACGCGCTCGAGGTGGAGGGCGTCGAGATCAAGGACATCTTTTCGTACTCGCAGCGGCTCGTGCTCGAGGTGGCGCAGCACCTGGGCGAGAGCCAGGTGCGCACGGTCGCGATGGCGTCGACCGACGGTCTCAGGCGCGGCATGACCGTCAAGGACACGGGCGGGCCCATCTCGATCCCGGTCGGCAAGGAGACGCTCGGCCGGATCCTGAACATCGTGGGCGAGCCCGTGGACAAGGGCCCCGCGATCCACACGAAGAAGACGTATCCGATCCACCGGCCGGCGCCGCCCTTCGAGGACCAGTCCACGAAGGTCGAGATGTTCGAGACCGGTATCAAAGTGGTCGACCTCCTCGAGCCCTACACCAAGGGCGGCAAGACCGGCCTCTTCGGCGGCGCCGGGGTCGGCAAGACGATCCTGATCCAGGAGCTCATCCACAACATCGCCAAGCAGCACGGCGGCATCTCGGTCTTCGCCGGGGTGGGGGAGCGGACGCGCGAGGGGAACGATCTCTACCACGAGATGAAAGAGTCGGGCGTCCTCGAAAAGACCGCGCTCATCTTCGGCCAGATGACCGAGCCGCCGGGATCGCGCCTGCGCGTCGGCCTCACCGGCCTCACGGCGGCCGAGTACTTCCGCGACGAGGAAGGGCAGGACGTGCTGCTCTTCATCGACAACATCTTCAGATTCACGCAGGCCGGCTCGGAGGTGTCCGCGCTGCTCGGCCGGATGCCGTCGGCGGTCGGGTACCAGCCCACGCTCGCAACCGAGATGGGGGCGCTCCAGGAACGGATCACGTCCACGAAGAAGGGCTCGATCACCTCCGTGCAGGCGATCTACGTGCCGGCCGACGACATCACCGATCCCGCCCCGGCCACGGCCTTCGCCCACCTCGACGCGACGACGGTGCTGAGCCGAGCGCTCACCGAGCTCGGCATCTACCCGGCCGTGGATCCGCTCGCGTCCACCTCGCGGATCCTCGACCCGAACATCCTGGGCCAGGACCACTACCAGACCGCCCGCGCCGTGCAGTCCATCCTCCAGCGCTACAAGGACCTGCAAGACATCATCGCGATCCTCGGCATGGAGGAGCTGTCCGACGAGGACAAGCTGATCGTCGCCCGGGCCCGCAAGATCCAGCGCTTCCTGTCACAGCCGATGTTCGTGGCCGAGGCGTTCACGGGTACGCAGGGGCGGTACGTGAAGCTTCAGGACACCATCAAGAGCTTCAAGGAGGTCGTCGAGGGCAAGCACGACGACCTGCCCGAGCAGGCCTTCTACATGGTCGGGGACATCGGCGAGGCGGGGGACAAGGCCAAGAAGCTCCGCGAGGCGGCCTAGTGGCCGAGCGGCTGACGCTGGAGCTCGCCACGCCGACGCGGCTCGTCGTCGCCGAGACCGCCGATGAGGTCGTGGTCCCCGGGATCGAGGGATACTTTGGCGTCCTGCCCGGCCACGCCGCGTTCCTCACGACGCTCGGGACCGGCGCGGTCACGTACCGCATCGGGCGCGACGAGCACCCCCTGGCCGTGTCGGGTGGCTTCGCGGAGGTCCGGAACGATAAGGTCATCATTCTCGCCGACACGGCCGAGCGGCCTGATGAGATCGACCGCGCGCGCGCCGAGCAGGCCAGGGAGCGGGCAGAGCGCCGCCTGTCCGGACGAGGCGCCGAGGAAGCGATCGACTACGCGCGGGCGACGGCGGCGCTCTCCCGCGCGATGATCCGCCTCCAGACCGCCGCCCAGGCTCACTAGCCGGCTGCCCAGAGGGGAGGGCACTCCGCCTCCTCGGCTGAGCAGCGTGGCGGTCCGGCGTTCGATAACTCCGCGTCGCCGGGACCCCGGCCCTCTGGCATCGCGCTTGCGCCTGACTGGGCGCGATGCCAACGATCCTGATCGCCGACGACGAGGCCAGCATCGTCGAGCTCGTGCGGGTGACCCTCGAGGACGGGCGGATCCAGATCATCGAGGCGCTCGACGGCGCGACGGCGCTCGCCCTCGCCGAGGCCCACCGGCCCGAACTGGTGCTCCTGGACGTGAACCTGCCCGACATGAGCGGCCTGGAGGTCTGCGCTCAGCTCCGGCGCGACGCGCGCTTCGCCGCGACGAAGATCGTGATGCTCACGGCGGCAGCGCAGGCCGACGACGTCAGGCGCGGGCTGGCCGCCGGCGCGGATCACTATCTGACGAAGCCCTTCTCACCGCTCGGATTGCTCGACCTGATCGAGACACTCCTGCCGTGCGCCATCGTATGGCAGCGCGGCTAGTGTCCGTCGCGTTTCCGGCCGGCGACGACCTGACGGCGGCCTACCGCCGGCTGAGCGCCGCGTACCAGCAGGCCCTCCGCTACGCCGAGGACGTCAAGCGGCTGTACCAGCAGGTGCAGCGCGCGATCTACCAGTCGCTCCTCGGCCTGGCCAACGCGCTCGAGGCGAAAGATGCGTACACGCGCGGCCACTCCGAGCGCGTCGGCGCCGCGAGTCGGAGCGTCGCGGCGGCGCTCGGGCTCCCGCCGCACGAGGTCGAGATCGTCGGCCAGGCCGGGCTCCTGCACGACATCGGGAAGATCGGCGTGCCCGAAGCGGTGCTGCGCAAGCGCGGCGAGCTCGATGACGCGGAGTGGGCGCTCATGCGAAAGCACCCGCTCACCGGCGCGCAGATCGTCTCGCCGTTCGAGTTCTTCGCCGCCGGCGCTCTCACGATCCGTCACCACCACGAGCGCCTCGACGGCAGCGGCTATCCCGACGGGCTCGCGGGCGAAGCCATCCCGATCGGCGCACGCATCGTCGCGGTCGCCGACGTGTACGATGCGCTCACGTCGGATCGGCCGTATCGCGCCGCGCTGCCTCGCGACGCGGCGCTCGAGTACGTGGAGAGGCAGGCGGGCCGGACGCTCGACGGCCGCGTCGTGGCGGTCTTTGTCAAGCTGGCGGGAGCGAGCCCGTCGGCGAATCCGCATGTGGACGCTCGACCAGCCCTGGCGGCCACGCCGCCGGCCACTTCTCGCTGACACGCCGACGCGGCTGCTCGCGACGCTCGCGGGCGCGGTCGCGACGGCGCTGCTGCTCGCGGGCCGAATACCGCTTCCGCCAGGAGCGCTGGGAGTGGTCGGCGTCGCCGCCGGCCAGGGCGCCCTGCTCGCGACCGCGCTCGCGTGGGCCGGATGTGGCACGCGGTCCGGGGTCGTCGCGATCGTCCTCCTCGGGGCGGCCGCGGCGGCCGCCGCACGCGGCCCCGCGGGCGCGCTCGCCTACCTGATCGTACCGCTGTGGGTCGCGTGGCTCGCGCGGCGTGGGCGCCTGGCCACGCTCGGCCTCGCGGGCCCGGTGCCGGGGCGGGCGCTCCTCGCGGCCGTCGCGCTCGGCGCCTTCCTCGGCGGCCACTTGCTCGTGTCCGCCTCGCTCACGCTCGGTGTGCGCCTCCGGCCTGGCCCGGGCGGGGTCCTTGCCGCCCTGGCCTACGACGCTGGGGCGAACGTGCTCGCCGCGGAGTGCTTCTTCCGCGGCGCTCTGTTCAACCGCGCCCAGCGCCGCTGGTCCTTCGCCACGGGGGTGGTCCTCGCGACGGCAGCGTACGTGGTGCGCTATCTCGTCGATCCGCTTCTGCCGAAGAGCATCGAGTGGGTCGTCGGCGCGGCGTTCTACCTCGCGCTGCTGGGCGCCGGGAACTGCTGGCTCTTCTGGTGGTCGGGAAGCCTCGTTCCCGGCGGCGTCGCCGCGCTCCTCTTCTTCGCGGCGTACCGGCTGCTCGGGACCGGCGCGTGAGGCGCGGGCTCGGCGCCGTCGCGGCGCTGACGCTGGCCCTCGTCACGGCGCTGATCGCACAGGGAGGCGGCGACCCCGCGTCGGCGCTCCGCCACGTGTATCTGATCCCCGTCGCCGCGCTGGCGCTCGCGTTCGGCCGGCTCGGCGGCACGCTGGGCGCCGGGGCCACGCTCGTCCTCTACGCCTCCGTCGTGCTTCCCGCGCTCGAGCGCTCGGGGCTCACGCCGGAGACGATGGAGGGGCTCGTGACCTTCGCGCTCGTCGGGGGTGTCGGCGCCCTCGGCGGCACGCTCACCACCCGCGCGCGCCGCCAGCGCGCACGGTACGAGACGATTCTGACGGTGCAGCGCGCGCTCGCGGACGTGACGCCGCTCGAGGCCGCGCTTCGCTCGGTGCGCGCCGTGCTCCTCGACCGCCTTCGCGCGGCCGACGTCGGGCTGGTCGTGCGCGACGGTGAACGGGAGGTCGTGGTGGGCGCCGAGCGCGTCGTGGCCGGCTCCGTCGCCGCCCGCGTGCTCGCCGGCGGCCCATCGGTGTTCGTGCCCGACACGGGCAGCGGCAGGCGGCCGCGGCGAGTGTTCGCCACGCCGCTCGTCGTGGCCGGTCAGCCGATCGGCGTGCTCGCCGTCGAGCGGGTCGGCGAGCTCGGCGACGAGGAGCGCGCGGCGCTCGAGGCGCTCGGCGCCCACGTCGCCGTCGCGCTGGAGAACGCGCGGCTCACGTCGCGGGCCCGGCGGTTCGCCGACGAGCTGGAGGCGCGGGTCGCGACCGCCACGCGCCATCTCGAAGAGCTGGACCGCGCGAAGTCCGCTTTTGTCGCCGTCGCCTCGCACGAGCTCCGGACGCCGCTCACGGCGCTCCGGGGATTCAGCGAGATTCTCGCCGCGCGCTCGCTCGCGCCCGACGAGGTCCGGCGGATGGCGGGGATCATGGGCGCCGAGGCAGCGCGCCTCGGGCGGATCGTCAGCGACCTGCTCGATCTCTCGCGTCTCGAGCGTGGCCTCGAGCCGACGCTCCACCGCGTGCCGGTGGCGGTGGAGGGCGCGCTCACCGCGACGGCCGACCTCTTCCGGGGCGGCGCCGTGGACACAATCGTCGTGGACTGCGCGCCGGCGCTGCCTCCGGCGGACGCCGACCCGGACGCTCTCGAGCGCATCCTCGCCAACGTCGTCGGGAACGCGGTCAAGTACTCGCCGCCCGACAGCGAGGTGCGGCTCCGCGCCCGCCGCGCGGGCGCGATGATCGAGATCGAGGTCACCGACCACGGCGCGGGCATCGCCGGCGCCGCGCTCGCACGCATCTTCGAGCCGTACTATCGGGCGCCCGACGTCGGCGCCGTGCGCGGCACTGGTCTCGGGCTCGCCGTCGTCAAGGCGCTCGTCGAGGCGCACGGCGGGTCGATCCGAATCGAGAGCACGCTGCACGTCGGCACGCGCGTGACGTTTTCCCTGCCGGCCGTTCCTTGACTCTCCGCGTCGCCGCCGTGTAGGCTCAATCGGTATGCCGCGGCGGGACGAGATCGCAGCGCGAATGGCCGACGCCATCCTGAAACGCCTGATCGTGCGGAAGGTCGTTGAGGTCAAGGACGAGGCCGCGGCGCGCGCCGCGATTCGACACGTCCTCGTCGACGACATCGCCGCCGAGGAGAAGCTCGACGCGGACGCGCGCCAGCTCTTGCTCGAGCACGCCAAGAAGATCAAGGAGTCCGCCGCCGACTACCGGCAGCTCCTCGGGAAGGTCAAGGAGAAGCTCGCGCGCGAGCGGGGGTTCATCCTCTGATGCGCATGAGCCGCGAGCGCATCTTCCACCTCGCCGACCTCATCGTGAAGGAGCTCAGCGCCACGCCGGGTGTGCACGTCAAGGCCCCCGACGATCTGCGTCCGGAAGTGATCCGCGCGCTCACCGACGAATCGAAGCTCGAGGACTCGATCGACGGCGAGGTGCGGAAGATCCTCGGGTCCTACTCCCGCCCGATGCCCGAGGGGAGCCGCGAGTGGGAGGTCCTCTACCAGAAGACGCGCGAGGAAGTCTTTCGGAAGAGGTTCCGCTTGTGATGCGTCTGGTCGTCGGGATCACGGGCGCGACCGGCGTGATCTACGGGATCCGCCTCCTCGAGGTGCTGCGCGGGTACCCCGACGTCGAGACCCATCTGGTCATCTCCGTTCCCGGCAGGCGGACGATCGGTGAGGAGACGGCGTTCGCGGCGAAGGACGTGGAGGCGCTCGCGGCGTATCACTACGACAACAAGGACACCGGCGCGTCCATCGCCTCGGGCTCGTTTCGCACCGCGGGCATGGTGATCGCGCCCTGCTCGATCAAGACGGCCGGGGCGATCGCCGCGTGTCACTCGGACTCTCTCGTGGCGCGCGCCGCGGACGTGACGCTCAAGGAAGGCCGCCCGCTGCTCCTGCTCGTGCGCGAGACGCCGCTGCACCTCGGCCACCTCAGGCGCCTCGTCGCACTCGCGGAGATGGGCGCGGTGATCCTGCCGCCGATGCCGGCCTTCTACGCGCGCCCGAAGGACATCGACGACATCGTGAACCACACCGTCGCGCGCGTGCTCGACCGGCTCGGCCTGCCGCAGACGCTCGTGGCCGAGTGGCGCGGAACGAGTCGCGCGGGCCAGGGCGAGCCCGGTGGTTGACCTCTCCGTCGTCATCCCCGTCTACAACGAGGAGGAGAATCTTCCGCCGCTGTGGGCGGAGCTGCGGGGCGTGCTCGAGCGGCTCGGGCTCGCCGTCGAGGTGATCTTCGTCGACGACGGCAGCCGTGACGGGAGCGCCGAGATCGTCCGCGGCCTCCGCGCGGCCGACCCGCGTGTCCACCTGGTGCGGCTGAAGTCAAATGCCGGGGAGACCGCGGCGACCGACGCGGGCTTCAAAGCGGCGCGCGGCCGGTGGGTCGTCGTGATGGACGCGGATCTGCAGCACGACCCCGCGGACATCCCGACGCTCCTCGGGTACCTCGACCGCTGGGACGCGGCGACGGGCTGGCGGAGGGAGCGCGCCCGCGGAGACGACTGGCGCCGTCGCCTCGCCTCGCGCATCGCCAACGGCGTGCGCAACCGGCTCAGCGACGAGACGATCCAGGACAGTGGCTGCACGTTCCGCGCGTTCCGCCGCGAGTGCCTGCGTGATCTCGTGCTCTACCGCGGGCTGCACCGGTTCATTCCCACGCTCCTGAGGCTCCGGGGCTACCGGGTGATCGAAGTGGAGGTCAACCCCCGCCCCCGGCGCTTCGGCCGGTCGAAGTACGGCGCGTGGTCCCGCGCGTTCGTCGCCTTCACCGATCTCCTGGCGATCCGCTGGATGAAGTCGCGCCTGCTCCGCTACGAAGTCGCGGAGAATCTGGGCGGCGACCTCGGTCGCGAGTGAGCCCGCGATGAACGTCCTCCTCGTCGGCCTGGGGCGCTGGGGCGAGAAGCACCTGCGCGTGCTCCGTGAGCTCGGCACGACGGTCTGGGCGGCCGACGTGTCGCCCGCGCGGCTCGAGTGGGCCCAGAAGCAGGGTGTGGAGCCGCGGCGGTCCGTGCGGGACTACCGCACGGCGCTCCCCTCGGTGGACGCCGTGGACATCGTCACGCCCGCCGACAGCCACCGCGCGATCGCGGGCGCGTGCCTCGCCGCCGGGCGCCACTGCTTCGTCGAGAAGCCGCTCGCGACGACGGTCGCGGAGGGGCGCGAGCTCGAGGCGACGGCGCGGGTCGCGGGGCGTGTGGTCCAGGTGGGGCATATCTTCCGTTTCCATCCCGTGACCGCGGCGCTCCGCGAGGCGCTCGGCGCGGGACGGATCGGACGTGTGCGCTACGCCACGGGCCGCTTCGCCGGCTTCAAACGGCCGCGAACGGACGTCGGCGTGACGCATACCGACGCGATCCACTACTTCGACCTGTTCGCCTACCTCTTCGACCGTCCGGCGACGAGCGTGGCGGCGCTCCAGCGGGATTATCTCGGGCGCGGCCTGGACGACATGTCGGTCACGATCGTGCACTACGGCGAGATCCCGACCGTGATCGAGGCGAACTACTTCGTCCCCGGCACGCATCGCGAGTGCGTGATCGTCGGTGAGCGCGGCAGCCTCGTGGCCGACTACGGGAACGCCACGGTCACGCTCCACGCGGGCGAGTTCAGGCGTGCGGGCGCGGCCTGGGAGGCGGTGGACACGGGGAAGGAGGAGCTGCCGGCCCGCGGCGAGGAGCCACTCCGGCGCGAGCTCGCGGCGTTCCTCGACGCGTGCGCGGGCAAGACGCCGAGCCTCGTGGACGCGCGCGCGGGCGTGCAGGCGCTCGCCGTCGTGGAGGCCGCCGCCCGGGCGGCCGAGCTCGGTCGCACCGTCACGCTCTGACCGGGCGTCGGGCGAACCCCTTTCGAACCAGGTCGTCCTGGACTACTATCGGCAGGCGGGAGGTGGCGCGATGAGACAGCGGAGGATCCTCCGGACGCTAATTCGGACGTTGCTCCTGGGGCTCGCGGTCGGGCTCACCCTCGTGGCGGCGGCGCCCTCGGCGTGGGCCGCGGACGCTCATCCGGGCTCGTGGACGTTCGGGGCCGGCGCCGGATTCCTGGGGGACACCCCGGACGGCACCGCGTTCGCCATGAACTTCTACGCCGACGCCTTCCTCACGCGCAACTTGTCGCTCGGCCCGCTGTTGCAGCTCGGGTTTACCGGCGACATGAGCCAGGTCGGAGTGTCCGGTCAGGTGAAGTACTGGATCGACATCCCCGGCACCGATAATCGTCTGAAGGTCGTCCCGGAAGCCGGCATCGGGTTCGTGCACACCGGCTTCCGCAACGACGACACCTCCTGGCTCATCGTGCTCGGCGCGAGCGCAGACTACCGACTGAACAACAAGCTCAGCGTGACCGGCACGCTCCTCCTCAACTTCACCAGTTTGGACACCGACCGCGCCACCGGCGCCGACGTCATGCCGGGGTTCACGGTCGGCGTGCGGTTCTGACGGGTCCCGATCGGGATCAGGAGACGCTCGCGGTCGTCACGACGTAGTTGGTGCCGAAGCGGGGACTCGAACCCCGACACCCTTGCGGGTACATGACCCTGAATCGCACGAGGCGGGGTTGTCGAAATGCGCGAATCGCTTCG
>QHSX01000020.1 GCA_003221695.1 Candidatus Rokuibacteriota bacterium
TGCCGTCCGATGGAGGGTCGCGCCGAGGCGCGGTGCTCGATAGGCCTCCCCACAGGGAAGGCGCATCCGGAAGGCGTCGCGCGCTCCCGTTGATCCTCGTCGCGCTTGCGGCGCTGATCGCACGCCTCGCCTGCGCCGCCGAGGAGGCGCCCGACGGGACGCCGGCGGCGGCACAGACCGCAAAGTTCTCGCCGGCGCAGATCGAGCAGCTCGTCGCGCCCATCGCGCTCTATCCGGACGGGCTCGCCGTGCAGGTCCTGATCGCGGCGACCTATCCCCTCGAGGTGGTCGAGGCTGCTCGCTGGCGCACGAAGAACGCGAGTCTGAAGGGCGAGGCCCTCGACCAGGCGCTCGAGAGCCAGGACTGGGACCCGAGCGTGGAGTCGCTCACGCGCTTTCCCGACCTGCTCCAGCGCATGTCGGACAATCTCGACTGGACGAAGGATCTGGGGGATGCGTTCCTCGGCCAGAAGGACGACGTCCTCGACGTGGTGCAGCGGATGCGGGCGAAGGCATACGAGTCCGGTGCCCTCAAGACGACGAAGGAGCAGGTCGTCACCCGCGAGATCGTCAAGGAGAAGGAGATCATCCGGGTCGAGCCCGCGGACCCGCAGGTCGTATACGTCCCCACGTACAGCCCTGACGCGGTGTACGGCCCGCCCCCGACGCCGTACTACCCCGCAATGACGGGGTATCCTCCCGGCTACGTCGCCACGGCGAGCCTGCTCTCGTTCGGCGCCGGGATGGCGGTCGGCGCCGCCGTATGGGGTGACTGCGACTGGGGTCACAACGAGGTCAACAATTACTACAACAACGGCGGAGGTGGTGGCGGTAATCAGAACGTCAACGTCAACAAGAACAAGGAAAAGAACGTCAACAAGAGCGGCAACCGAACGCGAGGCGAGGGCGGCCGGCAGAAGTGGCAGCACAACCCCGAGCACCGCGGCGGCGTGCCTTACCGGGACCAGGCCTCCGCGAAGAAGTACGGCGGCAGGGATCAGGTGGCGTCTCGCGACCGCGCGAATCGGGACGTGGCGCGCGGCTTCGACCGCGGGCAGCCCGGCGGGGCACGTGCCTCCCAGCAGCCCGCCCGGGGAGGCTCCAAGGAGGCGGCCTCGCGGCCTGGGGCGGGTCCGGGGCAAGGTGGCGGGCGGCCGTCGGCACCAGGCGGTCAGCCTGGCCGGCAAGGCGGGCAGCGACCGGGTGCCTCGCAGCAGCCGGCGACGCGTCCTGGTGGGTCAGGTTCGCGACCGGACAGGCGCCAAGGCGGCGCGTTCGGCGGCTACGAGAGCGGTCGCTCCTCGCGTGAGGCGAGCGCGCGCGGCGCCTCGAGCCGCGGGGGCACCAGCTATGCCGGCCGTGGCGGTGGACAGCGCGGCGGCGGCGGAGGTGGAGGAGGAAGAGGTGGGGGTGGCTTCGGAGGCGGGGGCGGAGGAGGAGGCCGCGGTGGCGGTGGCCGTGGCGGTGGAGGCCGCGGAGGGCGCCGATGAGGACCAGCACGAGACTCGCGACCCTGCTCTGCCTGGCGCTGCTGCCCGCAACGGCCCGCGCGCAGGAGCACTTCCCGTCCCCCGAGGCGGCGGCACGCGCGCTCGAGGCCGCCACGCGCGGCGACGGTCCCGAGCGCCTGGCGCGTGTCCTGGGCCCGGGGAGCGAGGAGATCGTCTCGTCGGGCGACCCCGTGGACGACGCTGCGGCTCGCAAGCGCTTCGCCACCGCCGCCGCCGAGCGGACACGGATCGAGCGCACCTCCGACGCGATCGCCATCCTGCACGTCGGCCGGGATGACTGGCCCTTCCCGATCCCGATCGTGCGCGACGCCGACGGATGGCGGTTCGACACCGCAGCGGGCAAGGAAGAGCTGCTCAATCGCCGCATCGGGCGCAACGAGCTCACCGCGATCGAGGTGTGTCGCGCGTACGTGGACGCGCAGATAGAGTTCGCGAGGCGCTTCCACACCTATGCCCAGTCGTTTCGCAGCACGCCAGGCAAACGAGATGGCCTCTACTGGGAGGCGACCGATCACGACGTGAGCCCGCTCGGGCCGCTGGTCGCAGCCGCCACGGCCGAGGATTACCGCCACGGCGAGGCTGGCCAGGCGCCGGCACCCTACCACGGCTACTTCTTCCGCATCCTGACGGCCCAGGGAGCGCACGCGCCGGATGGTGCCAGGGACTACGTGAAGGACGGGCGGATGACCGGCGGATTCGCGCTCGTCGCGTGGCCGGCCGATCACGGATCGAGCGGCATCATGACCCTAATCGTGGGCGAGCAGGGAGTCGTCTTCCAGAAGGACCTGGGCGAAGGGACGGGCGAGGCGGCGAAGGCCATCACCGCTTACGACCCCGACGAATCCTGGCAACCCACCCGGTAGACGGATGAAGGCCGCCTCGAGGAGTCCTACGGTGTCGCGACGGCTCACGCTTGGCGCGCTGGTGATCGGCGTGGTGCTCCTCCCGGGCATCGCCCGGAGTGCGACCCCGTGCGCGGCCGACATCGAGAAGTTCTGCGCCAAGGTCCCGATAGGCGGCGGGCGGATCCAAGCGTGCCTGAAGGAGCACGAGAAGGAGCTCTCCCCCGAGTGCGCGGCCCGCCACGAGAACCTGGAGAAGGAGATGGGCCGCCTGGTGGCGATCTGCCGCTACGACATCTCGCGCTTCTGCTGGGCTGTCTCGCCGGGGCACGGGCGCGTCGCCCGCTGTCTCGAGCGGCATCGGAGCGACCTCTCCCCCGTGTGCAACGACCAGCTGCCGAAGGCCCCGCATCCCGTTCGCGAGTAACTTCGGACGCGCGCGGATCACCGCGCGCCGCGACCGTCGAGAAGTCGATGAATGCAGTGAGCGGCGTTGGAGCGACCGCCATCGAATGCCACGGACGCGATCATGCGAGCTCCGGCCGCAGGCGGAAGTGGGTCATGTCGGTCGTCGGTGCGCTCGTGGTCGCACTCGTGGGAATCTCGACGCTGTCGAGCGCGCTGCGCGCGTCGATCGTTGTCGAGACGCCCACCGGGATCGAACTCCGCGTCGAGGTGCCGGCCGGCCTCGATCCGGACTCGATCTCGCTCGAGCTCGCAGGGTCCCGCATCACCGTCATGGCGCACGACCGGGCAGGGAAGCTCGTCGGCTCGCGCGTCGTGCGGGTTCGAGATGCGGTCGACGAAGAGGGAGCCACGGTCGTGTACGAACGCGACGGGTCGCTGACCATCAGGTTGCGGAAGACTCCGACCCTCCGTGGAAGCTTCGAGGACGGGAACGCCGCCAGGACGTTCGTGTCAGCCGCGACAAACCGACTTGGACCCGACCACACGAGTCTGGGCGGCGCACGCACTCTCCCGACCGCTTCCGCCGCCTGACGCCATCCTCGTGCGGCTCGCGGCCGATCTCGACTTTCCGTCGAACGACGGGGCTTTGGCGCCAGATGGCAAGACACTCCCCTCAGTGCCGGGGTATCCGGGATGCAGAAGACGAGGCGGTATGGATGAAGCTCCTGGCCATCGGTCTCGCCGTGTGGGCCGGCGCGCTCGCGGGGTGCGCCGCGAAGAAGCCGATTTCGCCACCCGAGCCCGCGCCGGTGGTGCTGGCCGCCACGGCCCCGCGCCCGGCCCTGTCCGGCAGGCTCGACGAGCAGACCGTCGTCGCGACCGCGACCGTGCAGCAGGTCGATCAGAAGACGCGGCAACTCATCCTCAGGCGTCCCGACGGCGCGATGTTCACCGTCGTCGCCGGTCCCGCGGTGCACAACCTCCGGCAGGTCGAGAGGGGCGACGTGGTGCGCGTCGAGTACCGGCGGTCGATCGCCTACGCGGCAGCCGGTGACGTGGTCGACGTCACGTACACGGAGGCGGTCGCGCTCGCGGTCGAGAAGGCAGGTGGGCGCTAGTGCGAGCGGCTCTCCTCGTCCGTCGCGGAGATCGCGCGACCCCATCCCCGCCGTCCGCGCGCGCCGCGCGAAGGACGACGATCAGGCCGGCAACACCGCAGCACGGTGGGTGAGATGGAACACGGCCTGTCACAGAAGGCGGTCGAGATCGCCACGCCGTTCGGCTTTCCGATCACCAACTCCATGGTCGTGACGTGGATCGTCGCCGTCGGCCTCATCGTCTTCGCCCAGACGGCGACGCGGAGCATGAAGCAGGTCCCGGACGGACCGCAGAACCTCCTCGAGTGGCTCATCGAGGGGCTCTATCGCTTCCTCGAGGGAATCATTGGCCATCACCTGGTCGAACGGACGTTCTGGTTCTTCGGCACCATCTTCATCTTCATTCTCGCCGCGAACTGGGCCGGCCTGGTTCCCGGCGTCGGCTCGATCGGATGGGGGCACCGGACCGATGCCGGCTTCAGGATCGAACAGCCGTTGTTCCGCGGCGTCAATGCCGACGTGAACATGACGCTCGCAATGGCGCTCGTCTTCTTCGGGTGCTGGATCGTGTGGGCTGTGCAGGAAAACGGCCTGAAGGGATTCCTCAAGGAGCTCTTCGCGCCGAAGGGTGAAAGCGTCGGCCCATTGAAGATCCTCATGCTCGTCGTGTTCTTCGCCGCGGGCTGCCTGGAGATCGTTTCGATTCTGTTCCGACCGATCTCGCTGAGTTTTCGTCTCTACGGAAACATCTTTGCCGGGGAGACGATGTTGGAAACGATGGCCCGGGTTCCGTACATCGCCTGGCTCGTACAGGTCCCGTTTTATTTTCTGGAACTACTGGTCGGTCTGGTGCAGGCGCTCGTCTTCACGTTGTTGACCGCCGTCTTCACGCTGCTGATCTGTGAGCATCACGAGGAAAGGCCGGCGACGGGGCACGAGTGAATCGAAACAAGCCCGGACCGCTCCGATTGCGGTATGCGCGAGTCACAAGAAAGGGGCGAGAAAGAACATGAGCGGCAATCTTCACGTCGGTATCGCGGCCCTGGGAGCGGCCCTGGCCGTGGGTTTGATTGGCGCCAAAGCTGCGGAAGCGGTGGGCCGGAATCCCGGATCCGCGACGCCGGTGATGGTCCAGTCGATCCTCGCCATCGCGTTCGCGGAAGCCATCGTGTTCTACACGTTGTTCCTCGTGAAGTAGGACCCTCGGGCGCGGAGTGCCGGTGACGCCCTACCTGCACGAGATGCGTGTGCGGTCATGAATGTTCTTTCCGTGATGGTGGAATCGAGCGCTGGCGGTCGAGTGGGAGAGATCGCCGCGACCTTCGGTGTGGACTGGCCTCACCTGGTGGCGCAGGTGATCAGCTTCTCGATCGTCTGCGCCCTGCTCTACTGGCTCGCGTACAAGCCGGTGCTGCAGATGCTCGAAGAGCGCCGGAAGCAGATCGCGCAGGGTCTGGCCAACACGGAAAGGATCAACGCGACGCTGGCCGCCATCGAGACCCAGCGTCAGGAAGTCATGGCCGCCGCCCACGCCGACGCGGCCCGGCTCATCGAGGAAGCCCGCGGCGTCGCGCGACGCGTGAAGGAACAGGGAACGCAGCGGGCGCTCGCGGCCGCCGAGCAGATCGTGCGCCAGGCGCACGATGCTGCGGCTCGCGAACACACTCGCATGATGGGCGAGCTCAGGCGCGAAGTGGGCCAACTCGTCGTCAAGACGACCGCCGCGGTGACCGGCAAGATCCTGTCGGCGGACGATCAACGACGGCTGGCCGAGGAAACCGCCCGGCAATTGACATGAAAACCGCTCGACAGGTGCGACGTGACGCGAAACGACTCTGGCGTCTCTGCCTGGTGAACGGATCGCTGGACGAAAGCCGCATCCGCCAGGTCGTCGACCGCGTGATCGAGTCGAGGCAGAGCGGAGGCGTGGCGGTGTTGTCGCGCTTTCTGCGACTGGTGAAGCTCGATCGCGCTCGGCAGGTGGCTCAGGTCGAAAGCGCAGCCCCGCTCGACGCCGACGTGCGGGCCGCCGTCGAGGAACGGCTCGCGCGAAGGTACGGCCCGGCGGTCGAGACCACGTTCGTCGTCGACCCGGCGTTGATCGGGGGGATGCGTGTCAAGGTGGGCAGCGATGTCTACGACGGCAGCGTCAGGGCCGGCCTGGACGCCCTCGAGGCGCGCTTCTAGCGGATCGGTGAATCGATGAGCACGCTGGTAGAGGAAATCGAAGCACGGATCGCTGGCGCCAAGGCCACCGTCGCCAGGCAGAACGTCGGCGTGATCCGCGAGATCGGCGACGGCGTCGCGCGCGTCGAGGGTTTGAGCGACGTCATGCTCAACGAGATGCTCGATCTCGGCCACGGCATCACCGGCTTGGCGCTGAGCCTCGAAGACACCGACGTCGGCGTCATCATTCTCGGCGACTACACGCGGCTGGAGGAGGGCGGGGAGGTCCGCACGACCGGCAAGCTGCTCCAGGTGACGGTCGGCAAGGGGCTGCTCGGCCGGGTCGTGAATATGCTCGGGGAGCCCCTGGACGGAAAGGGACCGGTCGCGAGCGACGTCGCGTATCCGGTCGAGAAGATCGCGCCGGGGATCATGCGGCGACGGCCAATCAGCCAGCCGGTGCAGACAGGAATCATGGCGATCGACGCGATGATCCCGATCGGCCGCGGTCAGCGCGAGCTCATCATCGGCGACCGTTCGACCGGCAAGACGACCATTTGCATCGACACGATCATCAGCCAGGCGCGCCTCAACGCGGCCGCGGGAGCCGCCGGCGACCAGACCTATCGTCCGCTCTACTGCATCTACGTGGCGATCGGCCAGAAGCAATCGACGATCGCGCGCATCATCTCGACCCTCGAAGAGGCCGGGGCGATGCCCTACACGATCGTCGTCGCCGCACCGGCGGCCGACTCGGCCACGAGCCAGTACCTCGCGCCATTCGCGGGTGCCGCCATGGGCGAATGGTTCATGGACAACGGCATGGACGCGCTGATCGTGTACGACGACCTGTCGAAGCACGCCGTGGCCTACCGACAGGTTTCGCTCGTGTTGAAGCGGCCGTCCGGTCGCGAGGCGTATCCGGGCGACGTGTTCTACCTTCACAGCCGATTGCTGGAGCGCGCCGCCCGAGTCGGCGAGAAGTGGGGCAACGGGTCGCTGACCGCCCTGCCGATCATCGAGACGCAGGCGGGCGACGTCTCGGCGTACATCCCGACCAACGTCATCTCGATCACGGACGGTCAGATCTATCTGGAAACCGACCTGTTCTACCAGGGTACCCGTCCCGCGATTTCCGTCGGCCTGTCGGTGTCCCGCGTCGGCTCGGCCGCCCAGCTGAAGGTGATGAAGCAGGTCGCCGGGCGTCTCAAGGGCGACCTGGCGCAGTTCCGCGAGCTCGCGGCGTTCGCGCAGTTCGGCTCGGAGCTCGACGCGGCGACGCAGGCGAAGATCGACCGCGGGAAACGCATCATCGAGCTGTTCAACCAGCCGCAGCACGACCCGATTCCGGTCGAGGTGCAGGTGGCCCTGCTGTGGATCGTGCAAAACGGATACGTGGACGAGATCCGCGTCGACCGCATCAAGGACTATCAGACCAGGCTGACCGAGTACTTGACGTCGTCGAAAGCCGATCTACTCGCGAAGATCGGACGAGAAGGAGCGCTCAGCGACCCGCTATCGGCAGAGCTGAGAGCGGCTGCGGATCAGTTCAAGCAGATCTGGAAATGATCGATGGCGAGCGCTCGAGACATCCGTCGTCGGATCAGGTCGATCGGCAACACGGCGCAGATCACCAGGGCGATGCAGATGGTCGCGGCCTCGAAGATGCGGAAGGCCCAGGAGGCCGCCATTCAAGTGCGGCCGTTCGTGCAGCTGCTCTACCGCATCCAGCGGAAGGCGACGACGCGCCCGATCGATTTCAAACATCCCCTGCTCGAAGTGCGCGCGGTTCGCAAGCGGGCGGTCATCCTGGTCGCGTCCGACAAGGGCTTGTGCGGCGCGCTCAACAGCAATCTGTTCCGCCTCGTTGCGGAGTACGATCCGCAGTCGACGGTCTTCATCACGGCCGGACGGAAGGCGGCCCAGTTCGTCGCGCGCACCCGCCGGCAGCTCGTCGCCGACTTTCCGTACGGCGACACGCCTCGGTTCGCCGAATCCCGTGCGATCGCCGCGCTCGCCCGCGATCTCTTCCTGAAGCGCGAGGTCGACGAGGTCCGGGTGGTCGCGACGCGGTTCGTCAACACGCTCGTCCAGCAGCCGCTGATGCTCGAGTTCCTCCCCGTCGGCGACATCAGAGGAGTGGAGGTGCCCGGAGCGCCGCCGCCGGAAGCGCTGGCGGCCGACAGGACGGAGGTTCTTTTCGAGCCGAATGCCGAGGACATCATCGGCTACCTGCTCGGGCATTACCTGAACATCTTCATCCACCTGGTACTGCTGAACGCAAAAGCGAGTGAACAGAGCGCCCGGATGGTCTCCATGAAGGGCGCTACCGACAACGCAGTCGAGATGATCGGACACCTGACGCTCGAATACAACAAGCTGCGCCAGGGACGCATCACGCAGGAGTTGCTCGAGATCGCCGGAGGCCAGGCCGAGTGAGGCCGGGAAGGGTCGGAGCATGAACACGGGCAGGATCGTTCAGGTCGTGGGTCCGGTGGTGGACGTGGAGTTTCCGGGCGCGCTCCCCGCGATCTACAACGCGCTGGCGGTCGAGTGCACCGTGCAAAACCAGCCGATGAGGCTGACGCTCGAGGTGCAGCAGCACCTCGGCGACAGACGCGTGCGCGCCATCTCCATGGCCGGTACCGAGGGCCTCAAGCGCGGGTACGAAGTCACGGACAGTGGCGGGCCGATCTCGATGCCGGTCGGCGATTGCGTCATGGGTCGCGTGTTCGACGTGACCGGGAACCCGGTCGACGAGCGCGGGCCCGTCGACGCCGAGAAGCGCTACCCGATCCACCGCCCGCCACCGCCGCTGGCGGAGCAATCGACGTCACCGGAGGTCCTGTCGACCGGAATCAAGGTCATCGATCTCATCTGTCCGTTCCTGAAGGGGGGCAAGATCGGTGCGTTCGGCGGCGCCGGCGTCGGCAAGACCGTCGTCATCATGGAGCTCATCAACAACGTCGCGAAGCTGCACGGTGGCGTGTCCGTGTTCGCGGGCGTCGGCGAGCGGACGCGCGAGGGCAACGACCTGTACCACGAGATGACGCAGGCCGGCGTCATCAACGAGAAGGACCTGAGCGCGTCGAAGATCGCCCTGGTCTATGGTCAGATGAACGAGCCCCCGGGCGCCCGCCTGCGCGTCGCGCTTTCCGGCCTCGCGATCACCGAGTACTTCCGCGACGAGAAGAACCAGGACGTGCTGCTCTTCATCGACAACATCTTCCGGTTCTCGCAAGCGGGCTCCGAGGTCTCGGCGCTACTCGGGCGGACGGCCAGCGCCGTGGGCTACCAGCCGACGCTGGCGGCGGAGATGGGCACGTTGCAGGAGCGGATCACGTCGACGAAGAAAGGATCGATCACGTCCTTCCAGGCAGTGTACGTGCCGGCCGACGACCTGACGGACCCGGCGCCCGCCACGACCTTCGCCCATCTCGACGCGACGATCGTCCTCGAACGCGCGATCGCGGAGCTCGGCATCTATCCGGCGGTGGACCCGCTCGCGTCGACTTCCCGCGCCCTGGCGCCGGAAATCGTCGGCGAGGACCACTACGCTGTCGCCCGCGGCGTCCAGAAGGTGCTGCAACGGTACAAGGACCTGCAGGACCTCATCGCCATCCTCGGAATGGACGAGCTGTCTCCCGAGGACAGGCTCACCGTCTTCCGCGCACGGAAGATACAGCGGTTCCTCAGCCAGCCGTTCAGCTCCGCCCAGGTGTTCACCGGCCGCGAAGGCCGACAGGTCCCGGTGGCGGATACCGTTCGTGGCTTCAAGGAGATCCTCGACGGCAGACACGATCACGTTCCCGAGGACAATTTCTACATGAAGGGCGGAATCGAGGAAGTCATCGAACGGCGTGGGTGAAGCATGGCGGCTACGTTGAAGCTCGAGATCGTCACGCCGGACGCGATCGTGTATTCGAAAGACGTGCAAATGGTCACCTTGCCGGCGATCGAGGGGCAGATCGGGATCCTCCCGCGTCACGTCCCCGTCCTGACGCGACTCGTCCCCGGCGAGATCATCGTACGCACGAACGAAGAAAAGGAATTCCTGGCGATCGGGGAGGGGCTCGTCGAGATCACGGGTGAGCGCGTCGCGATCGTCACGGATATGGCGGTGGCGGCGAAGGACATCGACGAAGCGCGAGCGGAGGAGGCGCGCCAGCGTGCAGCGGCTCGCTTGCGCGACAAGATCTCCGACGAGGAAGTGGCGACCGTCAACGCCTCGCTCGCCCGCTCGCTGGCTCAATTGCGTGTCAAGAGAAGGCATCGCGGAGCCTGATCCTGATTCCGGCGTGTGCGCGGCCGAGGTCCCGGGACACCAGGGCCGGCATCTTGCGCCGAGCAGGTTCAAGGAGACGCAATGATGGCTGACACCGGCAGGGCATCGAAGGACAGCAACGCCAAGCAGAGCGGCAAACTGAAGCGGAAGGCTTACGAAAAACAATTGGCGAAGCTGCACGTCGAGCTGGTCAAGCTGCAGGAGTGGGTCAAGCACAAGGGGCTCAAGGTCTGCGTCGTCTTCGAAGGCCGCGACGGTGCCGGCAAGGGCGGGACGATCAAGGCGATCACCGAGCGGGTGAGCCCACGCGTATTTCGGGTCATCGCGCTGCCCGCGCCCACGGAGCGTGAGAAGAGCCAGATGTACGTTCAGCGTTATCTGCCGCACTTCCCGGCGGCCGGCGAAGTCGTGATCTGGGACCGCAGCTGGTACAACCGCGCGGGCGTCGAGCGCGTGATGAACTTCTGCTCCGAGGAGGCGGTGAAGCGTTTCCTCCAGCTGACGCCGGACTTCGAAAAGGTAATGGTGCAGGACGGCATCGTCCTCCTGAAGTACTGGCTGGAGGTGGGCATGGAAGAGCAGACGCGCCGGCTCGAGGCGCGGATCAACGACGGGCGCAAGATATGGAAGCTTTCGCCGATGGACGTCGAGTCGTATAGCCGCTGGTACGACTATTCGCGCGCGCGCGATGAGATGTTCCAGGCGACCGATACGGCGTGGGCGCCGTGGTACGTGGTGAGGTCGGACGACAAGAGGCGTGCGCGCCTCAACACCATCAGCCATCTGCTGAGCAGTATTCCGTACAAGAAGGTGCGCCGCGACGCAGTGAAGTTGCCGAAGCGGCAGAAGGCGCATGGCTATCGGGAGGCGGACTACCCGTTCAAGTTCGTTCCCGAGAAGTTTTGAGGACGGAACGCCGGGTGGGACCACCGGCGAGTCGCGGAACTCCCGTTCTGCGTCCTCAGCGGACGCGAGATGAGACAATGGCGACGAACGCGAGAACGTTCCGCAGCCTCGTGCCGGAGTGGATACGCGACTACCGCAACGACTGGATCAAGCTCGATGTCGTCGCCGGGCTGACGGCGGCGGCAGTGGTGATTCCGAAGGCGATGGCTTACGCC
>QHSX01000021.1 GCA_003221695.1 Candidatus Rokuibacteriota bacterium
CTCTACGGCTGCGAAGTTGGTGACAACTCCAAGATCGGTGCCTTCGTCGAGATTCAGAAAAACGCCAAGATTGGCAAGAACTGCAAGATCTCCAGCCACACGTTCATCTGCGAAGGAGTGACCATCGAAGACGACGTCTTCGTTGGCCACGGCGTCACGTTCATCAACGATTCCTACCCGCGCGCGACCACGCCGAACGGTCAATTGCAGACCGAGAACGACTGGCACGTCGAGCCCACGCTCGTCAGGAAGGGCGCCTCCATCGGCTCAGGCGCAACCATCCTGGCTAACATCACGATCGGTGAGAACGCCCTGATCGGGGCCGGGAGCGTGGTGACCCACGACGTGCCTGCCAGGGCAATCGTGGCGGGCTATCCCGCGCGCCTGCTGCGGTCCCTCGCCGACGACGCGAGTATTTCGGGATGAACACCAACGGCAGGATTCCGCTGGTGGACCTGATCACTCCGCATCGGGAGCTGGAAGAGGAGCTGGTCTCGGTCTTCAAGACAGCGCTGAACGCTGGCGGATTCGTGGGCGGACCGATGGTCCGCGCCTTCGAACGGGGCTTTGCAGAGTTTTGCCGAGTGCAGCACTGCGTCGGCGTGGGGAGCGGTACCGACGCTCTGCGGCTCGCCTTGATGGCTGCCGGCGTGCAACCGGGCGACACGGTCGTGACCGTTCCGAACACGTTCATCGCAACAACCGAAGCCATCTCCCACGCCGGCGCCTGGTGGGATTTCGTCGACATCGACGAGCGCACCTACACCATGGATCCGAACAAGCTCCGGGAGTATCTCGAACAAGAGTGCGCCCTCGACCACGGGACCGGAGCACTGGTCAACCGTCGGACGGCCAGGCGAGTGGCCGCGGTCGTGCCGGTTCACCTCTACGGCCAGCCCGCTGACATGGATCCCATCCTGGAGCTCGCGAGCCGATACGGCCTCATCGTGATTGAGGACGCCTGCCAGGCCCATGGCGCCGAATACTTCTTTGAGCCAGAAGACTGCTGGAGGAAGGTCGGCTCGATGGGCCGCGCCGCCGCGTTCAGCTTTTACCCGGGGAAGAACCTCGGCGCCTGCGGTGAAGCGGGCGCCGTCACGACCAACGATACGGAATTGGCGCAACGAGTTCGCCTGCTAGCCGACCACGGTCAAGCCCGAAAGTACGCTCACGAGGTCGAGGGCTGTAACGGTCGGCTCGATGCGATCCAGGCAGGAATCCTGCGCAAGAAGCTCACGTACCTACGGGAATGGAACGAACGACGTCGTGACGTCGCCCAGCGCTACACCGAACTCTTCGCTTCGCTGAACGGCGATATCGGCTTGCCGTACGAACCCACCTGGGCCAGGCACGTCTACCATCTGTATGTGATCCGGACACAATACCGCGATGAACTCCAGGCCCACCTCACTGGAGCTGGCGTTGGCACGGGAATCCACTACCCCATCCCTCTTCATTTGCAGGAGGCCTACCGACACCGGGGATACCAGCCAGGTGATTTCCCGATCTCCGAACGAGTCGCAAAAGAGGTCCTCTCCCTGCCGATGTACCCCCAGTTGGCCATGGACCAGCAACGTCAGGTGGTTCAGAGGGTCGCCGACTTCGTTTCGACAGAATCGCCCCGATAGCCGTCCGCAGCCGGACTCACGTCTGTCGCCAAATGCCCCGTGCCGACCGTCTGGCAACGCTCTGGCTGTTTCATCCGCTGCGGCGATGCGTGGCGTCGCTGTTGTCCGCGCGGGTCGCGATCCTCATGTACCACAGCGTGTCCGAAGCCACTTCAAACGGGCTGCATCCGTATTTCGAAACCACCACGTCCCCCCGAGTCTTTGCGGAGCACATGAAATTCCTTTGCGAAGCAGGCTACCGCACCCTGCAGCTCGATGAGGCCGTGAACTATGTCAAATCTCCCGAGCAGCCCTCCGAACCGAGCGTCGTCTTGACGTTCGACGACGGTTTCCAGGATTTCTCGACGCACGCTTTCCCCATCCTCCACCGGTACGGCTTCACCGCCACCGTGTTCCTACCGACTGCCTACATCGGTGACAGGCGACGCCAGCTCAACACGCGTGGCTGTCTCACCTGGGCGGAGGTGCGGGCCTTGCACCGCGTCGGCGTAACGTTCGGCTCGCACACGGTGACTCACCCGCTCCTCAACTTCCTGAATGCGGGCGAGCTGGAGCAGGAAGTCCGCCGCTCGAAGGAGACCATCGAGGATCAGATTGGAGATCCGGTGGATTCGTTCTCTTACCCGTTCGCCTTCCCGGAGACGCATCGCGGGTTCAAGACACAGCTCAGGGACTTGCTCGGCGCGCAGGGCTATCGGAACGGCGTCTCCACCATCATCGGGACCTGCGGACCGCGTGAAGACCAATTCTTCCTGCCCCGCCTGCCTGTGAACGCCTGGGACGACCGCCGTCTCTTTCGAGCAAAGCTCGAGGGAGGCTACGACTGGCTCCATTCCTTTCAATACGCACGCAAGCTAGCGACGGTCGGCGGCCCTTGATGTCGCAGTCCAGCCAGAATGGTCAGTACATCGTCATCTCTCCCGTGAAAGATGAGGAGAGACACGTCGAGACCACGATTCGCGCCGTTATGAACCAGACGCTCCGGCCGGCACTCTGGGTCATCGTCGATGATGGATCACAGGACAAAACGCCGGAGATTGTCGGACGCTACGCGAGCCAACTCCAATGGATCCGCTTGCTCCGCCTCGATCGCGACACGCAGCGAAATCTCGGCTGGGCAGAAATCCGCGCATTCGCTGTGGGATATGAGCTCCTCGCGGGCGAGGAGTTTGATCTTGTCGTGAAGCTCGACGGCGACGTGGATCTCCCGCCCGACTATTTCGCACACCTGATCGCGGAGTTTCACAAAGACGAGAAGCTGGGGATTGCGTCCGGTGAATGCATGGAGAAGCGGAGGAGTGGCTGGTACCCATCGTCGGGGCCGCCCTATCATGCCGTCGGCGCCTCCAAGATGGTGCGGGCCCAGTGCTTCAAGGATATCGGTGGCTTCGCTCTGCACCCCGGCTGGGATACCGTCGACGAAATCCGAGCGCAAATGAGAGGGTGGAGGACTCGGCATTTCGACAAGATAAAGTTCTATCACCTGAGAACAGAAGGGTCGGCGATCGGCTCGGTCGGCACGGGGATCTTGCATGGAGAAGTGTACTACTGGACCGGGGGCGGTCCGCTCTTCCTTCTCCTGAAATTCCTGCATCGGTCGTTCACCGCCAAGCCCTTCCTGCTGGGCGGTCTCGCCATGCTCTGGGGCTACCTGAGGCTTTTGGCAGCGCGGGAAGCGCGGCTCGTCAGCGATTCCGAGGCTCGCTTTTACCGGCAATTGCTCAATCGAAGGATTCGGCAGAGTCTCGGGCGACTGCAGCCAAGGAACAGGCCCAGAGACGCGGCGCGGAGCGTGAGTTAAATGTGTGGGATCTGCGGAATCTACCGGGTCGACGGTGGCCCTGTCGATCTCGAGTCACTCGGTCGGATGACCTCCGTCATCCAGCACCGCGGCCCTGATGGCGCCGGCTCCTATGTCGCGGACGGGATCGGTCTGGGACATCGACGCCTCAGCATCATCGATATCGCAGGCGGCTCACAGCCGGTCACCAACGAGGACGAGAGCCTGCACCTGATCTTCAACGGCGAGATCTACAACTACATCGAGCTGCGAGAGGACCTCGTCAAGAGAGGTCACGTTTTCAAGACACGTTCCGATACCGAGGTCATCGTACACGCGTACGAGGCATGGGGCCTCGACTGCGTGAGCCAGTTCAATGGGATCTTCGCGTTCGCTCTGTGGGACAGCAAGCGCAAGCGGCTCTTCCTTGCGCGCGATCACCTCGGCGTCAAGCCGCTCTATTACGTCGATCTGGGCGCCCGCTTCATTTTTGCGTCCGAAATCAAAGCCCTCCTCGTCGACCCCGAGTGCCCGAAGGAGGTCGACCTCAAAGCTCTGGGAGAGCTCTTCACCCTTCGGTATGTCCCATCGCCGGACACCCTATTCCATCGCATCAAAAAACTCCCCCCTGCCCATCTGATGACCGTTGGTCCGGAAGGCTGCGAGATCAGACGCTATTGGAACTGGACGCCTCAGATCCGGGCCGAGGCGGACGAGGCCGAGCTGATTGAAACCTACCAATGGTTGGTCGAAGACGCTGTCCGCCTCCAGATGAGAAGCGACGTGCCCGTGGGTCTGTTCCTCAGCTCCGGGATCGATTCCGGCACGCTTCTGGCCATCATGGCCACATATGCCGGGAAGCCGGTTCACACGTTCACCATCGGTTTCGAGCAAGGCGAGATGGAGAACGAGACCGACGACGCCCGGGCGCTGGCCACGAAGTTCGGTGCGGAGCACGCGGAGATGATCGTCAGCCCGGAGGACTATCAGAAGTACTACGATCGTTATCTCTGGGATCTAGAAGAGCCCGTCGGAAACGAAACAGCCGCGGCCTTCTACTTTGTCAGCCACCTCGCGAGCCAAAAGGTCAAAGTCGCCCTGACCGGACAGGGCGCAGACGAGCCGTGGGCAGGTTACCACCGCTATATCGGAATCAGACTGTCAGAGATCTATAGCCGCCTGCCGTCGTTTCTGACCCAAGGGCTGCTGGCTCGCATCCCCGACCGATTCACGAGAAACGAGCGAATCAAGCGCGGCCTCGCCTCCCTCCACGAGCGGGATGTCCTGAGCCGCTTTGTCAAGGTCTATTCGTTCTATGGCGAGCGGATGAAGGAGAGGCTCTTCCAGCCATGGGTCAGGCAGGAGATCTCCACGAACGGACACGAGGCGAGGCAGGCGCTGCGACGGCTTCAGGCGGATGTCCAGGGCCTCGATCCCCTGACCCAGATGCTGTACATCGACACGCGCGCCAACCTTCCCGACGACCTCCTGATGGTCGCGGACAAGACCTCCATGGCGAACTCCCTCGAGGCACGGGTCCCGTTTCTCGACCACCGCCTGGTCGAGTTCATCGAAACGCTGCCGCCCACCCTGAAGCTGCGCCACTTCCAGGGCAAGTATCTGCACAAGAAAGCCGTGAGAAAGTGGTTACCCCGGCAGGTCGTGTACCGGAAGAAAAAGGGATTTGCGAACCCGATTCATGAGTGGTTGCGCGGCCAAATGCGCGAGTACGTCCAGTCCTGCCTCCTCGACGATCGGTCGGCGGTGAACCAATACTTCAGCCGGGACTTCATCAAAGACACCGTGGCCAGACACCAGACCGACGAGCAGGACTATTCTCGCCAGATCTACCTGCTGATGTCGTTCGAGCTCTGGCATCAAACCTTCATTCCTGCCTGACTGACACGACCGGTTTAAACGCCAGCACAGCGGTTCACGCAATGAAACTGTCGATCGTCATTATCTGTTGGAACGACCGGAAGGTCATCGGTGATTGCCTACAGTCGATTCTTGCGGGGACGCACACGACCGCATTCGAGGTCATCGTCTCGGATAATGGCTCGACGGACGGTTCGGTGGAATGGATCCGGCAGAGCTTTCCTCGCGTTCGTGTGGTCGAGAATGGCGCCAACCTCCGGTTCAGCAAGGCGAACAACGTAGGGATCCGGGCCAGCCGGGGCGAACTCGTTCTCATCTTGAATCCCGATACGCTGATTCACGACGGCGCGCTGGACACCTGGGTCGAGTTTGCAGATCGTCACCCCGAGGTGGGTGCATTTGGCTGTCGAGTTCTGAATGCCGACGGCTCCTATCAAGAACCGGCCCGGCCGTTCCCGACGATCTGGCGAGAATGGGTCGCGGCGCTTTACTTGCGTCGCCTGGCTCATCTGTCGGATGTGTTCATCTCAGACACCTACACTGGATGGAGAGGAGACACCGAGCGGTCGGTTGACTGGCAGTCTGGATGCTGTGTGATGCTCCGAGCGGACCTGTTGAAGCGCCTCGGCGGCTTTGACGAGCAATTCTACTATTACTACGAGGACGTCGATCTATGTCGCCGCGTGTGGGAGGCCGGTTCTCCGATCCGATACACCCCCGAGGTCGTTGTCACCCACCTCGGGGGCCAGTCCACGAAGCGTTTTCCAATTGCGTTCGAGCTGGATAAATATCGAAACCGCTACCGTTACTTCTACAAGTATTACGGCAGACGAGGCGCGCGCCGCTGCCGTCGGGTCACCCTCGCGTGGCTGCGGATCCGGCACCTTGGCTACAGCCTGATTCACTTCGTGCGACCAACCGACACGCTGAGGAACCGCCTCGAGCTTTATCGAGTGGGGATTGCCTGGAACAAGCGTGTCAAGCCGGTACGACTCGTTGAGCAGGGCGACGAGCCCGAGGGCAGCGTGAAGGCGGCGGTCGAATCGCTCTGATGGAAATCAAAATCGAGTGTCGAGACTTGGAGGAAGTGGTCATCCTCGTCCCCGAGGTCTTTCAGGATAGCCGCGGATTCTTCATGGAGACGTTTCGGGAGGACCACTTCAAGGCGCTGGGGGTTCCACACCATTTTGTGCAAGATAACCACTCCCGGTCGGTCAAGGGCGTAGTGCGTGGCCTGCACTTTCAGTGGGATCCTCCGATGGGCAAGTTGATGCGCGTCTCCTTCGGAACCGCCTTTCTCGTCGCGGCGGATATCCGCAAAGGGTCGCCCACGCTGGGTCAATGGACAGGCGTGGTGGCTTCTGCGGAAAACCGGCGTCAGGTCTGGGCGCCCGCCAGCTTCGCCCGGGGCTTCTGCGTACTCTCGGACGTCGCGGAGATTCAGTACAAGTGCACGGAGATCTACAACGCCAGAGGCGAGTCGGGTATCCGATGGGACGATCCGGACGTTGGCGTCCGGTGGCCCCTCAGGAACGTTCTGCTCTCCGAAAAAGACCGTCAGGCCCAGACCCTGGCCGAATGGCTGGCCCGGCCCGAATCCGCGAAGCTTCACTACTGATCGAACCCGGCCCGACTTCACGGAGGCACCATGAGACTCCTCATCGCTGGGGGCGCTGGATACGTCGGTTCCACCCTCATCCCCAAACTGCTCGACCGCGGCTATAAGGTCGACGTGGTGGACCTCTTTTGGTTTGGCAACCACCTCCCTCGACAGACTGGCATCCTCAACAAGGACATTTTCCACCTCACGATTGAAGACCTCGAGCCCTACGACCAGGTGATCTTTCTCGCTGGTCTCTCGAACGACCCTATGGCCGAGTACTCGCCCAACAAGAACTTCATCTTCAACGCTGCGGCCCCCTCGTACCTGGCCTACATCGCCAAGAAAGCCAGCGTGAAGCGCTATATCTACGCGAGCTCTTGCTCCGTCTACGGGTACACGGAGAACGAGCTGTACGATGAGACGCGTCCCGTCAGCTCCTCCTATCCTTACGGCATTTCCAAACTTCAGGGCGAGCAGGCGGCGCTGCAACTGGCCGACGAGGGCTTTTCTGTCATCTCACTACGTAAGGGCACGATTTCCGGCTACAGCCCTCGGATGCGCTTCGACCTCATCATCAACACGATGTTCAAGAGCGCCATGAAGGACCGCACCATTGTCATCAACAGTCCCTCGATCTGGAGGCCGATCCTGGGCATCCAAGACGCGGCGACGGCGTACATCCGCGCGATCGAGGCCAACCACAAGATCTCCGGAATCTTCAACGTGGCGTCCGGCAATTACACCGTTGGCGAAGTGGGCGACCTGGTCAAGGCCACGATCGAGGAGAAGCTACCGCTGCGCGTCAACCTCTGCATCAAGCACATCCAGGATTTCCGAAACTATAAGGTCAGCATCGAGAAGGCGAAGAACGTCCTGAGCTTCCATCCCGCCGCCGACGTCAGGTCCATCGTTGGGAATCTGATCGACAACATGGATAAATACCACGACTGGGAGAGCCCTCTCTATTCGAACATCGAGGCCTTCAAGGCCATCGATCATGGGATCGAGATCCCCGCCATGGCGAGCGTCGCCTGAGCATGAAACTTGTGGTCATTGGCGCCAATGGACAGCTCGGTAGCGACGTGGTCGCCGCCTTCTCGGCGAACGGCGACGACGTCGCCCAGCTGACCCACTCGGACATCGAAGTCGCTGACCTCGATTCGGTCTCGCGAGCGCTCCGAGACCTCCGGCCCCAGCTCGTCGTCAACACGGCGGCGATGCACCACGTCGAGACCTGCGAGCGCGAGCCCGAGAAGGCATTCGCGGTCAACGCGCTCGGACCCAGAAACCTTGCCGTGGTGACGAGGCAGTCGGGCGCGGTTCTCATGCATGTCAGCACCGACTATGTTTTTGACGGCAGCAAAGGGAGCCCCTACGTCGAGGACGATGCCCCACGACCGCTGAATGTCTACGGCGTCACCAAACTGGCTGGCGAGCATTTTGTCCGCTGCACGAACGAAAAGCACTTCGTCATCCGCACCTCCGCTCTGTACGGGACACGGCCATGCCGGGCGAAGGGCGGGCTGAACTTCGTCGAGCTGATGTTGAACCTCGCACGCGAACGCGGCGAGGCGAGCGTGGTGGATAGCGAGATAGTGACTCCGACTTCGACCGCAGAAGTCGCGCGGCAACTGGTCGTGCTCAGTCGCTCGGAGCGCTACGGCCTCTACCACGCCACGGCTGAAGGCAGTTGCTCCTGGTACGGCTTCGCCCGCGAAATCTTCGTGAGCACCGGCGCCCTCGTCGATCTCAAAGTCGCCTCGCCGAACGCGTTTCCGACGAAGGTGCCTCGCCCCAGGTACTCCGTGCTCGAAAACCGCGCACTGAAAGCCCGAGGGTTGAATGGGTTCGGACCATGGCAAAACGCATTGCACAAGTATCTCGGGCAGCGGACTGAACACCCATTGGAGTCTCGCCTGTGTCGTTCTTGACGGCCGTGGGCCGCGAGGCGCCGTTCCGCTCGGTTCTGTGCGCGGCGCTGAAGGTCGCCTACAAGCTGACGCCCTCTGCTTTTCGCTGGGCCGCCTATTTCGATGCGATTCCCTACGTCCACTATGCTGTCGGCCTCGCCCGAGCCGCCGAATTTGCCGCGTTGTTCGGGATCCGCAGTTTCTCCGCCATCGAATTGGGTGTTGCGGGCGGCAACGGACTCATGTGGCTGAGCAAGCACGCACGATCCGTCTCGACCCAAACGGGAATGACGATTCGTGTCGTGGGATTTGACAACGCCACCGGCCTGCCGCCCATCGCTGATTGGCGAGATGCGCCGTGGGTCTACAGTCCAGGCGAGTATCCGTGCGACGTCGACGCGCTGACGAAGCGTCTCGGAAGGAGTGAGCTCGTTCTGGGGGACATCGCCGAGACTCTGCCCGAGTGGCTCGCTCAGGGGCACGCGCCCGTCGGGTTCCTGGCGGTAGACGTCGATTACTATTCCAGCGCGATCGCAGGCCTCAAGGCGCTCGGCTCTGCAGCTCCTCAAGCGCTTCTGCCCATATGCGAGTCGTATTTTGATGACATTCTTTGTCGAGGTATGCCCCGCTTCGCAGGGGAGTTTGCGGCGATCGCCGAGTTCAACAAGTCCAACTCACATCGGCAGTTCGACCGCGACGACAGCCTGGGCGAGTGGCGGCCATTCAGCGAGAGATTGTGGCTGAAGCGCATGTACTCCTTCTACTGCCTCGATCATCCTTTGATGCAGACCCATCGGCAGAGGCAACCGAGGGGGCTCGATCTCGTTGATGCGAGCTGAGCTCCGGAGACACCATTGCGCGGACGAATCCAGACCCTTCAGGACGTAGTGGATTGGGGTCTCTGCGTCGGATGCGGAGCCTGCTATTACGCGTGCCCGGATGGCGGTGTCTCGTTGGTGAACATCGAAGCGGTCGGCATCCGGCCGAGATTCGACTCTCCGCAATGTGCCTCGTGTACCGAGTGTCTCTCGATTTGCCCGGGATACTCTGTGAACGGTGAGCAGGCGATCGGGGCTCTGCCCAAGCGGACGGAGGCCGACCACGAGTTCGGGCCCGCGCTGGAAATCTGGGAAGGTTGCGCGACCGATCCCGAGATTCGTTACAAAGGTTCGTCGGGCGGTATTCTCTCGGCGTTGGCGCTCTACTGCCTCGAACACGAAGACATGGCCTTCGTGCTCCACGCCGGGATGAACGAAGCAGAACCCTGGAAGAACCAGACCGTTCAAAGCTGGAGCAAGCACGACATCATGTCCCGAACTGGGTCGCGCTATGCCCCGGCGTCGCCCTGCGAAGGTCTTCTCGCCATCGAGCAAAGCGACCGTCCTTGCGTTTTTATCGGGAAGCCTTGTGACGCGACTGCTGCGATGGCCCTGCGGCGCACGCGGCCGGGGCTCGATCGAAAGCTCGGGCTGGTTATGACATTCTTCTGCGCCGGCACGCCCAGCACGGAGGGAACGCTGGATCTGGTGAAGACCCTCGACTTCAGCCTGGAACAGGTTGGCGAGGTTCGCTACCGAGGCGAAGGATGGCCGGGTCGCTTCAGGGTTCGCTCCAAAGACCAGACGCGCGAAGGCTCTCTCTCGTACGAGGACTCGTGGGGACGTCTGACCCATTACCGCTCGCTCCGCTGCCACTTGTGCCCGGACGGTTTGGGCCGCGTTGCCGACCTGTCCTGTGGCGACGCCTGGGAAAACTACGGCGCCTCGAGCGACCCCGGGCGATCCATCGTCATCGTCCGCACGCGCCGAGGGCAGGAGATCCTCCATCGCGCGATGGCGGCGAGATACGTCGAGCTGGCTCCGATCGGTGCATCGGCAGTCCTTTCCGCTCAAACGGACTTGCTGGCAAGGCGCCGGGAGCTTTTTGGCCGGCTGCTCGCGATGAAGCTTCTGTTGATGCCGACGCCGCGGTTTGCGGGGTTTTCGCTCCTTCGAAGCTGGATCCGCCTGCCGCTGCTGGAAAAAGCCCGTACGGTTCTTGGCACATTGCGCCGCCTGGTCCGGCGAGGCCTGTGGCGCCGGCGCCCGCCTTTTGCCGTGGCTGTCCGGGCAGGCGGCATTTCCCGACAATCGTAATGCTCACCGACAACATCACGTATATCAGCCTGTTGGGGGTAGGATTCACGGCCCTGATGTGCTTCCTGCTTCTTAGCCTGCCCCGCAAATGGGCGCTGGTACCGGTAATCATCCTGATCTGCTACATGACGATGGGCGAACGGGTGATCGTGGTCGGTTTGAACTTCACGATGATCCGCATCCTCACGCTGGTCGGCTGGATACGCAT
>QHSX01000070.1 GCA_003221695.1 Candidatus Rokuibacteriota bacterium
CGTCGGCGGAAGCGCGTCGAGGAGATCTTCGGCTGGCTCAAGACCGTCGGCCTGATGCGAAAGACCCGTCATCGCGGGACCCGCCGCGTGGACTGGATGTTTACCTTTACCTTGGCCGTCTACAACCTCGTTCGGATTCGAAACCTCACGTCCCAAACGGTATGACGGGTAACGGACAGGGCCTGACGATCGCAGATCGGCCGGCAGCCGGACGCCGCGCGGGTCGCCCGCGGGGCCTCCGCTGGACCGAGTTGAGAACAACAGTGCCGTCGTCATTCGCTTTTTCAGCAGCCTGTTAGTGGCGCGAAGCAACGCCGGCCAGCGTCCATGTTGAGTGCAATGTTACACGCCGTCGTCATACGAACCCAGCGATTCCACACGCGGTAGTTTCCGCCTTTTGTTGCGGTTGTCTTTCGCGAGCACGCCTGGCACGTCCGAGAGCCACCGGCGGCGGCGCCGAGAGCGCCACCATAGCTCCAGGAGCTCGAAGTACCCACGAGCGGAGTACTTCACAGCTTCGCCTGAAGCGGGACGACTTCCGTCGCGTCTGAGGTAAAGCTTTGCCTAACCCTCCGCCTCCCGTCCCTCTCCTCAATGGCCGCCAGCCCACTCGTCATCGATCCGCCGTTGGGACCCGTTCTGGACCCGCCGTGGGCCCACCTCAAGGCACGATCCTGGGTCCACGAACGAGCACGGCAGCTGGACGATGAGCGGCTACAGGTCAATTGTCGTGCCGATCAGCTCGCGGTATCACGCGAAGTACGCGTCGACGGCACGCTAATGAACCATCGCGGGTCCCGCTTTCCCCCCTCTGGCCACCGCCCTCATGCGGCCCTCGCGCCGAAATGGCGGATTGCGTCTGCGCCCCCAGAGGGCCGCGCGCCGATCAATAGATGCGTGCACTTAGGGTCCGTCCGGCCCTCCGCTTATCTTGCGATCTCCCTCTTCCTCTCCGCGTCGCTTCCCTTCCTCGTCTCGCTATCTCGTCATCAGTCCGCCGCGGATCTCTTTGACTGTCCCGACGGCGCCGGGAAGGTATGAGATGGTGCGTTTCGCGGCGGAGGCGCTGCGAAACACCGCGGTCTCGCACGACGCCGGAAGGAGGCATGATCCTGATCTCGTCGAGCAGAGCACTTTGCCGGTGAGGACTTGTGGTCGGCGGAGCTTCCCCGACCGGCCCTGGCATGTTTCTCGCTCCCGGCCGGCCATAGAACGGCGCGGCGGTGATCGCGAACGCCCATCGGAGACCGTTGCGCCGGAGGGAGGTCGCGAGGTTGTCTGAGTGGAACGGTGGAGTGGACTAGGCAGGACGGGCCGAGAATCTTGATTCCGTGCCCGCACAAATCATCACTTCCCAGCCCCAGGACGTGAGTTTTAGGTGGAGGAAAGGTTTCGGGCCGGGCCCCGAGCCCGGACGCGAGAGAGGGGCCGCCAAGTGGACGGAGCTTGCATCCCAGACACTGACCTAGGAAAGATCCCTCGGACCGCCGGAACCGCGGCTCTGAGCCATCCCGAGGGCAAGACCGAGGTCCTCGAGGGAGGACAGGAATACCTCACGGTCGACGAGGTCGCCGAGGTCTTGCGGGTGTCGGCTCCGACGGTGTATCGCCTTGCCAAGAGAGATCCGACCCTTCCCGTGCTGCGCCTGGCCGGGCTGATGCGGTTCCCACGCGAGCGCCTCCTCCGCTGGCTCCGTGACCGGGAGCAAGGGCACGGAAGGCCGCGTGGGATTGGTGGACAAGCGACTGTACTGCGTAAGACCGCGCGAGACCACGCAGGCAGCCAAACGTAGGGCACTCGTGTCCTGATCTTGTGCTGACCGTGGGCTTCGTCACTGCGAAGAGGGGGGCGTGCGCCGCCGTCCTGATCGTGCGCGAGGGATTCTGCATAATCGCGATCGAGCGCGACTTCCTCTCGAGCTACTTCGACAAGCGCAGCTCCTAGCAAGCAGAGTTATGATGCCATCGCCCTCGCAAGAGCGGACCGTCGTCATGTTCACGAGGGCGATGCTTCAGTGCGCAACACCCGGCGAGGAGGCCGGGAGAGAGGAGGAGGTAAGTGGCGAAGCTCATCAAACGAACATGGACAAGTCGAGGACCCACGGGGCACAGGGTCCGCAAGGTCGCGCACGGGTACACACTCCAAGTACCGTGCCGGCCTTGCCCGCACAGGGACACGAAGACGGGAAAGATTCTTCACCCGAATGGGGTGCGACAGGTCCGGGTGGTGAACTCGGCCTGGAGTCGCGAAGACGCTGAGAAGGCGCTCGCTTCGTATCTACTGGGCGTCGAGCAGGAGCAGGCGAAGGCGTCCGCACTGACGACGTTCGGCGAGGGCATCGAGCAGTATCTCAAGGCGAAGGCGCGGAAGAGGTCCCTCGCGTTCGACAAGCTCTACTTGAATCAATTCAAGGAGGAGTTCGGCGCTGGGACTCCGCTCATCGACATCACGGCGGCGCGGATCAGCACGTGGAAGGCCGACAAGCTCTCGGCGGTCTGCCCGCGTACTGGGAAGCCCTACGCGGCTGCATCCATCAATCGCCCGCTCGCTGCCCTCCGGCACCTCCTTCAACTCGCTCATGAAGAGTGGGGGGTGCTGTCGGCGGTGCCCAAGATCCGTCTGGAGAAGGAACCCCAAGGGCGTATCCGCTGGCTTGAGCCAGACGAGGAAGTCCGGCTGCTCGCCGCGTGCGCCAAGTCGAGGAACCCGGAACTCACCAAGATCGTCACCGTCGCCCTGGAGAGCGGCCTACGCAAGGGCGAGCTGCTCGGCCTTACCTGGGACCGCGTGGACCTCAGCCGCGGCGTCATCCGGCTGGAGCAAACGAAGTCGGGCAAGCGGCGTGAGGTTCCCATGCGCCAGGTGGTGTACGACACCTTGGCGAGCCTGCCTGGCCCGCGAGAGGGTCAGGTGTTCCAGACCCGTAGCATCAGGACTGCATTCGAGAACGCCGTGGTCGACGCCAAACTGGAAGACTTCCGCCTCCACGACACGCGGCACCATTTTGCTTCGTGGTTCGTGATGCGCGGTGGGAATCTCCAGGCGCTCAAGGAAATACTCGGTCACGCGAGCCTGACCATGACGCAGCGGTACGCCCATCTCTCGCCCGATCATCTAAGGAGTGAGGTGGCCAAGACCGAGCGGCTTGCGAACTCCCGAGCCGTCAGCACAAAGTCAGCACAAAGCGTCGTTGATGCAGTAGCGGCTCGTGAGGGTGCCGCGGCAACTATCTGATTTTCTTTGGTGCCGAAGCGGGGACTCGAACCCCGACACCCTTGCGGGCACATGACCCTGAATCATGCGCGTCTGCCAATTCCGCCACTTCGGCCCACGCGGCGTCAGTCATAATACCGTCCGAGGATGGCAAGTCAAGCCAGCGCCCGCGCGAGTGACCGTACCGTCGCCACCAACCGGCGCGCGCGGCACGAGTACGAGATCCTCGAGACCGTCGAGGCGGGCCTCGTGCTGCGCGGGACCGAGGTGAAAGCGCTCCGCGCCGGGCAGGTGACCTTCAAGGACTCCTACGCGACGGTCCGCAACGAGGAGGCGTGGCTCGTCGGGTGCCACATCAGCCCGTACAGCCACGGCAGCGACGCCAACCACGACCCGGAGCGCGACCGAAAGCTCCTCCTGCACCGGCGCGAGATCACCCGGCTCGTCGGCAAGATCGCCGAGCGGGGTTTGACCCTCGTCCCTCTTCGACTATACTTTAAGGACGGTCGCGCGAAGGTGGAGCTCGGCTTGGCGCGCGGTCGCAAACTTCACGACAAGCGGGCGGCCATCCGGGAGCGCGAAGTCCGGCGCGAGATGGACAAGGCCGCGCGAGCCGGCCGTCGGGGCGAATGGTGAGCCCCGGCGGTTCCGAGAGGAGGGGGCGACAGGTTTCGACGGGGATCAGTGAGGCCCAGGCTGCGTCTCGAGGTTTCTCTCCCCTCGTTAAATAGAGAGAACGGTATAGCTGCCGACACTCAGCTAGCTCTGGCGGCCTAACACCCGTCAGCGCCCGCCGGATCGGGCCATCAGGATTCGGGAACGGGCGCCATATTCTGGTGGCTGGCCCCAAACCTGGCCTCAGGGGAGGGGCGAGACACTTGAGGCTGGTCCTGCGGCGATCCTGCCGACCGGAGTGCCGCGGGACGAGACGCTGTAGAGTCGATCGGCTATCGACGTAGACGCCTGCGGCTGAGGGTTTCCGGACGTGGGTTCGATTCCCACCGCCTCCACCAACCCCTCGCGTGAGGCTCCTCTTGATCAGCAACTCCGGAAAGCCGTTTCTCGAGCACTGCATGGGGCAGATCGCCGCCTTCCTCGGCCCCGCCCGGCGCGTCGTGTTCGTCACGGCCGCCAACCTGTACGACGAGCCCGCCTACTACGAGCGGGCGCGCGCGGCGCTGGGGGCCGCGCCGCCCGCCGGCTGCGGAGCCCACGTCCTCCACCTCCGCTGGGACGCGGATCCGCTCGCCGTCCTCGAGCGCGCCGAGGCGCTCTTCGTCGGCGGCGGCAACACCTACGCCCTGCTCAAGCGGCTCCAGGAGGGCGGCCTGCTCGATCCCATTCGGACCCGCGTGCGAACGGGTCTGCCGTACATCGGCTCGAGCGCCGGCTCCAACGTGGCGGGCCCGAGCGTTCTCACGTCCAACGATTGGAATGTGGTCGGCCTCACCGTCTTCGGGGCCCTCGCCCTTGTGCCGTTCAACATCAACCCGCACTACCTCGAGACCGATCCCGCGATGGCGCCCGGGAGCGAGACCCGCGACGAGCGGATCCGCGAGTATCACGTGGTCCACAGCAGTCCCGTCGTCGGCATCGAGGAGGGCACCGTGCTGCGCGTCGAAGACGGCGTGGCGATCGTCCTCGGCCGTGGCCGGGTGAAGGCCTTCGCGCGGGGGCGCGAGCCGCGCTGGTACCGGGCCGGCGAGCGCGTCGAGGTCTAGTCGCGCCCGGGGGTCTGGAGCAGCCGCATCGAGCCGTAGCGGCGCAGGATGGCCTCCCACTCGGCCGCGTCGTGGAACTGGCACTGCCGGCGACCGAAGGCCTTGGCGACCTCGAGGCAGAAGCGCACGGCCAGCTCGATGTCGGCCGGCTGCGAAGCGCCAGTGGCCGAGCCCGGCACGGGCACCTCCGCGGTGAGGGCCACGCCGACCACCGGCGCCCGTGTCGCCGTGGCAGGCTGCAGGATCGAGTTCAGATGGAAGAGCGCGTTGCCGTACGGCGTGATGTCCTGCATGGTCAGCGGAAACACCACGGGCATGCGGCCCGTGACCTGTTGCATGAGCGTCAGCAGATCCTCGGCAACACGGAGGATCCAGCCCTCCTTGACCGTCGCCGAGATCGCGATCCCCCGGTGGTTGATCACGCGGTTGCCACGTGTCGTGTCCACACTGAGGATCGCCTCCATCTCCGGCCGCACCTCCTCCTGATTCAGGGTCGCCATGTCGACAGGCGAGTTCATCATCGTCACCGACGGGTGGGCGATGGTTCGCGCATTCGGGCAGATGTGAGTGGAGATGACGACATCGCCCGGCAGGCGATCGCGTTTTTGCGCCATGCGACCGAGCTTGAGGGCACAGGCGACGGCCGTCACCGCGCCGTCGGCGTCCGACACGAGCCCGATCTTCTCGGGGCGGGCGCCGATGCCGCCCAGGCGGCCGATGATGCCGAGGGTGGGCGCCTGGCCGCCCGCGAGCCGTCCCTCCGTCCCCGGCACGGTGATCCTCAGGAAGTCGGTGCTCCCGTCCTTCCCAACGACCTGCTTGACCTGCACGTCGGTCACGCCTGCCGCTCGGATGGTCGCGGCGACCTCCTCTCCGGTGACGGTGGCGGAATCGAGCACTTCGAGCGCCTGCAGCACCGCGGGAAGCGACATGCGCCCCTCCTAGCTGGTTCTCGGAATCACGGTTCCATCCCCGCCGCGAGATTCAGCCGGGCGAACACGGGTATCGTGCGGCCGCCGTCCATCACGATCGCCCGCCCGGTGACGAAGTCGAAGGCGGGCGAGCAGAGGAGGACGACCATCTGCGCGATCTCGCCCGGCGTCACGAGGCGGCCGAGCGGGGTCGCGGCGATCGCTGCCGCCCGATACGCCGGCATCCTGTCCGTCCGGGGACCGGCGATCTGGCTCGGCACCACGGCGTTCACGGTGATGTGCGGCGCGAGCTCGACGGCGAGGCTCTCCGTGAGGCTCAAGAGCGCCGCCTTGGCGAGCCCGTAGACCCCGTGCGAGCGGACGAGCCCCGAGGTCGCTCCGACGTTGACGATACGGCCCCAACCCAGGCGCGCCATCTCGGGGGCGACCTGCTGGGCGGCGACGTACACGGACTTGAGGTTCGCGTCCATGACGTAGTCCCAATCCGGCTCGGCGAGCATCGTGAACGGCGTGTCGCAGAACGGGCCCGCGTTATTCACGAGGATGCTGATCGGCCCGAGCCGTTCGCCTACCTCCTCGATCAGGCGCCGTACGTCGTCAGCCCGGGCGATGTCCGCCTGAAAGGCGGCGGCCTCCCCGCCCCCGTCGCCGATCGCCCGCGCGACCATTTCCGCGGCGGCGCGCGACGTCCGATAGTGCACGGCGACCCGGGCACCCCGCCGCGCCAGCGCGGTCGCGATCTCCACGCCGGCACCCGACGAGGACCCGGTGACGAGCGCCAGCTTGCCCTGGAGAAGCGTCGCGTCTTCGGTCATGGCGTTCTCCTAAGATCCCGAGCAGGAGCAGGCCGCCCTTCATGGCTCGACCAGCTCCGTCCAGATCGACGTCGTGTACGAACGGTCGAGATACTTGGCGTAGAGCTCGTCGATCAGCTCCTTGCCGACGATGGCGAGCTCCGTCTCGTACGCGGCACGATCGCTGACCTCGATCCGCTCGATGTAGTCCCATGGCCCGCCTGTGAGCCTGGCGCCGACCTCGATGATCCGGTGGGTGCGATAGGACCTGATTGTTTTCAGCCTCGCGGCGACCGCGTAATCCACCTCGCGCTCGAAGCGCTCGTAGTCCTCCTTGCTGACCCCGGGCTTGAGCTTCGCCAGCACGTACCGGATGATCGCCATCAACGCCCTCCCATGAGGTGTTCGATCGGGATCCAGTCCAGGTCGTAGCCGTAGTGGCGGGGCGCGAGCAGCGCGAGCGCCGCGGGCGTCCTGAGCTTATCATCCGCGCGCGCGCCGACGACCCCCACCCGCGCGCCCTCCGCGAGGAGGGTGTTCGTGTACGGTGTGCCCGTCTCGGCGTCCAGCAGCATGATGAGATCGGGCGAATGCACCCAGGGCCGCTCGTCGAGCCACGTCACGTGGTTCTCGTTCTTGAACCAGACGCGCAGCGTGCGGCCCGCGTCCCGCCCCTCGCCCTCCACGGTGGTCGTGCCGAGCATGTAGCCGTCTCGGCTCTCCCACTCCTTCCTCGCGATGCGCCCGCGGAAGAGCACCCAGCCGTCGAGCGCGCCGGCCGCCGCCGCGGCGGGGTCCGTGGAGCGGGCCCGCGCCGCGTGGATCGCACGGCCGACGGCGAGGGCGCGCGAGATCCCGCCCCGGACCGTGATCATCTTGAGGTCGCGGCCCCGCATGAGGAAGCCCGCGTGGGCGCACGGCGCCTTCACGTCCGGGAGCTTCGTGGCGATACTGATGAGCTTCCCGATCCGCTCGGTCACGAGGTCGCTCGCGGTCTCCTTCACGACGAGCACGTTGCCCCACGGGTCCGCGATCGCCCCCGGCGCGAATGGCAGGCCCGCGATCGCGGCCGTCGTCTGGCAGAGCTCGGGAATCGCGCGCCCGGCGCAGTCGCCGTCGACGATGGCCGCGCCGAGGCGGACCGCCGCGTCCATCGGGCTCGACGTGTTGCCCGCGCCGAGCTCGAACGGGACGATCGCATCGATCCGCCGGCCCACGTACGCCTGCAACTCCTGGACCGCGCGCACCATCGGCTTCGCCACGACCCACTCCGCGGGGTAGCCGAGCTGCCGTCGCTCGACGGCCGTGAGCGGCTTGCTTGGCGCGATCGAGCCCATACCGAACACGGAGCAGACCCAGGCGTCGTCGGGAAGCGAGCCGACGTCGACCCACGCCAGGCGCCGTCCCGATTCGACGTGGGGCAACAGCGCGTCGAGCCCCTGCTCGGGGCGGCCGCCGCCGCCGGTCCCGAGCAGGGTCAGGCCGGCGATCAGGGCGTGAACGTCCTCGCGGGTCTTCAGCTCTCCCATGGCGGTCGTCTCCTCGGCTCGCGCTAGACCAGGTGGCAGGCGACCAGGTGTCGGGGCGCCACCTCGCGCAGGGCGACCGGCTCGGCGCACACGGGCTGCGCGAGCGGGCAGCGGAAGCGGAGCCGGCAGCCGGTCGGCACGTCGATCGGGCTCGGCACCTCACCGGCGAGGACGAGGCGCTCGCGCCGGGCGTCCGGGTCCGGGACCGGGATCGCGGAGAGCAGGGCGCGCGTGTACGGGTGGAGCGGGTGCCGGAACAGCTCGTGCGTCGGGGCCTGCTCAACGATGGTTCCGAGGTACATGACGGCCACGCGCCGGGACAGGTACTTCACCGTGGCGAGGTCGTGCGAGATGAACAGGTACGTCATGCCGAGCTTCTCGCGCAGCTCGCCGAGCAGCATGATGATCCGCGCGCGCAGCGACACGTCGAGCGCCGAGGTGGGCTCGTCGAGCACGACGAGGCGCGGCTCGGTGGCGATGGCGCGCGCGATGTTCACCCGCTGCCGCTGCCCGCCCGACAGCTCGTGCGGGTAGCGGTCGAGCAGCTCGGCTCCGAGCCCCACCCGCCCGAGCACCTCCTGGGCCCGCTCCCGGCGTCCGGCGCGACGGAGGTTGCTGTGCAGGCGCAGCGGGTCCTCGACCGTTCGCCGCACCGTGAAGCGTGGGTTGAGCGACGCCGTCGGGTCCTGGAAGACCATCTGGATGTCGCGCCGCCGGCGGCGCAGCGGTTCCTCGCCGAGCGTGGTGAGCTCCACCGCGTCGAAGCGGATGCGCCCCGCCGTCGGCTCGATCAGCCGGAGCAGGCAGCGCGCGAGGGTGGACTTGCCGCAGCCCGACTCGCCCACGAGCCCGAGCGTCTCACCCGCGTCGATCGCGAGCGAGACGCCATCGATGGCACGCACCGCCGGCGGGACGCGACGGCGCAGGGTGTCGAGCCACACCCCGAGCCCCCGGAGGGGGAAGTGCTTGACGAGGCCGTCAACCTCGAGGAGCGGCGACACGCGCGGCCTCGGTGGCGTAGCAGGCGACCTCGTGGTCCCGGGCCCGCGCCGAGCGCGCGGGCTTGACGGTCCGGCAGACGTCGAGGACGTCGGGGCAGCGGTCGGCGTAGCGGCAGCCCGGCGGCGCGTCGAGCAGCGAGGGGACGACGCCGGGGACGGGCTCCATCGTCACCTCGCGGTCGACGCGCGGGATCGAGCGCACGAGCGCCCGCGTGTACGGGTGTGCGGGCTCGCGGAAGAGCGAGCGCACGTCGGCGCACTCGACGAGCTGGCCGGCGTGCATCACCGCGACGCGGTCGCACAGGCCGGCGACGACGCCGAGGTCGTGCGTGATCAGCACGATCGAGGCGCCGGTGCGGCGCCCCAGGTCGCGAAGCAGGTCCAGGATCTGCGCGGCGATCGAGACGTCGAGCCCGGTGGTCGGCTCGTCGGCCAGCAGCAGGCGGGGCGACGTCGCGAGCGCCATCGCGATCATCACGCGCTGGCACATCCCGCCGGAGAGCTGGTGCGCGTAGTCCCTGGCGCGACGCTCGGGCTCCGGGATGCCGACGAGGCCGAGCATCTCGAGCGTCCGCCGGCGCGCCTCGGCGGCCGAGCAGCCCTGGTGGAGCCGGTAGAGGCGCGCGATCTGCCGGCCGACGGGTAGCACGGGGTTGAGCGCCGTGCGTGGACTCTGGAAGACCATCGCGATCTGGGCGCCACGGATCCTGCGCATCTCCTCCTCGGGCAGGGCGAGCAGGTCGCGTCCGTCGAAGCGGATCGAGCCACCGGCGATTCGTCCCGGGGGACGAATCAGCCGGAACACGGCGAGCGCCGTCACCGACTTGCCCGAGCCCGACTCGCCCACGAGCCCGAGAATTTCGCCGCGGCGCACGTCGAGGTCGATCGCGTCGACGGCGCCCACCGTGCCCTCGTCGGTGTCGAACGCGACGCTGAGGTTCTCGACCTCGAGGAGCGGCCTCACGCCACGCCCCGCATGCGCGGATCGAGGAGGTCGCGCAGGCTGTCGCCCACCAGGTTGAACGCGAGGACGGTCACCATGATGGCGAGCCCGGGGAAGAGGAAGATCCACCACTCGCCCGACACGATGTAGCTCGCGCCCTCGGCGGCCATCGCGCCCCACTCGCTCTGCGGCGGCTGGATGCCGAGGCCGATGAACGACAGCGCGGCGACCGTCAGGATCGCGAAGCCCATGGCGAGCGTCGCCTGCACGATCACCGGCGGAAAGCAGTTCGGGAGCAGGTGGAAGAAGATGATGCGGCGCTGGCGGTTGCCGACGGTGCGCGCGGCCTCCGCGTACTCCATCTCGCGCACGCGCAGCATCTCGCTCCGAATGAGCCGCGTGTAGATCGGCACGTGGGTGATCGCGATCGCCACGACCACGTTCGCGGTCGCGTTGCCCGCGGCGGCCGTGATCCCCATGGCCAGGATGAACGCGGGAAACGCCATGATCGTGTCGACCAGGCGCATGACGACCTGGTCGACGAGCCCGCCGCGATAGCCCGCCAGCGCGCCGAGGACGCAGCCGGTGGTGAGCGCCATCGCGGTCGCCGCGAGGGCCACCAGCAGGTCGACGCGCGCGGCCCAGACGATGCGCGAGAGCTGATCGCGTCCATAGATGTCCGTGCCCAGCCAGTGACGCCAGCCCGGCGCCTGGAGCGTCTCCTCCGCCTGCGGCGCGTCGGGGTCGTAGGGCGCGACGAGTGGCGCGGCGAGCGCGAGCCCGATGATCGTCAGGATCGCCCCGAGCGCCAGGAGCGAGAGCGTGTTCCGGCGCACCCGCCGCCAGGCGACGGCGGCGCGGCGGGTCGCGACCCGCTCAGCGGAGGCGGATACGAGGGTCGACAACGCCGTAGACCAGGTCGACGGTGAGGTTGATGAGCACGTAGACGACCGCGACAAAGAGGACGAAGCCCTGGATCGGCGCCGCGTCCTTGGTGAGCAGCGAGGTCACGGCGTAGTTCCCGATGCCGGGCCACGCGAAGACGATCTCGACGACCACGTTGCCCGCCATCAGGAATCCGAAGACCACGCCGACGAGCGTGATCACGGGGATCAGGCAGTTCCGGAGCGCGTCGCCGTAGACGATCGTGCGCCGCGGCAGGCCGGCCGCCCACGCCGCCTTGATGTAGTCCGACTCGAGGATCTCGAGCATCGTCGCGCGCACCATCCGGGTGACGGGCGCCATCACCGAGAAGCCGAGCGTGAGCGACGGGAGCATGAGCTGGTGAAGGGCCGAGCCGAGCGCCCGCGCGTTGCCGGTGAGGAGCGCGTCCACGGCGTAGAGGCCTGTGAGCGCCGTCGGCGCCATCACCCCGGGGCTCAGGCGCCCGAGCGGCGGGGGCGCCACGCCGAGGTGGTAGAAGAAGAGGTAGACCGCGAGCAGCCCCGTCCAGAACGTGGGCATCGCGACGCCCCCGACGCCGAGCAGGCGGCTCGCGTGGTCGACCGGCCCGTCGCGGCGGACGGCGGCGACCACGCCGAGCGGGATCCCGACCGCGATCGCGATGAGCATGCTGGCGAGCGTCAGCTCGAGCGTGGCGGGGACGCGCTGCAGGAAGTCCTGGAGCACCGGGCGCCCGGTGGTGGCGCTCTCGCCGAAGTCGCCGCGGAGCACCCCGGAGAGGTAGCGCCAGTACTGCACCGGCACCGGCCGGTCGAGCCCCATCTGGCGCTCCATCTCCCGGATGTGCTCCGGTGTCGCGAGCGGCCCCGCCTTGACGAGCGCCGGGTTTCCCGGCAGGAGATAGGTGAGGGCGAACGTGATCAGGGTGACGCCGAAGAGCGTGGGGAGCACGAGGAGCACGCGGGTCGCGACGTAGCGGCCGAGCCCCATGGTCAGGCCTCCGCCCGCGCGGGGGCGGGGCGGCCCGCGGACCGCCCTGGCCTCCGGCCGCGGTCGCGCGCGCTCAGGCGCGCCGGACCGAGTAGTAGCGCTCGAACGTGTCCCACCGCTTCTCGAGCCCGCTGAGATCGGCGGTCATGACCCGCACCCAGTTGTCGTACCAGAGCAGGCCCCACACCGCATCGTCGATGACGATCTTCTGGATCTCCTGCGACGCCGCGTTGCGCTTGGCGACGTTGGGCTCGTGCATGTTGTCGTCGATGAGCTTGTCGACCTTCTCGTTCACGTAAAAGGAGAGGTTCGTGAACTTCTGCCGCGAGTCGAAGAGGAAGCTCAGGTGGTAGAAGGGGTCGTTGATCCATGACTGCCACGACTCGATCGACAGTGCGTGGTCGCCCTTGATCGCCACCTGCCGGAACGTCGCGTCGCTCTCCTTCACGATGTTGACCTTGAAGCCGATCTGCTCCAGCTCGCGCTGGATCCAGACGGCCGCCTGCTCGTGGGTCGGCCAGCCCACGCGGATCGCGAGGTCGACCGGGATCGGCGTCTTGACCGCGGCCTCGGTCATCAGGGCCTTGGCCCGCGCGATGTCGTGCCTGTACGGCGAGTAGTCGCCGAGGTGGCTCGGGGTCAGGCTGGGGACCGGGCTCTTCATCTGCGCGCCGTACCCGTACAGCACGTTCGGCAGGATCGCCTGGATCGGGATCGCGTAGTTCACGGCGCGCCGGACCGACAGGTTGTCGAACGGCGCCTTCTTCTGGTTCATGCCGAGGTAGTGGCAGGTCGTGTCGGGCACCTGGAGGATCTTGAGTCCCGGCTCGCCCTCGAGCGACTTGACGTTCTTCGGGCTCAGGCCGGGACGGCCGGAGACGAGCTGGATCGCCTTGCGCTTCAACAGCAGCACGCGGTCGGCCTCGTTGGGCACCAGCTTGAGCACGATCCGCTCGAAGGGGGGCTTCGGCCGCCAATAATTCGGCGTCGCCTCCAGCACGATCTCCACGCCCGGCTCGTTCTTGACGAGCCGGTAGGGACCGACGCCAGCCGGGTTTCGCTTGAGCCACTCGGCCGCCCACGGGTCGTCCGTGGAGGCGTGCGCCTTCACCTCGTCCGCGTCGAGGATGGCGTTGTTCGACAGGGCGACGGTGTCGAGCGCCATCGGACCGTAGGCCTTCATCTTGATGGCGAACGTGGAGTCGTCGCGGACCTCGAACTGCGCGGGGTCGGTGACCTGGATGAGGCGTGGGATGATGAGCTTCATGTAGCCCGGGGACTGGAGTCCCCGGTCGAAGGAGTACTTGAACGAGTGCGCGGTGACCGGCCGTCCGCTCGGGAACTTCACGCCGCGGCGGACCCTAAACACGAGCGTCGCGCCGTCGTCTTCCTCCTTCCAGGACTCCGCCAGCATCCCGTCGAACTCCCCCGGACGCGACCGGAAGAAGCCCGGCCGGCCCTCGATCGGGCGGACCTTCCAGCCGATGGGCCCGTCGCAGATGTTGGCGATCGTCACGTAGCCGCCGTTGGACTTGAACGCCGATGGATCGAGCGTGTCGATGTCGGAATCCCAGGCCGCGACGAGCGTGTTGGGGTCCTGCGCCTCCGACGGCCGGGGCCGGACGACCGCGGGCCCCGCCGCTAGGAGCGCGGCGGCGCCGCCCGTGACCTTCAGGAAGGACCGTCGATCCAGGTTCATAGACCAAAACCTCCTTGCCGCGTACGGGTTAGTCCTCGATCGGCTCTGACCAGAAGAAGACGTTCCGGGAGCGGTCGAGGTACCTCTCGTAGAGCTGGCGGATCAGCTCCTGGCCGGCAGGCGACGCGAGGTCCTTGGCGTACTGGTCGACGTCGCGGACCTCGATCCGCTCGATGTAATTCCAGCGCGCGTCGGGCGCGCCGTTGATGGGCCCCTCGATGCGGTGGGTGCGGTAGCTGATGATGCTGGGCAGGGTGTTGGCCACGCGGTAGTCGTACTCACGCAGCCACCGCTCGTAGTCCTCGGGCCGGACGTCCGGCTTCAGGGTCGTGATGACGTATCGCACGGGCATCGTCGCCTCCTCTAGCCCGCTGCCACCGGCTCGAAGCAGTCGAGCTGGTCGTCGGCGTGCAGGACGTGGTCGCGGTCCGCCGTGGCGCCGTTGAGGGCGACGAGCCAGGTGTCGCGCTCGGCGCCGAGCCCGACGAGGAGCGCCTCGATCGTCGTGCCCGGCGCGACCTCCAGCACCGTCCGGTCTGCGCCCCCCGTCAGGAAGCGGCGGAGGTTGCCGTGCATGTGAACCGTGACCGTCACGCGAGCGCCTCCCGGACGCGCGGCATGACCTCCCGCGCGAAGCGCTCGACCGTCGTCTCGATGCGCCCGTCCACCGCGAGTGGGAACACCATGAGCCGCCTGATGCCTTCTCGCGCGAGACGCACCACGCCGCGCGCCACGTCCTCCGGGGGCCCGGCCAGGGTGACGGCGTCGACGAAGTCGTCGGGCACGTCGGGCGCGACGGCCTTGAGCGGTGCGGGGTCGTGCGTGTAGGGCAGGACCTGGACCTTGTCGCGGAGCCCGGGCGGCACCGTGAGCCCCGCCGTCCTGAACGTGAAGAAGTCCGGACGCTGGGTCGCGAGGCTCCGCACGATGGTGGGCCGCATGACGTCGCGCGCTGCGCGGCGGTCGTCCGCCACGCAGACGTTGATCCGCGCGACCAGCTCGACGGCCGCCGGCTCACGCCCAGCGCGTCGCGCGCCCTCTGCGACGGTCTCGCGGAAGAAGCGCACCAGCGGCTCGGCGACGCAGCCTTGCATGATCGCGCCGTCGGCCACGCGTCCCGCCACCCGGCAGCCCGCCGCGCGCTGGGATGCGACGTAGATCGGGACCGCCGGCCGGGCCGGCGCAAAGTCGAGCCGGCCCTCGTGGAACGCGACGACCTCGCCCTTTGCGGTCACGGTGTCCCCGGCCAGGAGCCGGCGGATCAGCTCCACGGCCTCGCGGATCGCGACCGCCGACCGGCTCGCGTCGACTCCGAGCTCGCGGAAACCGCTCACGCCGGCGCCGATGCCGAGCACGGCCCGCCCGCCCGAGAGCTCGTCGAGCGTGGCGAGCGCCATCGCGGTGAGCGCGGGGTGGCGCGAATACGGGTCGGTCACGCCCGTCGCGAGGCGGATCCGACGCGTGGCGAGCGCGCACGTGGCGAGGCACGCGTAGACGTCGCGGAAGAAGCGCTCGTCGGCCAGCCACAGGTCGTCGTAGCCGAGTTCCTCCGCGCGCGCCGCCAGCGCCGCCAGCGCGCGCGCCGGCCGTGAGGGCAGGAGGAGGAGCGCGGTCCGGAGCGTCACGGCGTCGCTTCGCCGGAGAGCGCGAGCGCGACCTTCTCGGCGGTGATCGGCAGCGTCGTCACGCGGACGCCGACGGCCGCCGCCACCGCGTTCGCGACGGCCGCCGGGGGCTCGATGTTCGGCGGCTCGCCGACGCCCTTCGCGCCGTACGGCCCGACCGGGCTCGGGTGCTCGACGAGGATCGACTCGACCCGCGGCAGGTCGAGGGTCGTGGGCATCTTGTAGTCGGTCAGATTCGGGTTCAGCACGCGCCCGCCCTCGTACACGATCTCCTCGGACAGCGCCTGCCCGAGCCCCTGCGCCACACCGCCCTCGATCTGCCCCTCGATGTAGGTCGGGTTCATCGCGAAGCCGACGTCCTGGGCGACGACGTAGCGGTGGAGCGTGACCTCGCCGGTCTCGCGGTCGACCGACAGGTCGACCGCGTGCGCGTGGAAGCTCGGCGAGTGGAACGCGGGGTAGACGTGTGCCTCGACGCGCTTGGCGTCGTACGCCGTCGGCGGCGCGATGAACGTGCCGTGCGCGATCAGGCCGCCTCCCGAGGCCTGCGAGAGCCGGGCGAGCTCGACCAGCGCGATCCGCTTGCCGTCGCCGACGACGTGCTTGTCCCGCACGGTGAGTGTCTCGGCCGCGACGCCCCACTGGGCAGCCGCAAGCGCGCAGAGCTGGCGCCGGAGGTCGGCGGCAGCCGCGCGGCAGGCGTTGCCGACGGCGAACGCGGTGCGGCTGCCCTGCGCGCCGAAATCGAATGGCGTCGCGAACGTGTCGGCGGAGACCACGCTGATGTCCGCGAGATCGACGCCCAGATCTTCGGCGAGCACCTGCGCCGCCCCCGTCAGCGCCGCGGTGCCGATCTCGGCCGCGCCGGTGTTGAGCGCGACCGTGCCGTCGGGGTTGAGCTTCACGTAGACGCCAGAGGAGCCGCCCGTGGTCGTCCACCAGCCGCACGCGAGCCCCTTCCCGCGGTCCGCCGTCGGTCGGCGGTCCGCCCAGCCGATCGCCGCCGCCGCGCGTCGCAGGCACTCCTCGAGCCCCACGGCCGTCAGCACCTGGCCCGTCGGCCCCTCGTCGCCCTCGCGGACGATGTTCTTCAGGCGGAAATCGAGAGGGTCGAGGCCGAGCGCGTCGGCGATCATGTCCATCTGCGACTCCACGGCAAAGTTCGCCTGCGGGCCCGACGGCGCGCGGAACGAGCCGCAGTTGGTCTTGTTCGTGTAGACCGCGTAGCCCTCGATCAGGAGGTTCGGGATCCGGTACGGCCCCGCGAGGACGAGCGTCGCCACCGACGCGACTCCGGGGCCCGAGCCCGCGAACGCGCCCGTGTCGAACCAGATGCGCCCCGCCTTCGCCGTAATGCGTCCGTCGCGTGTGACGCCGGTCTTGAGCTCGACCCGCGTGGACTGGCGCGGGTAGGCGGCGGTCAGCTCCTCCTCGCAGGTGGTGACGATCTTGACGGGGCGCCCCGCGCGGCGCGCGAGGAGCGCGGCGAAGTGCTCGACTCCGACGCGCAGCTTGCCGCCAAAGCCACCGCCGATCCCCGGCACGATCACGCGGATCTTCGAGGGCGGGAGTGCCAGAATCTCCGCGAGCGTGTTCTGGATTTCGAAGGGAAGCTGGGTGTTCGACCACACCGTGACCTGCCCCGACGTGTCCCAGACCGCGACGGCGGCGCGCGGCTCCGTGTAGCCCTGGTGGACCATCCCGGTGCGGAAGCGATGCTCGAAGACGCGGTCGGCCTCGACGAATCCGCGCTCCACGTCGCCGGCCACGATGCGCGCGCGGTTGCACACGTTGCCCTCGCGGTGGAGGATCGGAATCGCCGTGTACGTTGGCCACGCCTCGTGGATCAGCGGCGCGCCGGGTGCGAGCGCCGCCTCGACGTCGAACACCGCCGGCAGCGGCTCGTACGCGACGTCGATCGCCGCGAGCGCGGCCTCCGCAGCCTCGCGGGTCGTCGCCGCCACCGCCGCCACGGGCTGGCCGACGTAGCGCACCTTGTCCCGCGCGAACACGGTCTCGTCCTTCAGGGCGCCGCCGTAGCGGACGTCGGGGACGTCGGCCGCGGTGATCACCGCGCGCACGCCGGGCAGCGTGCGCGCGCGGGCGGCGTCCACCCCCAGGAGGCGCGCGTGCGCCTCACGGCTCCGGAGCACCTTGCCGTGGAGCATGCCGGGCAGGGCGAAGTCCGCGGCGTAGACCGCGGTGCCCGTCACCTTCCCGGGCGCGTCCAAACGGGGCAGTCGCTGGCCGACCACGCGCGGCCCGGTGCTCATTGTGTTGTCCTCCCTCCGTAGAGCTCGCGGGCCGCGGTGGCGACGGCCTCGGTGATTTTCTGGTAGCCAGTGCAGCGGCAGAGATTCCCGGCGAGCGCCTCGCGGATCCCGTCCTCGCTCGCCTCGGGGCACTCCTCGAGGTAGGCCTTGGCCGAGAGGATCATGCCCGGAATGCAGTAGCCGCATTGCACGGCGCCGCGCTCGACGAACGCCCGCTGCAGCGGGTGGAGCTCACCACCCGACGCCAAGCCTTCGATGGTGACGATGTCGCGGCCCCGGCACTGAGCGGCCAGCAGGATGCACGCGTTCACCGCGCGCCCGTCGAGGAGCACCGTGCAGACGCCGCACTCGGCCTCGAGGCAGTTCTCCTTCGTGCCCGTCAGACCGAGGTCGTCGCGCAGCACGTCGAGCAGCGTGCGATGGGGCGCCGTGAGCACCTCGTGCGTCTCGCCGTTGATCCTGAGGGAGAGTGCGAGGCGACTCACGCCGCCCTCCCGATACGCTCGAGGCTACGACGGAGCGCGCGCGGGACCAGCGTCTCGACGAGCAGCCGGCGGTAACGCGCCGAGGCGCGCACGTCGTCGATTGGCCCGCACTCGCCCGCCGCGAGCCGCCCCGCACGGCGCAGGACCTCGTCCGTGAGTGGCTGCCCCTCGAGCGCCCGCTCCGCGGCGCGCGCGCGCAGGGTGGTGGGCGCGACGGCTCCGAGCGCGATCCGCGCCTCCTGGCAGCGGGCGTGCGCCGCATCCAGCGTCAGGCGGACGGCCACGCAGACCACCGAGATCTCCATCGCCTTCCGGCGTCCCGCCTTGACGAACGCGGTCGCCGAGCCGGGCGGCAGCTGGTCGAAGCGGACCGACGTCAGCAGCTCACCGGGCCGGCGCGCGGTCTGCCCCGGGCCGGTGAGGAAGCCGTCGAGCGTCAGCGTGCGCTCGCCGTCGGGCCCGAGGCACGTGACCGTCGCGTCGAGCGCGAGGAGCACCGGCACCACGTCGGCAGCGGGCGAGGCGTTGACGATGTTCCCGCCGACCGTGGCGACGTTGCGGATCTGATGGCCGCCGACCACCGCGGCGCTCTCGACGAGTGCCTGCAGCGGGCCCTGGAAAGCGGGGCAGCGCTCGATCGTCCGGTGGGTCACGAGGGCACCGAGCCTGACCGCGCCGTCCGCCTCGATGCGGTCGAGTCCGGACACGCGGTGCAGGCTCATCACGTGGCGCGGCCCGACCTTGCCCCGCCGCATCTGGATGATGAGGTCCGTGCCGCCGGCCAGGAAGCGGCCCTCCTCGCCGAACCGCGCCCCGAGGGCGACCGCGTCGGTGACCGAGCTCGGCTCGTGGCACTCGAAGCTCATGGCGTCGAGGCCCTGGCCCGGCGGCCGTTCGTCACGGGACGCACGCGGAGCCCGAAGTCGCGGGCCGTCACCCGCGGCGGCCACACCACCCCGAGCTCGGCGGCGGCGCGCCGCATGCGCGGGGCGATCCGGTGGAGCTTGGCCAGCGACAGGCGGAAGGTCGGCCCCGAGACGGCGACCGCCCCGACCACCCGGCCGCCGGCGACAATCGGCGCCGCCGCCGCGCGCCCGCCCTGGACCAGCTCCTCGTCCACGATCGCGTAGCCTCGAGCGCGCGCCTCTCGGAGCTGGGCGAGCAGCTTGCCGCGGGACGTGATCGTCCGCGGCGTCAGGCGGCGGAGCCCTTGCCGGGCGAGGACCGCGAGCGCCTCCGCCTCGGGGAGATGGGCGAGCCAGACCTTCCCGGACGCGGTTGCGTGGGCCGGCGCGACGAGCCCGACCAGGGGCAGCATGCGGATCTGCTGACCCGGCCCCTCGGCCTTGGCCACGAACAGCACCTCGCCGTCCTCGACGACCGCGAGCTGGACGAGCTCGTCCGTCTCGTCGGCAAGCGCCTGGAGGATCGGCACGCAGATCGCCGGCATCCCGACGCGCTCGGCGTGGCCGAAGGCCATCGCGAGCAGCCGCCAGCTCAAATGGAAGCGCCCGGTCGGCGGGTCTTGCCGCACGAACCCCTCGCGGACGAGCGTGCCCAGGATCTTGGAGAGGCTGGCCTTGCCGTATCCGAGTGTGGCGGCGAGTCGGCTCAGCGCCACCCCCTCGGGATGGCCCACGAACGCCTCGAGCACACGCATCGCCCGGGACACCGAGGCCACGCGGACGCCGGAACCGTCGACGAGGTGTGGCATAGGATTGGAAACCAGGTTTCCTATTTAGGCCCTGGGCCTCGTCGTGTCAAGCACCGGGTCCGAACCGCGGGCGTCAGCCGACGATGCGCAGCTCGCGGCTCGAGCGGGTGAGCAGCCGCGCGCCCGCCGCCGTCACCTCGACGGCGTCCTCCACCTGGACGCCTCCCCAGCCGTGCTCGTAGTAGGGTGTCTCCACGCAGAACACCATGCCGGGCTCGAGCACCGTGTCGCCGCCGGGCGCGATGGTCGGCGGATCGTACGGCTCGAGCCCGATCCCGTGGCCGACGTGGTGCCGCTGGTAGTGGGGGATGCCCGCGGCGCGGGTGGTCTGCACCGCGATGTCGAAGATTCGGCCCACGGGGACGCCCGGCTTCATCGCCTCGATCGCGGCCCGCTCGCCGGCGAGCGCCGCCCCGTAGTAGCGCGCCTGCTTCGCGTCCGGCGCGCCGAGCACGGCCGTGCGCGAGATGTCGGAGCGGTACCCTTCGTACACGCAGCCGAGGTCGAAGCGCACGAGGTCGCCCGGCTGGAGCGCCCGTGTGGACGGGTAGACGTCGGCCAGCGCCGCGCGCTCGCCGATGGTGATGACGCTGAAGTAGGGCGACGCTCCCCGGCGCACCACCTCCTCCTCGTATACCATGACCGCCTCGCGCTCGGTCACGCCCGGCCCGAGCCTGGCGAGGACGGCGGCGACGCTGTCCTCCGCGATCTGCGCGGCCCGCTCGAGCCGGGCGACCTCGGTGGGGCTCTTGACCATCCGCGCCCGACGCAGGACCTGGTAGGCGGGGATGAGCGTCGTCCCGGCCAGGCGCTCCGCCAGCCTGGCCCACGCCGGCGCGAACAGGTTTCCCTCGTCGAGCCCGACCCGATGGCCGGCGCCGCCGAGGTCGCCCAGCACGCCCGCCAGCGCGTCGGCGGCGCTCCCGGCCGGCTCCCGCGTCCAGTGTCGGATCTTCTCGCCCACCTCGCCGGGAGGGTCCGCGTACGCGAAGAAGAACTTCCCGTAGCACGCGACGCGGTCGCAGGCGATCCCGTCGGCCGCGACGCCGGCGGTGTCGATGAACGGCACGACGAGGCCGGTGCCGCGGCGGCTCACGATGCCGTACAACTCCGCGCCTCGGAAGATCGCGTGAGAGATGGAGCGAAACCCGGTCAGATAGAAGAGGTTCTCGGGGGTGGTGGCCACGAGGGCGTCGAGGCCCTCGGCCTCCAGCACTGAGAGCAGGCGCGCTCGTTGATGCGGATCCATCGGGCTCTCCTCATTCATAGACTCGCCTCGCCTTCGGCTGCGGCTCGCACTGCCACGCTAGCGGAAGTTGGACAGGACCTCGCGCCCGAACAGCTCGATCCTCTCGTGCATCTCGGTGACGGTGTTGGCCACGAACAGCATGCCGGCCAGCGTTCGCACCCCGGCCTTCTGGTAGGCGCGGATGCGCTCGCAGATCGCGTCGGGACTGCCGATGAGGTTACGCTGCTCGTGGCCGCCGGTCTGTTCGCGGAGCGTCGTGGCCCTGAGCGACTCCAGGTGCCTGGCGAGCTGCGAGGTGCGGAAGCGCTGGAGCGCCTCCTCGTGCGTCCGGCCGATGGAGACGGCGAACTGTGGGGCGATGTCGATCTTCGAGCCGTCGCGACCGGCCCGCTCCGCGGCACGGTGGACGTCCTCCACGCCCTTGGCGATCTCCTCGGGGGAGAGCACGGCCGGCAGCCACCCCTCTCCCAGCTCGCCGGCGCGGCGCCGGACCTCGGGGTGGTTGCCGCCGGCGTAGATCGGGAGCGGCCGCTGGACTGGCTTGGGAAAGCACTCGACCTCCTCGAAGTGCACATAGCGCCCGCGGAAGGTGACCCGGCGCTCGGTGAAGAGGCGACGCAGGGCCAGCATCCCCTCGTCCACGACGACGCCGCGCCGGGCCTCTCGGGCGTCGGGGAAGAGCGCCTCGTACTCCTCCCGGTAGGCGCCGGTGCCGACGCCCAGGATGAGTCGCCCGCCGGAGAGCTGGTCGAGCGTCGCCGCTTGCTTGGCGGCGACGACGATGTGGCGCATCGGCAGCACCAGGATGCAGGTGCAGACTTTCACGCGCGTGGTGCGGGCGGCCACGTACGTGAAGGTGACGAGGGGCTCGAAGTAGTTGGGCGGCTCCGGGAACTCGCGCTGCACGTAGCGCTGGGTCGTCATGTGGTCGTTGCCCCACACCGAGTCGAATCCCAGGCGCTCGCAGAGAAGCGCCGTCGGCAGGATGTCCTCGGCCCGCGCGAAGGGAATCGGGTACATCATGCCCTCGATACACGTGGGGATGTGGACGCCGAAGCTCAGCGGCATCGGATCTCCTTCCAGTGGGGTGACAGCTCGGCTCCGATCAACGCGAGCTGTTCGAGCATGTCCGTCTCACGCGGGACGACCGCGATGACGGTGTCGAGCCCCGCCTCGGCCCAGCGCGCGAGCGCGCGCCGGCACTCGCCGGGCGTCCCGGCGATCGCGACCGCGTCGAGCACCTCGTCGGTGACGAGGTGGCCGGCGCGCTCGCCGCGGAGCAGTGCCTCCCGGAGCGCGCGCGTCCGCGCCGCGTCGAGGCCCGCGTCGGCCAGGATCGACTGGCCGTGGAGGAAGCCGAGGTAGCGGGCCACGAATGGCCTGAGGGCGTCGCGGGCGGTGGCGCCGTTGCGGCCGACGACGAGGGGCACATACGCGATCACGCAGAACGGCCCGGCGCCCGCGCCCCGGGCAGCGCCCGCCGTCTCACGCACGCGCCGCACGTGCGCGGGCGAGGCGAGGATAGCGCAGTGGACGCCGTCGGCGATCTCGCCGGCCAGGCGCAGAGCCTTCGGCCCCTTGACGCCGAGGAAGATCGGCACGTCGCGCGTTGGCGCGGACTCGAGGGCGACGCCGTCCACGGCGAAGCGCTGGCCGCGGAAGGTCAGCCGCTCGCCCGCAAGGAGCCGCCGGACGATCTCGACGCACTCGCGCACAGACTCGAGCGGCGCCGTGAACGGGATGCCCATCCGCTCCTCGATCCAGACGCGATTGCTGGTACCCAGGCCGAGCACCACGCGCCCGGGCGCCAGGCCCGCGAGCGTCGCGGTCTCCATCGCCAGCAGCGCCGGGTGCCGCGTGTAGGGGTTCACCACGCCGATCCCGACGACGGCGCGCTCGGTGACGGCCGCCGCGGCGCCGGCGAGCGCGAAGGCGCCGGGATAGAAGTAGTCCTCGATGAGCCAGACACTGCCGAGTCCCGCACCCTCCGCGGCGCGTGCCCAGCCGGCCACGTGCCGAGGCGCGTCGGCCCCGAGAAACGCGACGCCGAGGCTATCGGTGAAGCTCAAGCCCGTAGCTCTCGCGGAGCACCCCGAGCAGCGTGTCGAAGTCGGCGCCGGAGGCGGGCACCTCCGGCAGCCAGGTGCGGCTCGCCCCCGGGTCCTTGAGCCCGCTCGACGTGAGGACCAGCACGATCGTCTGGTCGGGGTCGAGCGCCTTCCGCGTGACGAGCTGCATGACCGCGGCGAGCGCCGCCGCCGAGGAGGGCTCGACGAACATACCCTCCTCGCGCGCGAGCGCGCGCTGGGCCTCGAAGATCCCCTCGTCCGTGGTCTGCACGCCGAGGCCGCGCGACTCGCGAAGCGCGGCCAGCCCCTGGAAGGTCCCGTAGCGCGTGGCGATGGAGAAGGCGACGGAGCCCGCGCCCGGCACCGGTGCCGGCGTCTCGAGCTCGCGCTCGAGCGCCGTGGCGAGCGGCCCGTACGGCTCGGCCGCGACCATCCGCGGCACGCGCTCGACGAGACCCAGCGCGTTGAGCTCGGCCATGCCCTTCCAGATACCGAAGAGCCCGTCGCTGTACGCGCTCGGCACGACGATGAGGTCGGGCGCCCGCCAGCCGAGGTCTTCCGCGACCTCATACGCGAGGGTCTTGTAGCCCTCGATCCCGTACGGATTCGACCCGATCGGCGGCACCTGGAACCCGCCGGTCGGGTACCATCCGAAGCGCTCGATCCCCTGGCGCATGAGGTCCCAGCGCGCCTCCGGCGTCGGGCAGGCGACGACGGCGGCGCCGTACGCCTGCATCAGCGTCTTCATCGTGGCCGGGGCCGAGGCGAGCGCAAAGATCACGCAGGGCAGGCCGGCGCGCGCCGCGTAGGCGGCGGTGGAGGCCCCGTGATTGCCGGTCGACGCGATCGTCACGACGCGCGCCCCCGACTCGACGGCGTGAGTCACCGCGACGGCACAGAGGCGGTCCTTGTACGACCACGTCGGATTCTGGCTCTCGTCCTTGGCGTACAGGCGGCTCAGCCCGAGGCGCCGGCCGATGCGCTCGAGGTGGATGAGCGGCGTGTCGCCCTCGCCGAGTGTGACGGGGTGCTCGCTCGCGACCGGCAGCAGCGCACGAAATCGCCAGAGCCCGCGCGGCGTCGCAGGGAACCGCTCGGTCTTGAGACGTGCGAGCGGGCCGAGCTCGAGCTTGACGCTCAGGTTGACCGGAATCTTCTGCGCGTCACAGCGCGGGCAGCCGGTGAACAGACGCGCGCCCTTGAACAGGGTGCGGCACCGGGGGCACTCGAGCCCGACCACGTTCGGCGATTGTGCCACGTGGGGCCGGCGCGCGCGACCGGTCGGCCGAGCGGCGCGGCTCGAGATCTCGAGGCACCTCAATTCCATCGCTTTTTCCGCAACTTGCTGATAGAGAAAAGGCGGTCTAGTATCGGAAGCTGGGTGACGGTTGGCGTTCGTCGCGACCGCCTCCACTCAGCTCACGCACGCATACGCTCTCGGGATGGACACGACCTCGAACACCGCAGTGCTGTTCGACTTCGGCGGGACGCTCGATGCCGACGGGCTCGCCTGGAAGGAGCGCGTGTATCGGCTCTTCAGGGACGAGGGTGTCGCCGTCGAGCGCGCGCGCTTCGATCCCCTGTTCCACGCGGCCGACGACGCGCTGGTCGGAACGCTCTCGCCGACGACCTCCTTCGACGCGACGGTGGCGCGCCTGGTCGCCGCCGTGGCGGCGGCGCTCGGCCTCGCCGATCCACGGATGACCGCGCGCCTCGCGCGGCGCTTCGTCGACGACGCGCTCGGGCACCTCGGCGACAACGTCCCCCTGCTCAGGCGCCTCGCGCGCCGGGCCCGCCTCGGGATCGTGTCCAACTTCTACGGCAACCTTGCGCGCGTGTGCGAGGACGCGAAGATCCGGCCGCTCTTCAGTGTCCTCGTCGATTCGGCCGCGGTCGGCTGCGCGAAGCCGGAGCCACGGATCTTCCTCCACGCGCTCGCGGCGCTCGGGCTCGGGCCCGCCGACGCGACGTTCGTCGGCGACTCGCTTCCACGCGACATGGCCGGAGCGCGCGCGGTCGGGATGCGCCACATCTGGCTGGTCAGCGAGGCGGCCCCGGCCCAGGATCCCTGCTGCCGGGGCGATCGGGTGATCCACTCCCTCAAGGACCTCGAGGGACTGCTCCTGTGAGGCCGCCGCCGCTCCGGGGCGGCATCATCGCGGCTGGCGAGGGCAGCCGGCTGCGCGCCGCGGGCTTCGGGGTGCCGAAGCCGATGGTGCCCATCGCGGGCGTGCCGCTGATCGAGTCGGTGATCCGGAACTTCCGCGCCGCCGGCATCACGTCGCTCGTCGTCATCGTCAACGAAGCGGAGCAGGCGGTCGTGGACTGGGCGCGTGCCCGCTTCGGCGATCTCGACCTCGAGTTCATCGTGAAGACGACGCCGTCGTCGCTCGTGAGCTTTCGCGAGGTCACGGCCCGGTGGCCCGGCGGCCGGATGCTGGTCTCGACGGTGGACGCGTGGTGTCGCGAGGCCGACTTCGCGCGCTTCGTCGCCGCCGCGGCGCGGCGGCCCGTGGAGGCGACCGTGCTCGCCGTGACGCCACTCGTGGCCGACGAGACGCCGGTGCGCGTCGAGGTGGACGCCGGCGGGCGCATCCTCGGTCTGGGCGGGGCCTCCGGCGACACGGTGACCGCCGGCATATACCTCGTGTCGGAGCGGGTGCGGACCCTGGACCCGCCGCCGGGGCTCGGACGGCTCCGCGAGTTCCTCGCCTGGCTCTGCCGGGCAGGGGAGCCGCTCTACGCGGAGGTCATCGAGACCGTCGTGGACGTCGACCGGGCCGACGACGTCGCGATTGCCGAGGCGTTGGCCCTGGCGGGGCGGGTATCATAGCTCCTTTGAGGAGGGCACGCGTGGAACACTCGTCCTGCTGGGGCATCTTCAGGGAAGTGGCGCACTCACCGGGACGGGAGTCGGACGACACCGAGATCCTCCGCCTGACGGGCAAGCATCTCGAGGCCCGCGGGCTCCAGGTGATTCTCAAGACCCCGGACGAGGTCAACGGCGCGGACGACGTCCCGCCCCGCTTCGTCTTCCTCATGTGCGAGCGGCTCCCCGTGCTCGAGAGGCTCCGCGCGCTCGAGGCGCGCGGGGTGCCCCACGTGAACACGCCGCGGGCCGTCCTCAATACCTATCGTGAGCGGATGATCGAGGCGTTCGCCGAGGCGAACGTGCCCTTCATCGAGAGCCGCGTGGTGCCCACGCGGGGCGGGCGCCTCGAGGCCGCGCCGCCCGTCTGGGTGAAGCGCGCCGACGTCCACAACACCCAGGACGGCGACGTCGTCCTCGCGCCCACCGCCGACGCCGTGCGCGAGGCGCTCGCGGGCCTCGCCGCGCGGGGGATCCCGCGCGCGGTCCTTCAGCCGGACGTGCGGGGCGATCTCGTCAAATTCTACGGCATCGGCGCCGGCGGAGGCGCGCACGGCGCGCCGCGCTGGTTTCGCTGGTTCTATCACAAGGAGCAGCGCCTGGCCGGCCATGCGTTCGACCAGGGGCGCTTCGCGCGCCTCGTGCGTGACGCGGCCACGGCGCTCGGCCTCGAGGTGTACGGCGGAGACGCGATCGTCCCGCCCTCGGGCGAGCCCGTGCTGCTGGACGTGAACGCCTGGCCGAGCTTCGCGCTCTACCGCGACGAGGCGGCGGAGCGGATCGCCGCCCACCTGGCGCTCCGCTTCCTGGACGGCCGATGAAGCCCCGTGAGGTCGGCCCGCGGTCGCAGCGCATCGTGGCCCAGGAGCGGCGGCACGTCGCGCCGGGAAGCCAGTCCTTCTCGCTCATGGCCGGGCTGGCGATGGCCCGCGGCACGGGCTCGACCCTCATCGACGAGGACGGCAACGAGTACATCGACTTCATCGCGGGGATCGGAGTCGGGAGCGTCGGCCACTGCCACCCGCATTACGTGGAAGCCCTGAAGCGGCAGGTCGAGCGGCTGACGTTCGGGAGCTTCACCACCGAGACACGGGCGAAGTTCCTCGAGCTGCTCGCCTCCGTCACGCCCGAAGGCCTCACGCGCATCCAGATGTTCTCCGGCGGCGCGGAGGCCGTCGAGGCGGCCCTGCGGCTCGCGAGCGCCGCCACGGGCAAGGCGGAGGTCGTCGGGTTCTGGGGCGGGTTCCACGGCAAGACCGGCGGTGTGCTCCCTCTCCTCGGGAGCGAGTTCAAGCATCACCTGGGGCCCTTCATGCCGGGCCGGTACCTCTCGCCGTACGCCGACTGCTATCGCTGTCCGCTCAAGCTCCGCTACCCGGACTGTGGGATCGCGTGCGCCGAGTTCGTGCGCGAGGTCATCCGCTACCAGACCGCGGGCGAGGTCGGCGCGATCATCGTCGAGCCCATCCAGGGCACCGCCGGTAACGTGGTGCCGCCCGAGGGGTTCCTCCGCGCCATCCAGGCGATCGCGCGCGAGCACGGCGCGCTCATGATCGCCGACGAGATGCTGACGGGGTTCGGCCGGACCGGTGCCATGTGGGGCGCGGAGCACGACGGCGTGGTGCCGGACATCATGACGGTCGGCAAGGGCATGGGGGGCGGATTCCCCCTGTCCGGCGTGATCGCTACGGACGCGATCGCCGCCAGCAAGCCCTGGTCCAACCCGAGCGCCAGCTCGTCGAGCTACGGCGGCAACCCCCTCGCCTCCGCCGCGGGGCTCGCCGCACTCGAGATCATCGTCAAGGAGGACCTCGTCACCAACGCCGAGCGTGTCGGCAAGGTCATGCTCACCCGCCTCGAGGCGCTGAAGGAGAAATACCGGTGCGTCGGCGAGGTGCGCGGCCGCGGGCTCATGCTCGGCATCGAGCTCGTCCGTGACCGAACGACGAAGGCGCCGCTCCCGAAGACCGTCACCCAGGCGCTCTATCAGGAGTGCCTGCGGCGCGGCCTGGTCGCGATGACCTACGCGCCGTCGATCCGCATCAACCCGCCGCTCGTGATCCGTGAAGAGCAGGCACTGGCCGGGCTCGCGATCCTGGACGAGGCGCTCGGCGCCGTCGTCCGCGAGCACGGGCTCCAGTAGCATGCTGCGCGGCGCGATCGTCGGCGTCGGCAACATCGCCCTCCAGGGGCACGTGCCCGCCTGGCGCCGCCGGCGCGACGTCGAGATCGTCGCGGGGACGGACGCGCGCCCGGCGCAGCGCACCGCGCTTGCCACGCACCTGCCCGGCGCGCGCTGGTACGACTCCGCCGACGCGCTCTTTGCCGACGCCCGCCTGGACTTCGTGGACATCGCGACGCCGCCGTCGAGCCACGCGCCGCTGATCCGGGGCGCGCTCGATCGGGGCCTCCACGTGCTCTGCGAGAAGCCGCTCGTCCATTCGCTCGACGACCTCGGGTCGCTGCGGGCCCTGGCGGAGGCGCGTGGCCGCGTGCTCCACACGGTCCACAACTGGCATCATGCCCCGATCGTGCGGCGCACGGCCACACTCGTGCGCGAGGGGGCGATCGGCCGGGTGACGCGGGTCGACTGGCACACGCTTCGCACCCGCCCGGCGGCGGCGGGCGACGGCGACGAGGCGAACTGGCGCCTCGATCCGCAGATCGCCGGCGGGGGCGTGCTGGCCGATCACGGCTGGCACGTGTTCTACATCGTCCAACGCTGGATCGGTGAGGCCCCGCAGTCGGTGAGCGCGCGGCTCGAGACGCGGCGGCACACCGGCTGGGCCGTGGAGGACACCGCCACCGTGCGGCTCACCTACGCGCGCGCGACGGCCGAGATCCTCCTGACGTGGGCCGCCGACGAGCGGCGCAACTGGGCCGCGGTGACGGGCACCGACGGCACGATCGAGCTCCAGGACGACACGCTCGTGGTTACGCGCGCCGGCAACGGCACGAGCCGCTGGCCCTGTCCCCCGGCGTTGTCCGGCGGCGGGTACCATCCGGACTGGTTCGACGCGGTGGCGGAGCAGTTCCTCGCCGAGGTCGCCGGCCAGGGGCCGCGCGGCGCCAACCTCGACGAGGCGTCGCTCTGCGTCGCGCTGGAGCGCTCGGCGCGCGCGTCGAGCCTCGCGGGCGGTCGCGGCGTCGCGCTGGGCGAGGTGTCAGGCTGACAGACGCGCTGCTCCTCGTCGTTCCACCCGAGCCCGGCGTGGCCGAGCGCGTCCCGCCGGGGACGGTCGTGGCGGGTCTGCCTCTGCTGCGAAGGATCGTCCTGGCGGGGGCGCGCGCCGGGTTTGCGGATATCCGTGTGCACAAGGCCCTCGCGGGCGCCGAGGACCTGATCGTGGGCACGCGCGCCGCCACGCTCACCCCCGACGAGCCGGACACGCCGCGCGGGTCACGCCGTATCGTGATCGTGCCGGCGAACCTCGTTCCCCAGCCGCGCTGGCTCCGGTCGCTCCTCGACGCGGAGCTCTCCCCGGAGGCGATCTACGTCGATCCGGCGCTGACCGCGGTGATCGTGACCGCGGACCCGGCCCGCGTCCTCGCGGGCGCGGCGCGCTGCCGAAGCGCCGGCGAGCTGCTCGGCGAGCTCCGCGGCGCGTCGGTCGAGCTCCCGGGCGCGTTCGAGCTGGCGGGGCGATTCGTCCTGACGGCGCGCGGCGATGTGCGGCGCGCGGAAGCCTGGCTCCTGCGCGGCCTCATCAAGCAGCGGGAGGGCTTCATGTCGCGTCACGTCGAGCGACGGATCTCGCTCGCGCTGACGCGGCGGCTCGTCGCCACGCGCGTCACGCCCGACGCGATGACGCTGGTGAGCGTCGCCGTCGGCCTCGTGGGCGCGACGTTCTTCCTGTCGGTGTCACCGGGGTACCAGCTCGTCGGGGCGCTCCTCTTCCTGGCCCACTCGATCCTCGACGGCTGCGACGGCGAGCTGGCGCGACTCAAGCTCATCGAGTCGCGCCGCGGGGCGATCCTCGACTTCTGGGGCGACAACCTCGTCCACGCCGCCGTGTTCGGGTGCATCGCCGTCGGCTGGACACTCACCACCGGGGCGGTGTGGCCGCTCGCCCTCGGGGCCGTGACGATCGCAAGCGGGCTCGGATCGGCGGCGTGCGTCTTCCGTCGGACGTTGCTCGACGTCGTGTCGGGCGCCGGGGCCTCCATGACGGATCGCCTCACCGAGGCCTTCGCCCACCGGGACTTCATCTACCTGGTCGTCGTCCTGTCGGCCTTCGGCCGGGCCGACGTGTTCCTGGTCCTCGCGTCCGTCGGCACGCCGATCTTCCTGCTCCTGCTGCTGTGGGTCGGCGCGGCGCGCCGCCGGGCCTGAGGGGCTGTGGCCGGTTTCGTCGATGTCGTGCTCCGCGGCCTGGCGCTGTGCGGCCAGGCGGTGGCGATCGGCGGCGTGCTGTTTGCGCTGCTGGTCCTCCGGCCCGCGGTGCACGCGCGGCCCGCCCTCGTGCCGCTGCTCGACCGGAGCCTCGCATTCTCGGCGGTGGGTGCAGCCGTCGTCTGTGTCGCGCAGCTCCTCTCGCTCGCCGTCGGTCTCGGCTCGCTGGCCGGCGATGACGGCTGGCCCGTCCGGGACCTCCTCGCCACGACCTACGTCCGGACGGTCGCCGTCCGCGTCCTCGCCAGCGCCGGGCTGGTCGTCGGCGCTCTCCGCCTCCGCCGGGGGACGGGCAGGGGGCGCGGCTGGCTCGCGCTCTGTGGGGTGGCGCTGGTGCTGGCGGCGAGCGCGTCGTGGACCAGTCACGCGGCGGCGCGCCTGGGGTCGCGCGGCCTGCTACTGGCGCTCGATGGCGTCCACCAGCTCGCGGCAGCGGCGTGGGTCGGCGGCCTCGCGCACCTCGTCGTCACGGGGCTCGGGCGGAGCGAGCGCCTGTGGCCGGCGCTCTTGCTCCGACGCTTCTCGGCGCTCGCGCTCACGGCGGTCGGGATCCTCGTGGCCGGCGGCCTCGCGCTCACGCTCGCGTTCGTCGGCGGCGTCCTCCCGCTGCTCGGGACCGCGTACGGCATGATGGTGCTCACCAAGGTGGCGATCCTCGCCGCCCTCCTGCTCCTCGGCGCGCTGAACTTCGTCGCGGTGCGCCGGCTCCCGCCGGAGGCCGACGTCGGCTCCGCGCGGCTCCGTCGGCTCGTCGAGGTCGAGCTCGGGCTCGGCCTCACGACCCTGTTCGTCGCGGCGTCGCTGACCTCGCTCCCGCCCGCGGTCGACGTGGTCACGGACCGCGCGACGCTCGCCGAGGTCGTCACGCGGTTCACCCCCAAGTGGCCGACGCTCTCGTCGCCGCCGATCGAGGCGCTGCCCGTGGACGATCGTGACGCCCCGCGGACCGCCGCGGACCGCGCGTGGTCCGAGTTCAACCACAACGTCGCCGGGCTGTTCGTGCTCACCATGGGGCTGCTCGCGATCGTCCACGCGACCGGCCGCGCGGGCTGGGCGCGCCACTGGCCGCTGATCTTCCTCGGGCTCGCCGCCTTCCTGGCGATCCGCGACGACCCCGGCGCCTGGCCGCTCGGGCCGTTGGGGTTCTGGGAGAGCTGGGCGTATCCCGCCGTGCTCCAGCACCGCGTGTTCGTCCTGCTGGTCATCGTCTTCGCGATCTTCGAGTGGATGGTCCGCGCGGGGCGCCTGCGCACCCGGCAGGCGGCGCTCGTCTTTCCGCTCGTCTGCGCGGTCGGCGGGGGCTTCCTCCTGACGCACTCGCACGCGAGCCTCGGGCTCAAGGAAGAGTTCCTGACGGAGGTGACCCACGCGCCGCTCGGCCTCCTCGGGATGCTCGTCGGCTGGGGCCGATGGCTCGAGCTCGGGCTCCCGTCGCCCGAGGGACGGATTCCCCGGTGGCTCTGGTCCGGCGCGCTCGCCGCGGTCGGTGTCCTGCTGATCTTCTATCGGGAGAGCTGACCTGCGTTCCGTCCGCGCGGCGCTGCTCGTCCTCGGCGTGGGCCTGCTCGCCGTCCTCGTGGCGACGAACGACCCGGCGGCGATCCTCGCCTCGATCGTCCAGCTCTCCTGGCGGCTCGCGATCGTCCTCTGCTTCCCGGTGGTGCTGGTCATGGTGTTCGACACGCTCGGCTGGCGCTTCGCGTTTCTCCAGGAGGGCGTTGCCTTCCGCACCCTCCTCTGGGTCCGGCTCGCGGGCGAGGCGTTCAACGTCGCGACGCCGACGGCGGCGCTCGGCGGGGAAGCGGTCAAAGCCTGGCTCCTGCGGGGCCTGGTCCCGCTCGACACGAGCGTGCCCTCTGTGATCGTCGCGAAGACCACGATCACGATCGCGCAGGGCCTCTTCCTGCTGCTCGGCATCGTGCTGGCCTTCGCCGGCACGCTCCCCGGGTCGCCGCTCCTCTATGGAATGCTCTGGCTCCTCGCGATCGAGACGGTCGCGCTCGCGGGCTTCGTCGTCGCGCAGACGCGCGGTCTGCTCGGGTGGGGCGGGCGGCTCGTCGCCCAACTCGGGCTCGAGCACGGGCACGGGGAGGCGCTCGGGCGCATCGACGAAGTGCTCGCGCGCTTTTACCGGACCGCCCCCTGGCGCCTCGTCCTCTCGCTCGCGTTTCATCTGGTTGCGTGGCTGCTCGGCTCGCTCGAGGCCTGGCTGATCTTGCAGTTCCTGGGCGTCCCGGTCTCGCTGACGACGGCCACCGTGATCGAGTCCTTCGGCACGGCGGTCCGCTTCGCCACGTTCCTGATCCCGGCGAGCCTCGGCGCCCTCGAGGGCGGCTACGTGGTCACGTTCGCCGCGCTCGGCCTCGGACCGGCGACGGCGGTCGCGTTCAGCCTGGTGCGCCGGGTGCGCGAGGCCGCCTGGGTGGGCCTGGGTCTGCTCGTCTTCGCGCTGGCCCGCCCCGCGGCTGGGCCGCTCCCGGATTCGCCTGCGGCGAGGCGAATTTAAAGCGCACTGGCCCGCGGTGGGCGTTGCTAGAATTGGCCTCACCGTGAGCCAGATACGTCGCGCCATCATCCTCGGGGGACTCCTGCTCATCCCGGCGGGAAGAGCCGCGGGCGCCACGCTGCCCACGGTGACCCATCAGGGTCGACCCTACGTCGAGCTCAGACGACTCGCGGACTCCCTGAACCGCGCCGGGCTCGAGGCGCGCCCGTCGAGCACGCGGGCCAGGCTCAGGTTCCCGGGGCACGTCGTGACCTTCACCCGCAACTGGGCCCAGATCCTCGTGAACAACACCCCCGTCGTGCTCGACGCGCCCGTGCGCGTGAGGCGCGGGGTGTGGCTCGTGCCCGAGTCGTTCGTGGGCCGGGTGCTCCCGCGGCTCACCGCCGGGGTGTCCGTCGCCGCCGCTCCGGCGGCGGCCAGGGCGCCCACGCCCGAGGTCGTCCTCGAGGAGCTCCGCTTCCGCTCGTACCCCTCGTTCACCCGCGTCGTCCTCGAGACTTCCGGCCTCCTCGCGTACCGCGTCGAGCAGCCGGGCCCGAAAGAGGCGCGGATCCGGCTGATCGGCCTCGCGGCCACGGCGCAGGTCGAGGAGATCCGCGACGGCTTCGTGGGCGAGGTGCGCGTCGAGCGCGCGGGCGGGGACGCCCTCCTGCGCGTCGTCTTCGAGGGCACGGCGGGGACGGTGCGCGCGAGCACGCTCGCGGACCCGCATCGCCTCGTCCTCGAGTTCACGCGTCCGACCGAGCCCGGGCCGCCGCAGGAAGAGGTGGCGCCACTCCGCACGCTCGTGCTCGACGCGGGCCACGGCGGCCACGACTCCGGCGCGCTGGGGCCGACCGGTCTCATGGAGAAGGAGCTCGTGCTCGACGTGACCCGGCGCGCTGCGAAGCTCGCCGAGGAGCGGCTCGGCGTCCGCGTGCTCCTGACGCGCGATGCCGACGCCTTCGTCGCGCTGCGGGACCGTACGAGCTTCGCGAACCGCGCCCGCGCCGACCTCTTCGTGTCGATCCACGCGAACGCGCACCGCCAGGCCATGACCGACGGCGTCGAGACCTACTTCCTGTCCTCCGAGGCGACGGACAGCGAGGCGCGCCAGGTCGCGGCGCAGGAGAACGGCGTCGTCCAGCTCGAGAGCGCGTCGGGGCGCGGCGGGGCCCCGAAGGACATCGTGAAGACGATCCTCTGGGATCTCGCCCAGTCCGAGTTCCAGACGGAGTCCTCGCGGCTGGCGGAGATCGTCCACGACTCGATGACGCAGTCGCTCCGCATCGGGAACCGGGGTGTCAAGCAGGCGGGGTTCTACGTCCTGGGAGGCGCGGCGATGCCCGCCATCCTGATCGAGATCGGCTTCATCACGAACCCGAAGGAGGAGCGCCGGCTGAGAGACCCGCGGCACCGAGACGAGATCGCGCGGGCCATCGTCGCCGGCCTCGCCGAGTACAAGCGCAACTGGGACCAGCGCGTCCGCGCCGCGGGCGAGCCGTCGCTGACGAAGACGCGGTAAGCGCCGTGCCCCGTCCCGACGGCCGCGCCCCCGATCAGCTCCGGCCGGTCACCGTCACCCGGGACTTCCTGCTCCACCCCGAGGGCTCCGTGCTGGTCGAGTTCGGGGCGACCAAGGTGATCTGCACGGCGTCGCTCGAGGACAAGGTGCCGCCCTTCCTGAAGGGCCAGGGGCAGGGCTGGGTCACAGCGGAATACGCGATGCTGCCGCGCGCGACCAACACGCGCACGCCCCGCGAGATCCGCGGCCCGAGCGGCCGGTCGCAGGAGATCCAGCGGCTCGTCGGCCGCGCCCTGCGCGCCGTCATCGACCGGGCGAAGCTCGGTGATCGCACGGTGTGGGTGGACTGCGACGTGATCCAGGCGGACGGCGGCACGCGCACCGCCGCCATCACGGGCAGCTTCATCGCCGTGGCGGACGCGATCGCGAAGATCCCCGGGCTCCAGCCGTCGACGGCGATCCGCGACCACGTCGCCGCGATCAGCGTCGGCGTCGTCCAGGGCCAGGCGGTGCTCGACCTCTGCTACGCCGAGGACTCGAGCGCCGAGGTGGACATGAACGTCGTCATGACCGGCAGCGGCGAGTTCGTGGAGGTGCAGGGCACCGCCGAGCAGGTGCCCTTCGGCCGCGCGCGGCTGGACGCGCTCCTCACCATCGCCGCGGGCGCCATCCGTCATCTCATTCGCCTCCAGCGCCGCGCCCTCGACGCGCGTGCCGAGCGCGTCTTCAGCCTCTAGGCCGCGTCTGGTCCTCGCGACGCTGAACCTCGCGAAGGCGCGCGAGCTGGCCGCGCACCTGGGCGACATTCCCTACGAGGTCCGTGTGCTCGCCGAGCTGCCGGGCGCCGCGCTTCCCGAGGAGACGGGCGATACGTACCGCGCCAACGCGCTCCTGAAGGCGCGCGCCGCCGCGCGGTTCACCGGGGCGTGGGCGCTCGGCGACGACTCCGGCATCGAGGTGGCCGCGCTCCGGGGCGCGCCCGGCGTGCGGTCGGCGCGGTTCGGCGGCCCGGGGCTCGACGACGCGGGCCGGTGCGCCCTGCTCCTCGAGGCGCTCCGCGACGTCCCGCCCGCCGAGCGGGTGGCGCGCTTCCGCTGCGTCGTCGCGCTCGTGGATCCGGCCGGCGGCGAGCACACGGCCGAGGGATTCGTCGACGGCGTCATCACCGATGCGCCGCGCGGGCGCCACGGCTTCGGCTACGACCCGGTCTTCCTCTACCCGCCGCTCGCTCAGACCTTCGCGGAGCTCGCGCCCGAGGAGAAGGCGCGCGTGGACCACCGCGGGCGGGCCGTGCGGGCGGCCCGGCGCTTCCTCGGGATGCATTGACAAGGTGTGGACGAAATCCTATAGTTCCGCCGCGCTGACACATCGTGCGGAGTGCACCCCCGGCGCCCGCCCACGGTTGGGAGGAGGCGCACGGCAAAACGCCCCGTCCAGGGAATCGACATGACGGGGCGTTTGTGTTCTCACGGAGGAGATGCCCATGAAGACTCAATACGTGGTCACGCTGGCGGTCGTCGCTGGCTTCGGACTTGGTGCTGTCACGGTCCAAAGTCTTCACGCCCAAGCGAAGCCGCCCGTCTACTACATCGCGGAAATCGATGTGACGAACGTGGACGCCTACGTGAAGGAGTACGCTCCGGTCGCCCAGGGCACGATCAAGAAGTTCGGCGGCCGGCTCCTCGCTGCAGGACAAAAGGTAACTGCGATCGAAGGGCAACCGCCGAAACCGCGCGTTGCCGTACAGGTGTGGGACAGCATGGAGAGAATTAAGGCGTGGCGCAATTCAGCGGAGTATAAGGAGGCTCGGAAAATCGGCGACAAGTATGCGAAGTTCCGTGCCTTCACCGTCGAGGGCTTACCGCAATAGTAAGTGATAGGATTTTCTAAGGTTCGGGGTGTGGCGCAGCCTGGTAGCGCACCTGCTTTGGGAGCAGGGGGCCGGAGGTTCAAATCCTCTCACCCCGACCACCATTACAACCTCTACCGTGCCGCTCTTGTGCGGGTTCTGTGCGGGAACAGTCTTCTCACACTCGTCTGAGCCCATGCAAGAGAGAATTTTCAAGCTGGCCGTTCTCGGGGGCACAGGGGACCAGGGGGCCAGAGAAAATTTCAAACGGGGGCCAAACGAGCCGGGTTGCGCCCGAGGGGATCGGGAGGCTTTGATTGCAGAGTCGCCAGCACCCCTCGCTCGAACGGTAACGAGTGAACGGTCAATGGAGCCATCCCCCGATAGGAGCTATCCCCGATACGTCGAACGGGGACCCCTCCTCCTGGCTAGCATGCTCGCGGGGCAGTACTGAGCCTGTGCGCGAGTTTCAGTTGTATGGGTCCCTCTCAGGGGAGAAACGGCTGCATG
>QHSX01000022.1 GCA_003221695.1 Candidatus Rokuibacteriota bacterium
TCACTTCTTCGGCCCGAGCGGGTCCCCGGTGTCGGGGAGGCAGACGTACATCGTGGGGGGCCGCGGGAGGACGCCCTGATCGCGCAGTTTCTTCTCCTGCGCCTCTTGCTGCGTCAAGGCCCATGTCCGTCCGCGGTCGCATTCCGCTTTCGTGGTGAATGCTTCACGGGCTTCAGCGTACTCAGTTCGAATCGCAGCAGGCGTGGCCCACAGCACCCACGCGCACTCGGCGCTGGCCGTCGCAGCCGAGGTGCGCAGGGAGAACGCGACGAGAAGTGAGGCCCCTCGTGCGGCGCGCGTCACTTCGTGCCTGGGCGCGACGATCGCGAAAAGGTGACCCACCACGTCTTCAACAAGCGAAACTCCCCGGCCAGCGACTCGCCGCGCCTGTGCAAAACCATGGTGAGGCGTTCAGGGCTATAGCCGCCTTTGAACCACCCCTCGAGGACGACCGTGGTTGGCCCCTCGATGCGTGCGGTTCCGCTCGCATACCAGCTACCGCCGACCGTTGACGTGTACTGCCAGTTTAGGTCCGACGAGATCGTGAGGTCATATCCGCCTCCGCTGCCGTCCCAATTTCCGCGAAGCCACGTCCTAAAATCGGCGGGAACGGCGGCGACCTCGGTTGTGGGCGTCATCTCCAGAGTGGATGTCCCATCGTCTGGAATCATCCGCAGGGTCCGCTTGCCGTTGGCTTCCTGCACTGTTGCCGTCCCGGTTCGTCCGGTCGTGATCGACTTCCAGACCACGTTGCCGCCGCTCAACTGCCACGTGCCATCAAACCTCCCGGGTTTCAGTGTGGCAGACGTGGCATGGTACGTACCATCGTCCTTGAACGTGATGGTTAGTGGATAGGACCCCTGCTGCCCATATACCGTCCCACTCCACGTAGTACCGACCCCGCTCCACGTATCGCCGATGGTCGGTTTCCGTTGCACTGGCGGTGGCGGAGCGAGGGTGATGGTTTTCTGCGCCTCGACTCCGCTCGACGTCCATTCAGGCGGGTTGTTCTTACAGCTGTCGCGGATCTTAATCTCCTTGCCCGGCTTATCGTCCCGCCAGTAGGCGCACTCGGGCTCCTCGGGCGCGTCGACGTAGCCCTCATTGTGCCGCAGCTCAAGACAATTCTGATAGTCCTGCCACTGGACTATGAACCCGAGGGGCAGAAAAATCATCGCCAGGAGGGCACTTTTGGCGCTTAAATGCGTCTCACATCGGACCACGTGCACGGGGTCGGCCGTGTCGGGCTTGATCAGATACGTGGAGCCACTACACCCGGTGAGCCCGGCAGCAACGAGCAGGAGCCCGCACGCGAGAATTGCTCTAGCCATGTCGCATCCTCCCGATCCAGGGCGTTGCGTGGTCAGCGGCGCCGAGCGCCAAGGTGAGGACAATGGCCGCTACCGCCTAGGCACGCACGCTGCCCTGCGCAGCAAGATAGATACCAGCTCCGATGAGCGTTTTCTGGCATCGCCATTCCCCCGACTTAGCCATCAAGCTTGGAGATCGCAGTCGGTGACGAGCCTTTGAAAGGAAGATGCGCAACGGCCCTATCCCCGCTAAGCCGCGGCCGTGGCTGCCGGGCCTGCCATCGTGACAATCGCGTGACGAAGAGGGGTCTTCTTTGCGACGGGGGTGAGACGCGAGCGGCGAAGTCGATTTGTCAGGCAATTGCAACGTCGACAGGAGCAGCGGTGCCAGGGTGCCAGGTTGACGAGTCAGTTCGGGAAATGAAGCGAGGGCCGGGGAATCTCGCCCCGGCCCTCGTGCTGCCGTGCTACGACTGCGCGACTAGCTCACCGCTTCTCGACGGCGAGCGCGACCACGTACCCACGCCTGGTAAGAGTGGCCTTGACCTCTGCGAGCAATGCCAACACCTCGGCGTCGCTCGACAGGTCCAGCCACGGGGCGAACGAACCGGGGAGCGGCCGGACTGCGGGGCTCATGACCGCGCCCCCGCGGCGACCCGCTTCGGGCCGGGTCTGCCCGATGTATCCTCGATACGGCCGCTAAACTCGATCGTGAAGACGTTAGGGTAGAATCGAGGTTCGGAGGGGGCCGTCGAGGCCCCTCCGACTTATCTAGCGGGCGATCGCGTGCGAGCCGCGCCGCGGGTCGGCGCCGGCCCAGCGCGTGCCCTCGGGCCCGACGCGCACGCCGCACACCGCGCCCGCGCGCCACTCGAACTCGGGCCACTCGGCGACGACGTGGCCGAGCGCGGCGAGCGCGTCGCGGGTCTCGCGCGGGATCCTCCGCTCGATCTCCACCTTGCCGGGGGCCATCGCGTGCGGCCAGAACGAGTCGGGGAAGCTGCGCGAGGCCAGGCGCGGCGCCTCCACCGCGGCCTGCAGCTCCATGCCGAAGACCGTGACGTTGAGGAAGACCTGGAGCATCGCCTGCTGCTGGACGTCGCCGCCCGGCGTGCCGAACGTCATGAAGAGCCGCCCTCCCGTGAACGCCATCGCCGGCGCGGGCGTGAGCCTGGGCCGCTTGCCAGGCGCCACAACGCTCGGATGCTCCGGATCGAGCCAGCCCTGCGAGCCGCGCGGCGAGACGACGCAGCCGACGCCCGGGACGACCGGCGAGTCCACGTTGGGATCGCTCGGAGTGGCCGAGAAGCCGTTCCCCGCCTCGTCGACGACGGCCACGTAGCTCGTGTCAAGCGCGTCCGTCCCCGCGCCCGACCGCGCCGGCGCGGAGCCGCCCGCGAGGGGCAGCGCCGCCTCGCGACGTCGCTCGGCGGCCAGCCGATGCGGATCCCCGGCCGGCGGCATGTCGGGCCACGCCCGCGCGCCCACGAGCACACGGCGCGCCCCGGCGTACGCCTTCGAGAGAAGGCCGGCCGCGGGAATCGCCACGAAGCGCGGGTCGCCGTAGTAGGCGTCGCGGTCTGCGAACGCGAGCTTGACGGTCTCGACGATCCGGTGCAGGTACGCGGGCGAGTTGTGGCCGAGCGCCGCGAGGTTCACGCCGTCCAGCAGGTTGAGCATCTGCAGGAGCACCGGCCCCTGGCACCAGAAGCCGCAGGCGGCGACTTCGTAGGCGCCGAACGGGGTCGTGAGCGCCGGCGCCACCTCCACGCGGAAGTCGGCGAGGTCCTCCCGGCTGAGCGGCCCGCCCTCGGCGCGATGGAACTCGGCGATGCGCCTGGCCGTCTCGCCCCGGTAGAACTCGTCGCGCGCCGCGCGGATGCCCGCCTCGCGGCTCCCGCCCGCCTTCGCCTCCGCGCGCGCCATGCGACGGAGCGTCTCGCCGAGCTCGCCCTGGACGAGGATCTCCCCCGCCCGATAGGCGCGCCCATCCTTGAGAAAGAGCGAGACGGACGTCGGCCAGCGCCGGTACTTGTCCGCGTTCGTGGCCATCTGGTACGCGGAGAACGTCGAGACCGGGAACCCGCGCTCGGCGTGCTCGGTCGCCGCGCGCGCGACGTCGCCGAAGGACATCGTGCCCCAGCGCTCGAGCGCGGTGAGCCACGCGTCGGGCGCGGCGGGTACCACGGTGCGCGGCAGGCCGGGCGGGATCTGACCCCCGTGGCGCTCGCGGAAATACGCGACGGTCGAAGCGCGCGGATACGGTCCGACGCCCGACACCTGGAAGGTCTCGCCGGTTCGCGCGACGTGCACGAGGATCGGCGCCACGCCGGCGACGCTCACCATGTCGGGGTGGACGACGCCGAGGGTGAGCCCGGCCGCGACACCCGCGTCGATCGCGTTGCCGCCCGCCGCCAGCACGCGCGCCCCCGCCTCGGAGGCGAGCGCGTGGCCGGCCGCGACGGCCCAGCGCGTGCCGATCACCTGGACGGTCGCGGTCGGCGCGTTGACCGGCGCGTGCTGCTGCGACGAGACGGAATCGAGGCTCATGTCGGGCTCCCATCATACGCGCCGCGTCGCTCCGCGCCAAGCGCCCGTGGTAGGCTGTGGCCGTGCGCGCGCCTCTCATCGGCGTCAGTACGTCCATCACCGTCGACAAGTCCCCCGAGCGCGCCTACGTGAACACGGCCTATCTGCGCGCAATCCAGGCGGCCGGCGGAATCCCCGTGCCGCTCCCGCCTCAGCTCGACGCGGAAGCGCTCGCGACCCTCTGGGAACGGGTCGAGGGCCTCGTGCTCACCGGTGGCGGCGACATCGACCCCGCGCGCTTCGGCGAGGCGCGCCACGCGGCCACGGACGAGGTCTCGCCTGCCCGCGACTCCCTCGAGCTCGATCTGGTCCATCGAGCGCTCGAGGACGACGTGCCGCTCTTCGCGATCTGCCGCGGCGTCCAGGTGGTCAACGTCGCGCTCGGCGGGAGCCTCTACCAGGACATCGCCGACCAGTACCGCGACCAGTACCGCGACACCGCGGGCTCGAAGCGGGCGCCGCTCCGGCACAGCCAGACGGAGCCACGCGACCGGCCCACGCACGCCGTGAAGGTGATGGGCGAGGGCACGCGGCTCGCGACGATCGTCGGGGCGCTCGAGCTCGAGGTGAACAGCATGCACCACCAGGCGATCAAGACGCTGGGCCGCGGGCTCCGCGAGGTCGCCTGGGCCCCCGACGGGATCATCGAGGGCGTCGAGCTGGCGGACGGCGACCGCTTCGTCGTCGGTGTGCAGTGGCATCCCGAAGAGCTCGTCGCGCGCGACGCCGCCGCGCGCAGCCTCTTCGCGGCGCTGGTCGGCGAGGCGCGCAGGCGGGCGACCCGGTAAGGGCCGTCGATCGACGTTCGAGCGCCGGCTTCGCCGGCGCAACAAGATTCCTTGGGGGGAGACCTCCTATGAGGTCGTCAAGCGATTTCTGGCGCTGCGCCGTCATGCCGGTTGCCTCAGCTGATGGCGGGCAATGCTGGCGAGGTGGTACTGCTCTTGGTACGGGGCCTGACGGCTCCACATCGCGAAGATGATCTTCAACCACTTGGCCGCGAGGGCGCGGAGGGCGTGGTGGTGACTATGGCCGCGCTGCCGGCAACGGTCGTAGTAGACGCGGGCCCACTCACTGTGCCGGAGCGACAGGAAGGCGAGTTGGTGGATCACGGCGCGCAGGTGGGTGTTGCAGGCGAAGCGGAACTTGACGACATGCGCTTTGCCGCTCTTCTCGGTCACCGGGACTGTCCCACCATGGCCTTGCAGATGCTGGGCGGTCTGCCAGCGGCCCGGGGCATCGCCGAGCTCGGCCCACAGCGCGGGGACGACCGTCCCGCTCTGGCCGCCCGGCAGCGAGGCCGCCCACTCAGCCGCCGGCATGCTGGCGAAAAAATCCTCGACCGCCCCCCGATAGGTGTCGACCGCGCCACGGGTCACCTCCAACTGGTCGAGCAAGACCACCAGGCGTCGGGCCTTGACCCGGACGACGTGCGCCGGGACCGCGAGCTGCGGGCGCTGCACGATCGTCCACAGCTCCGCGCCCCGCTCAACGCTCAGATGCTGGGTGCGCGCCCAGCGCCGCCACTGGCGTTCGGTGAGGGCTCCCACCGCGGCCGGCGTCGGATAGGCGCGCAAGAACGCCCGGCCCCAGCGGCTCTTGAGATCGTCGACCACTTCGAGCGCCCGCGGGTAGTACTCCTTGAGCGTGACCGTCAGCTGGTTGAGCAGCCGAGTCTGCTGCCGCACCTGCCGGGCGTAGTCCCGGGTCAACCCCTTGAGCTCCTGGGCGGCCTCCGAGCTGGGCTGCAGCGCTCGGAGATGGCCATGATCCGTTCGCAGGAAGCCGGCCAACACGCGGGCATCGAAGGGGTCGCTCTTGGCGCCGCTCATGCGGAACCGATCGCGGGCGCGATCCAGCGCCTTAGGGTTGACCGCAAAGACCACGACTCCGTGGTCGAGCAGGAAGTCCACGATCCGGCCGTCCGGTTTCTCAATGGCCGCCCACAACTCGCTTCCCTCGGCGCGGCGCTCGTCCAGCCACCGCCCCCACTCGGCGAACCCCTCGGCGGTCTGCGCCAGGCTGCGACTCATCACCTTGCCGCCCGCCTCGTCCTCGACCCACACGGCGTGTTCCGCGTCCGCCCAATCCACCCCGACGTAGTAGCGCATGCCACCTCCTTCTTTGGTGATGAGGGGCCCGGAGCGTGAACGGCCAGTTCGCCTTATATCGGTCCTCGCGAGATTGCTCGCCGCGGGACGACCTCCTATGGAACCTCGACGCCGTTCGTCTCGCAGGGTGGGACAGTCTCCCCCAGATCCTCGAGGGATGGTTTCGGAATGGTCCTCAGCCCGCGAGCTCCGAGAACCCGAGCGTATGCTCTTAGGATCTAGTCGAGAGGATATAAGGTTTCGGAAGGGGGGCAAAGCCCCCCTCCGAGGTTCTAGACCAGCTCCCAGCGGGACGGCGCGTCCCGGCGGACGATCTCCCGCGCGCGCCGTTCCTTCCTGAGCTTCTTCAGGTGCGACTCGACGGACATCGCCGCCGTGGGGTGGAGCTCCTTCGGCACATCCGCGTAGATCCTCGCGACCATGTCGGGGATCGTCGCGAGCCCGTCGCCGAGCGCCGCGAGGATCTGGCGCTCGCGCATCAGGCGGTGATCGATATACTCCTGGATCTTCGCCGGCGCGTTCTCGATGACGGGGCCGTGCGCCGGGTAGATGCGGCGGACGTCGAGCTGCGCGAGGCGCCGAAGCGAGTCGAGATACGCGAGCAGGTCGCCGTCGTCGGCCGGGATCACCGTCGTCGACCCGCCGAGGATGACGTCCCCGGTGAAGAGCGCCTTCTCCTCGACCAGGTAATAGCAGAGGTGGTCGGAGGCGTGGCCGGGCGTGTAGACGGGGACGAGCGTCACGCCCTCGCCCTCGATCCGCTCGCCCTCGCGGAGGTCCTCGATCGGCTCGGGGAGCCCGCTGTCCTTGTGGATCATCTTCGCGACCGAGAGCCCCCGGAACCGCGCCCGGAGCGGGGCGACGCCGCCCATGTGGTCGCGATGACGATGCGTGAGCACGACCCGGGACGGCTGGGTGAAGCCGCGCTCCGCGAGGTAACGCTCGAGGAGCGGCACGTAGTCGGGTACGCCCGCGCCCGTGTCGATGAGGATCGGGTCGCGGCGGCCGACGAGGTAGGTGTTGGTGCCGGGGCCCGTCATCAGACCCGGGTTGAGCCCGAGCACACGGCCGACTAGGGCCGACGGGGTCGCCGTCTTCGGAAACGCGGGATCGATCCAGCCCATGCCGGCCAGTCTCTCACACGCCCAGGTAGCGGTGCTGGATGTCCGCCCGCGCACGGAGCTCGGCCGAGGTGCCGCTCCACACGATCTGGCCCTTCTCGAGGATGTAGTGTCGGTCGGCGATCCGCGTCAGCGTGGCGACGTCCTTGTCGATCACCAGGATGGACTGCCCGCGCTCCTTGAGGTGCCCGAGGCACCGCCAGATCTCCGCCCGGACGAGCGGCGCGAGCCCTTCCGTCGCCTCGTCAAGGATGAGGAGCCGGGGGTTCGTCATGAGGGCGCGCCCGATCGCGAGCATCTGCTGCTCGCCGCCCGAGAGGGCCCCGCCGAGAACGCGCTGGCGGCCCGCGAGGTGGGGAAAGAGGTCGAGGACCGTCTGCAGCGTCCACGGGTCCCCGTTGCCGCCGCGCTTCGCCGCAGTCGCGACGAGATTCTCACGCACGGTGAGGTTCGGAAAGACCTGGCGGCCCTCCGGCACGAGGCCGATCCCCGTCTGCGCGACGCGATAGGACGGCAGCCCGTGGATCGGCCGGCCCAGGAAGCGCACCTCGCCCGCCTTCGGCCGCACGATCCCCATGATCGAGCGCACCGTGGTGGTCTTGCCCATGCCGTTCCTGCCGAGCAGCGTGACCACCTGGCCCGCGTCGAGCCTGAGGCTCACCCCGAAGAGCACCTGGCTGACGCCGTAGGCCGTCTCGAGCGACTCGACGACGAGCATCAGGGCGGGGTCCCCTCACCGAGGTAGGCCCGACGCACCTCGGCGTTGGAGCGCACGCCCTCCGGGCTCCCGGTGGCGATGATCCGGCCGTAGACCATCACCGAGATCCGGTCGGCGAGCGTGAACACGGCGTCCATGTCGTGCTCCACCAGCACGATCGTCAGGCGCCGCTTGAGGGTGGAGAGCAAGCGCACCATGCGCTGCGTCTCCTCGAGGCCCATGCCCGCGACCGGCTCGTCGAGCAGGAGCAGCCGCGGCCGGGTCGCCAGCGCCATGGCGATCTCGAGCTGCCGCTGCTCGCCGTGCGCGAGGGTGGCCGCGAGGACGTCGGCGCGCGCGCCCAGGCCGACCCCATCGAGGACCGCCAGCGCGGGCTCGCGGAGCTCGCGCTCGGCGCGCGCGGGCCGCCAGAAGCGGAAGCTCGAACCGGAATGCGCCTGGACCGCGAGGGCGACGTTGTCGAGCGCTGAGAAGTCGGGGAAGATGCTGGTGATCTGGAAGGAGCGCGCGAGCCCGAGCCGCGAGCGCGCCGGGGCGTCGAGCGACGTCACGTCCTGCCCCGCGAACCGGGTCGTGCCGGCGTCGGGCCTGAGGTCGCCGGCGAGCTGGCCGATCAGCGTGGTCTTGCCCGCGCCGTTCGGGCCGATGATCGCGTGCGTCTCGCCGTCCTCCACGTCGAGGTCGACCCGGTCGGTCGCGCGCAGGCCGCCGAAGCTCTTGCTGAGGCCGCGAACGGCGACCAGCGGCTCAGCCATCGCGCGGGACCTCCCCCTCCACGAGCCCGAACAGGCCCCGCTTGGCGAAGAGGACCACGACGACGAGGAAAGGCCCCAGGATGATCTGCCAGTGCTCCGTCAGCGCGGAGAGCACGTCTTCGAGGCCGAGGAGCACGACCGCGCCGAGGACGGGCCCGAACAATGTGCCCATCCCGCCGAGGATCACCATGAACATGATCTCGCCGGAGCGGGTCCAGTGCATGAAGTCGGGGGTGAGGTACTCCGTCTGGTTCGCGAGTAGCGCGCCCGCGAGGCCGCACGCGCCCCCTGCGAGGACGAAGGCGGCGAGCTTGTAGCGGAACGGCGAGAAGCCGATCGCCCGCGCGCGCGGCTCGTTGGACCTGGCGGCACGGATGACCCTGCCGAAGCGCGCGTCGACGAGCCGCCGCCCCAGCACCAGGAAGAGGACGAGCAGCGCCAGGACGAGGTAGTAGAACGCCGACGGGTTCCTGAGGTCGACGAGCCCGGCGAACTGGCTGCGCGTCCTGAGCGGCATCCCGTTGTCGCCGCCGTAGGTCTCGAGGCTGATCCCGAGGTAGTAGAGCATCTGCGTGAACGCGAGCGTGATCATGATGAAGTACACGCCGCTCGTCCGGATCGAGATCGCGCCGATGACGAGGGCCGCCACCGCCGACGCGGCGACCGCCACCGACCACTGGAGAAACCCGTTGTCCACGCCGTAGAAGGCGAGGATGCCGACGGCGTAGGCGCCGATCCCGAGGTAGGCCGCGTGACCGAAGCTGACCATGCCGCCATAGCCCAGGATGAGGTCCAGGCTGAGCGCGGCGATCGCGAAGATCATCATCCGCCGGAACAGGTCGACGTAGAAGGGCTGATTGAGGAGCCCGGCCACCGGCGGCACCAGCGCCAGCAGCACCGCGCCGGCCGCCAGCACGATCGCCCGTCGGGAGATCGCCATCGTCAGCGGCCGCGGGTCGGGAACAATCCCTGCGGGCGGAAGAAGAGCACCGCCGCCATCATGAGGTAGATCAGCATCGACGCCAGCGCCGGCCCCGCCTTGTCCGCCGCCGCGGGTGAGACGATCGTGCTGAGCGTGGGGCGCAGGAACGCCCGCCCGAGCGTGTCCACCATGCCGACCACGAGCGCGCCCGCGACGGCGCCCCGGATCGAGCCGATGCCGCCGATGATGATGACCACGAAGACCTGGATCAGGATCTGCTCACCCATGCCGGGCTGGACGGCGTAGATCGGCCCCGCCATGAGCCCGGCCAGGCCCGCGAGGGCGGCGCCGAGGCCGAAGACGAGCGTGTAGAGCCACCGGATGTTCACGCCGAGCGCTGCGACCATCGTGCGGTTCGACGCGCCGGCGCGGATCAGCATGCCGAGCCGGGTGGAGGTCACGAGGACGTAGAGGAACACGGCCGCGGCGACGCCCACCCCGATGACGAGGGCACGGTAGGTCGGGTACCGGAGGCCCGGCAGGAGCACGAAGGATCCCGAGAGGGACGGCGGCAGGCTCGTGTAGATGGCGGCCCGCCCCCACACGATCGCCACCAGCTCGTTGAAGAAGAGGATGAGGCCGAAGGTGGCCAGCACCTGATCGAGGTGGTCGCGCTCGTAGAGCGTCCGGAGGGCGACGACCTCCACCACCACGCCGACCAGCAGCGTGGCCGGGAGCGCCAGCAGCCCGCCGAGCACGAACGAGCCGGTCCAGCGGGCGAGGGCGGTGGCCAGGTAGGCGCCCACCATGTAGAGCGAGCCGTGCGCCAGGTTGACGAGGTTCATGATGCCGAAGACGAGAGTCAGGCCCGCCGCCATGAGGAACAGCATGACGCCGTACTGCAGCCCGTTCAGCGCCTGCTCGAGTACCAGCAGCACGGCGCCGACCCGGGCGTTCCTACCACTTCATCCCGCATTCCTTGGCGTAGGCGTCCTTGTGGCTCTCGAAGACCGTCTTCTGGATTTGCATGGCGAACTCCCCGTCCGGGGTCCGCACGGTCCGGAGGAGGTAGAAGTTCTCGATCGGGAAGTGGTTGACGTTGTACTTGTAGGGGCCGCGGGTCGACTTGTAGTCGGCCTTCCGCATGGCGGTGATCATTCCCGCCTTGTTCGCGAGGTCTCCCCGGACCGCGCGCACCGCGGAGTCGATCAGCATGATGCCGTCGTAGCTCTGCGCCCCGTAAAACGACGGCGTGTACCCGTACTTCTTGCGGAAGTCCGACACATACTTCGTGTTCGCCTCGTTGTTGAGGTCCGGGCTCCAGTACCGCGTCTCCCAGTTGCCGAGCGCCGCCTCCTTCAGCGCGGGGAGCGTCACCTCGTCGATCGTGTAGACCGAGTAGACCG
>QHSX01000049.1 GCA_003221695.1 Candidatus Rokuibacteriota bacterium
TCGCTCCCCATCGTCGTCTGGGGGGCCGGCCTGCTCGCCCATCTCATGAACCGTTTCGTCTGGGTCGTCTGGCTCGGCGGCGGCCTGCTCGGCTACGTGGCCGGCGAGATGCTCATGGAGGACCCGCTCGTGAAGCGCGGGCTCGGCGAGGCCGAGGGTGCCCTCCACTATCCGGTGCCACTCGCCATCGGCCTCGTCGTCACCGCGTGCGGCTGGTGGTTCGCGCGTGAGCACCGCCACCGGGTCAAGGTGCCGGAGCACCTGTGAGGCACCCGGGACCATCGAAGCCGGCGCGGCCGGACGAGCCGTCGGGAGAGCGGGCGATGGAGGTCGCCCCGATCAAGTCGACGCGGATCTACGAGGAGATCGTCCGCCAGGTCAAGCAGATGATCGCCGAGGGCCGGCTCAAGAGCGGCGACCGGCTCCCGCCCGAGCGCGATCTTGCCGAGAAGTTCGTCGTGAGTCGCTCCTCGGTTCGTGAGGCCCTGCGGGCGCTGGAGAGCCTCGGCCTGGTCGAGATCCGGCCGGGCGAGGGCACGTTCGTTCGCGAGGTCTCCGTCGAGTCGCTGATCGAGCCGCTCGCGCTCATGATGGTCTCGCAGCGCGGGGCGCTCGCCGAGCTCTTCGAGGCGCGGCGCCTCCTCGAGCCCGGCATCGCGGCCCTCGCCGCGAGCCGCGCGACCCTCGAGGAGGTCTCCGAGATGGAGCGGATCCTCGAAGAGCAGTCCAAAGAGATCGCCGAGGGCCGGACGGGCCTCGTCCAGGACGCCGCCTTTCACGCCGCGATCGGCGTCGCCGCCCACAACGGCGCGATCACGCGGATCGCGCACGCGGTCATGGACCTCCTGACCCAGAGCCGCGAGGAGTCGCTCAACACGCCGGGCCGGCGGCAACGCTCCCACCAGGACCACCGCCGCATCCTGATAGCGATCCGCGAGCGCAACGAGCAGGGCGCGCGCGAGGCGATGCTCGATCACCTCGACGCGGTCGAGGGCCTCGTGCTGGGGCGAGAGGCCGGCCGCCGCGGGAACGCGAAGTCGTCTTGACCCGCGCGGGTCGGACGCCTATACTTGCCGCACTGTGATGTCGTTCACATCGCGGGTGCTGACGCTGGAGCTTCGCCTTCTGGCGCTGCCGGGCCTGCCCGGAGCATCCGCGCAGTAGCTCAACGTCGGATGCCGCGGGCAGGTTGGAGCCCGTGGCGCGAGTCGACTGCGAGGGCCACGGGTTGAACGACCCGTGGCCCTCGCTTTTTCGGGCGAGGCGTCCTGTGGGAGGGAAGCCAGGAAGCTTGAGAAAGATTGACACGAATGCGACGTATCTAGTAACCTTAAAAGACTTTTTCGCCGTTCAGGACGGAGACCTGAGGCCATGACGAAATACGTCTACTCCTTCGGCGCGGGGAAGGCGGAAGGCTCCTCCCTGATGCGGAACCTCCTCGGCGGCAAGGGCTGCGAGCTCGCCGAGATGACCAACCTCGGGATCCCCGTGCCCCCGGGCTTCACGATCACCACGCAGGCGTGGTCTCGCTACAACAAGACCGGCCGTCAGTGGCCCGAGGGGCTCTGGGAGCAGGTGCTCGAGCACCTCGCGAAGCTCGAGGCCACGACGGGCGTGACGTTCGCCGACGCCCAGCGTCCGTTGCTCGTCTCCGTCCGCTCGGGCGCGCGGACGTCGATGCCGGGCATGATGGAAACGGTCCTCAACCTCGGCCTCAACGACACGACGGTGCTCGGGCTCGCCGCGTGGACCAAGAACGACCGCTTCGCGTGGGACTGCTACCGGCGGTTCATCGCGATGTTCGGAAGCGTCGTGCTCGGCATCAAGCGCGAGACCTTCGACGCCGAGCTCGACGCGGCGAAGCGGCGCCTCGGCGTGAAGAGCGATCCCGAGGTGTCCCCGGACGAGCTCCAGAAGCTCACCCAGACGTTCAAGGACATCGTGAGCGCGCGCACCGGCGCGCCGTTCCCGCAGGATCCGAGAGAGCAACTGCGCCTCGCGATCGACGCGGTGTTCGACTCCTGGTTCGCCAAGAAGGCCACCGAGTACCGGCGGATCCACGGGATCCCGGCCGACTGGGGCACCGCCGTGACGGTGATGGCGATGGTCTTCGGCAACCTCGGCGAGACCTCCGGGACCGGGGTCGGATTCACTCGGGACCCGCGGACCGGGGATCGCCACTTCTACGCCGAGTTTCTCGCCAACGCGCAGGGTGAGGACGTCGTGGCCGGCATCCGCACCCCCGAGCACATCGACGACCTCAAGCGCCGGATGCCCGCGATCTACGACGAGCTGCTCGGGATCGCCGACCGCCTCGAGCGTCACTACAAGGACATGCAGGACATCGAGTTCACCGTCCAGGAGGGCAAGCTCTATCTCTTGCAGACGCGCTCGGGCAAGCGCGCGGCGGCCGCCGCGGTGGGCGTCGCGGTGGACCTCGTGCGCGAGAGCGTGATCGACCAGCACACCGCGCTGCTCCGCGTGCCGCCGCGCGAGCTCAGCAAGATCTTCCTGCCCGTGCTGGACCCGAAGGACAAGGAGCAGGCGCTCGCGAAGGGACGCCTGCTCGCCCGGGGGCTGCCCGCCGCGCCCGGGGGGGCCGTCGGGCACGTGGTCTTCAACGCCGATCGGGCGGTGGAGGCGGCGCGGGACGGCCAGCACGTCATCCTGGTGCGGCCGGAGACGTCCCCCGAGGACGTGGCCGGCATGTACGCCTCCGAGGGCATCGTCACCGCCCGCGGCGGGCGCACCTCGCACGCGGCGGTCGTCGCCGTTGGGATGGGGAAGTGTTGCGTCGTGGGCGCAAGCGGCATCGCCGTGGACGAGGAGCGACGGGTCTTCGAGGCGGGCGGGCGCACGATCCGCGAGGGCGACCTGATCTCGATCGACGGCGACACCGGCGAGGTGATCGTGGACGCGGTGAAGCTGATCCCGCCGCAGCTCACCGACAAGGTCCGTGAATTCCTCGGCTGGGCGGACCGGGTCCGCACGCTGGGCGTGCGCGCGAACGCCGACACGCCCGAGGACGCCAGGAAGGCGCGCGAGTTCGGCGGTGAGGGCATCGGGCTCGTCCGCACCGAGCACATGTTCTTCGCTCCCGACCGGATCCCGATCGTACGCGAGATGATCATGGCGGCCGACTCGGCGTCGCGCCACGCGGCTGTCAAGAAGCTGCTCCCGTTCCAGCGCGAGGATTTCATCGGGATCTTCCGCGCGATGGACGGGCTGCCCGTCACGATCCGCCTCCTCGACCCGCCGCTCCACGAGTTCCTCACCACGCCAAAGGAATACAAGGAGATGCTCGAGGAGCGCGCCCGTCTCGACGCGCTCGGCGTGAACCCCGAACGCCAGCGCGCCCTCGACGAGAAGATCGCGAAGATCGAGGCGCTGCGCGAGGCCAACCCGATGCTGGGGCACCGCGGCTGCCGGCTCGGGATCACCTATCCCGAGATCTACGGGATGCAGGTGCGGGCGATCATGGAGGCGGCGTGCACGGCGGCGGCCGCGGGCGTGACGGTCGAGCCCGAGATCATGATCCCGCTGACCGGCACCGTCGGCGAGATGCAGCTCACCTACGCGCAGACGAAGAAGGTCGCCGACGGCATCATCGCGGAGATGGGGGTCCCGGTGAAGTATCTCATCGGGACCATGATCGAGGTGCCGCGGGCGGCGCTGCTCGCCGACAAGATCGCGAAGACCGCCGAGTTCTTCTCCTTCGGCACCAACGACCTCACGCAGATGACGTTCGGGTACAGCCGCGACGATGTCGCGACGTTCCTCCCGGACTATCTTCAAAAAGGGCTCCTGCCTTTCGACCCCTTCTCGGTTCTCGATCAGGAGGGCGTCGGGGAGCTCATCAAGATCGGCATCGAGCGGGGCCGCCGCACGCGGCCCGACCTCAAGATCGGCATCTGTGGCGAGCACGGCGGCGAGCCTTCGTCGGTCGAGTTCTGCCACAAGGTCGGCATGACGTACGTGTCGTGCTCTCCGTTCATGATCCCTATCGCGCGGCTCAGCGCCGCGCAGGCCCGCATCAAGGCGCGTCAGGCGTCGGAAGGGACCCCCAATGCCTAGCTTCGACGGAGTCTTCATCCCGGTCACGACCCCCTTCCGTGGCGACGACGTGGCGCCGGAGCGGCTCCAGGCCAACCTCCAGAAGTGGAACGCGACCGCGCTGGCGGGCTATGTCGTGCTCGGCTCGACGGGGGAGTTCCCTATGCTCAGCGAGGCCGAGCGCGACCGGATCCTCGTGGCCGCACGCGAGGCGATTCCAAAGGCGAAGGCGTTCATCGCGGGGACCGGCACGAACTCCACGCTCCACACGATCCGACAGACGAGGCGGGCCGCCGAGGTCGGCGCGGACGCGGCGATCGTGATCACACCGCACTACTTCACGAAGGGATTCTCGCAGGGCGCGGCGCAGGTCCGCCACTACCTGGCCGTGGCGGACGCGTCGCCGATCCCGATCATGATCTACAACTTTCCGCTCAACACCGGGATCAACCTCGAGGCCGAGACCGTCGCGAAGATCGCTCAGCACCCGAACGTGTGCGGGATCAAGGACTCGTCGGGAAACATTCCGCAGGCCGCCCAGATCATCGACCAGACGCCGAAGACCTTCCACGTCCTGGTCGGCGCGGCGTCGGCGTTGCTCCCGTCGCTTGCGATCGGTTCGTCGGGCGGCATCCTGGCGCTGGGCCTCATCTGCGCGCGCGAGTTCTGCGACGTGTACGCGCTCGCGAAGGCCGGGCGGTGGGACGAGGCGCGGGAGATCGCCGCGCGCATGATGCTCGCGGACCGCGGCGTCCCGGGCCGCTACGGGATCGGCGGCCTCAAGGCGGCGCTCGAGCTCCAGGGGTTCTACGGCGGTCCGTGTCGGATGCCGCTCGGGACGCCGGACGGCGACGCGATCGAGGACATCAAGGAAGTCCTGGCCACGGCCGGGCTCCTGTAGGAGGACGTGCCGGTGAAAATGTCCGGAGCGCGGATGGTTCTCGAGTGCCTGAAGCGCGAGGGGGTCGACATCGTCTTCGGGCTCCCCGGCGGCGCGGTGCTGCCGGTGTACGACGCCCTCTACGACTTCCAGGGGATCCGCCACATCCTCGTCCGCCAGGAAGCCGCGGCGGGTCACGCCGCCGAGGGCTACGCGCGGACGACGGGCAAGGTCGGCGTGTGCCTCGTGACGTCGGGTCCCGCGGCGACGAATCTCGTGACCGCGCTGCAGGACGCCTACATGGACTCGATCCCGATCGTCGCGTTCACGGGACAGGTCCCCACGCACCTGATCGGCAACGACGCCTTCCAGGAGGCGGATAACGTCGGCATCACGCGCTCGTGCACCAAGCACAACTTCCTCGTGAAGGACGGCAAGGACCTCGGGCCGATCATCCGCGAGGCGTTCCACATTGCGTCCACCGGTCGGCCCGGCCCGGTCCACGTCGACCTGCCGAAGGACGTCCTCGTCAAGGAGTGGGAGCTCGTCTGGCCGGAGAAAATCCAGCTGCGGTCGTACAACCCGACGTACGACGGCCACCCCGGCCAGATCAAGCGCGCGGCGAAGCTGCTCGTGCGCGCGCGGAAGCCCGTGCTCTACGTGGGCGGCGGCGCGATCTCGTCGAACGCGAGCGCCGAGCTCTACGAGCTCGCCGAGCTGACCCAGATCCCGGTGACCCAGACGCTGATGGGCCTGGGCGCATTTCCGATGGAGCACCCGCTCTCGCTCGACATGCTGGGGATGCACGGCAGCTACTACGCGAACATGGCCGTGCACCACTCCGACGTGCTCGTCGCCGTGGGCGCGCGCTTCGACGACCGTGTGACGGGTCGCGTGGACGCCTTCGCGCCGCACGCGGAGATCGTCCATATCGACATCGACCCGTCGTCGATCTCGAAGAACATCCAGGTCCACGTCCCGATCGTCGGTGACTGCCGGCGCGTGCTTCAGGCCCTCATCGAGGCGGTGCGTGCGGAGCTGCGGGACACGACTCCGTCGCTGGCTCGCGAGGCGCGCAAGCAATGGCTCGCCGAGATCGCGGCGTGGAAGGCCAACCACCCGCTCCGCTACGAGTGGGACGACGAGCTGATCAAGCCCCAGTACGTGATCCAGGAGATCTCGAACCTCACCCGCGGCGAGGCGATGCTCGTCACGGGCGTCGGCCAGCACCAGATGTGGGCGGCGCAGTACTACAAGTTCAAGCACCCGCGGCGGTGGTGCACCTCGGGCGGGCTCGGCACGATGGGCTACGGCCTGCCGACGGCGATGGGGGTCGCCGCCGCCTACCCGGACCGGCTCGTCGTGAACGTCGACGGCGACGGCTCGTTCGTGATGAACAGTCAGGAGCTGGCGACGTGCCACGACGACAACCTGGCGGTGAAGACGGTCGTCATCAACAACGGCGGCCACGGCATGGTCCGGCAGTGGCAGGCCATCATCTACAAGGGCCGATTCTGCGCCATCGACTTCGGGCCGAGCCCCGACTTCGTGAAGCTGGCCGAGGCGTACGGCTGTGTCGGGATCCGGGCGACCAAGCCCTCCGAGGTGGTACCCGCGCTCGAGAAGGCGTTCTCCACGCCGGGGCCGGTGGTCGTGGACGTCTGGGTGGACAAGTGGGAGTACGTGTTCCCGATGGTCCCCGCCGGTGGGGCCAACACGGACATGATCCTCGAGAACCCGACCGCGGTCGTGAGGGACAAGGCCGCGAAGTCGCAGACGGGGTTCTAGATGCAGAATGGGAGCGGGCCCCGGAAGCACACGATCGCCGTCCTCGTCGAGAACAAGTTCGGCGTCCTCTCGCGCGTCGCCGGCCTCTTCTCGGCCCGCGGCTACAACATCGAGAGCCTCTCGGTCGGCGAGACACTCGATCCGTCCGTCTCCCGCATGACGCTCGTCGTGACCGGCGACGAGTTCGTGATCGAGCAGGTGACGAAACAGCTCCACAAGCTCATCGATGTCATCAAGGTGTCGGACCTCACCGACGACGACCACGTGGAGCGCGAGCTGATGCTGATCCGGGTCAACGCCGAGCCGCAGCACCGGGAGGAAATTCTGAGGACGGCCGACATCTTCCGCGCGAAGGTGGTCGACGTCACGCCCGTCTCGTTCACGCTCGAGGCGACCGGCGACGAGGCGAAGCTCGAGGCGCTCGTCGAGCTGCTCCGTCCGATGGGGGTCCAGGAACTGGTGCGGACCGGTAAGGTGGCGATCGCCCGCGGTCCGAAGACGCGGGTGCGAAAGGCCGAGGCGCCGAAGAAGGCTCGCGTCTCGGACGACCCGAAGGTGGTCGGGTTCGCGGACTAACGCAACGGGCGACGAGGGAAAGGAACGTCAGGGATGCCGGCGAAAATCTACTACGACGCGGACGCCGACCTCGGCCTGCTCAAGGGCCGGAAGATCGCGATCATCGGCTACGGCAGCCAGGGGCACGCCCACGCGCTGAATCTCAAGGACTCCGGTCAGGACGTCGTGGTCGGGCTCTACAAGGGCTCGAAGAGCTGGGCGAAGGCCGAGAAGGACGGGCTGCGCGTGGCGTCCGTCAACGAGGCCGCCCAGCAGGCGAGCGTGATCATGATCCTGCTGCCCGACCAGAGCCAGCGTCAGGTGTTCGAGAGCGAGATCAAGGGCGGGCTCGGCCGGGGCAAGATGCTCATGTTCGCCCATGGCTTCAACATCCACTTCAACCAGGTGGTGCCGCCGCCGGACGTGGACGTGACGATGATCGCGCCCAAGGCGCCCGGCCACGTGATGCGCGACCTCTTCACCCAGGGGCCCGGCGTCCCCGCGCTGCTCGCCGTCTTCCAGGACGTCTCCGGCCGGGCCAGGGACACGGCGCTCGCCTACGGCAAGGGCGTGGGATGTACCCGGGCGGGAGTGATCGAAACCACGTTCAAAGAAGAGACCGAAACAGATCTCTTCGGTGAGCAGACGACTCTCTGTGGCGGGATCTCGCACCTCATCAAGGCGGCGTTCGAAACGCTCGTGGAGGCCGGATACCAGCCGGAGGTCGCGTACTTCGAGTGCATGCACGAGATGAAGCTGATCGTCGACCTCTTCTACCAGGGCGGTCTCGCGTACATGCGCTACTCGGTCTCCGACACCGCGGAGTACGGCGACTACACCCGCGGGCCGCGTATCGTGAGCGCGGAGACCAAGGCCGAGATGAAGAAGATCCTCGCCGAGATCCAGTCCGGTCAGTTCGCCCGCGAGTGGGTGCTGGAGAATCAGGCCAACCGGGCGGGGTTCCTCGCGATGCGCCGGCGCGACGCCGAGCATCCGATCGAAGACGTCGGGAAGCGGCTGCGTGCCATGATGTCGTGGATCGCGCCGCCGCGGATGGGCTGACGCGTGAAGGTCTCCGTTGCGCGCGAGGGCTGGCCGTTCATCACGGTCCCCGCGTTCCTCGCCGTGGGGCTCCTGCTCGGTGGTCGCCGCGCCCTCGCGCTCCCGTTTGCCGCGGCGGCGCTCGCGTCCCTCGGCTTCTTTCGGGATCCCGACCGGGACGTGCCGTCGGTGCCGGGCGGCGTGCTGTCGCCGGCGGACGGACGCGTCCTCTCGGTGGAGACGATCGAGGACCGGTTCGTGGGCCCGGCCCTCCGGGTCGGGATCTTCCTCTCCCCGCTCGACGTCCACGTCAATCGCTCGCCCATTGCGGGGCTCGTGGTCGGGACCGTGTACTCGCGGGGCCGCTTTCTCGCGGCCTACCGCTCCGAGGCCGAGGGCGCGAACGAGCGTTGTGCCCTCCACCTGCAGGGTGAGACGGCGCGCGTCACGGTCGTCCAGATCGCGGGCGTGCTCGCCCGGCGGATCGTCTGCCGAGTCGGCCCGGGCGACAAGCTCGCGGCGGGCGAGCGGTTCGGCATGATCCGCTTCGGCTCCCGCACCGACTGCGTGATGCCGCGGGGGACCGACGTACGCGTGCGCGTCGGCGACCGTGTGACGGGCGGCGTCACCGTCCTCGGGCTCCTGACATGATCCGACGGCACGGCAAGGGCCTGAGGCGGCGCCGCTGGCACGAGCTGCGGGAGCGGCGGCGGAGAGGGATCTTCCTGCTCCCGAGTCTCCTCACGACCGGGAACCTCTTCTGTGGATTTTTCGCGCTCATCCTCACGGTCGAGAACCGGTACACCGAGGCCGCGCTCGCGATCTTCGTCGCGATGATCATGGACATCCTGGACGGGCGCGTTGCCCGTCTGATGAAGGCGACCAGCCAGTTCGGCCTCGAGTTCGACTCCCTCGCCGACGTCGTGTCGTTCTGCGTGGCGCCGGCCTTTCTCGTCTACTCGTTCGCGCTCTCCGTCCTCGGGCGCCCGGCGTGGTTCGGTGCGTTCCTGTTCGTGATCTGCGGGGCCCTCCGGCTCGCCCGCTTCAACGTCCACACGGGGACGGGGGACCGTCGATTCTTCGTCGGGCTTCCGACGCCCGCCGCGGCGGGGCTCGTGGTATCCGCGGTGATCCTGCTCAAGGGGGTCGAGCTCGTCCCCTGGCTTCTCTTGACGATCGCGGTCGGAACGTACGTGGCGGCGCTCTTGATGGTCTCGACGTTCCGCTACTGGAGCTTCAAGGAGTTCGACTTCGCCCGGCGGCGTCCGCTCTGGACGCTGCTCGTCATGGTGCTGAGCGTGATGATCGTGGCCACGCGCCACGAGGTCTTCCTCTTCCTCATCTTCGCGGGGTACGCGGCGTCGGGCCCGATCAGGCGGTTCATCGTCGGGCGGACGCCTGCGGTGCTCCCCGCGGACCAAGCCGTCAGGGACCATCCGTGAGTCAGGGGGGTCACATGGATCGCGTCATCATCTTCGACACGACGCTGCGGGACGGCGAGCAGTCGCCGGGGTTCTCGATGAACACGGTGGAGAAGCTCGAGATGGCGCGGCAGCTCGCCCGGCTTCAGGTCGATGTCATCGAGGCGGGCTTCCCGATCTCGTCGGACGAGGACTTCGAGGCGACGCGCGAGGTCGCCAAGCAGGTCGGCACGCTCGAGAACGCGCCGACGGTCTGCGGCCTCTCGCGCGTGGGGCTGGCGGACATCGACCGCTGTTGGGAGGCGGTGAAGTATGCGCGGAAGCCCCGGATCCACACCTTCGTCGCGACCTCCGACATCCACCTGAAGTACAAGCTGCGGAAGTCCCGGGCCGAAGTGCTGAAGGCGGCGGTCGACGCCGTGCGGCACGCGAAGGGCTACTGCGAGGACGTCGAGTTCTCGCCCGAGGACGCCTCGCGCTCGGACTTCGACTACATGTGCGACGTGCTGTCGGCGGTGATCGAGGCGGGGGCAAAGACGATCAACATTCCCGACACCGTCGGCTACGCGATCCCGCGCGAGTGGGGCGAGCGCATCGCCCGGATCCGCGAGAAGGTCCGCGGAATGGAGAAGGTGATCCTCTCGGTCCACTGCCACAACGACCTCGGCCAGGCGGTCGCCAACTCGCTGACGGCCATCATGAACGGGGCGCGGCAGGTCGAGTGCACCATCAACGGGATCGGCGAGCGGGCGGGGAACGCGTCGCTCGAGGAGATCGTGATGGCGCTTCGCACCCGCAAGGACTTCTTCGGCGTCGACACGGGCGTGAAGACCGAGGAGATCTTCAAGACCTCGCGGCTCCTCTCGCACATCACGGGCATCCACGTCCAGCCGAACAAGGCAATCGTGGGCGAGAACGCGTTCGCCCACGAGGCGGGGATCCACCAGGACGGTGTGCTGAAGGAGAAGCTCACGTACGAGATCATGCGGCCGGAGGACATCGGACGGCCGTCCAACAAGCTCGTCCTGGGCAAGCACTCTGGGCGGCACGCCCTGGCGGCGCGGCTCAAAGATCTGGGCTTCGACCTCTCCGGGCCCGACCTCGACCGGGCATTCAAGGCCTTCAAGGACCTCGCCGACCGGAAGAAGGAGGTCTTCGACGAAGACTTGATGGCGATCGTCACCGACGAGGCGGCGCAGGGCGCGATCGGGTACGAGCTCGAGTACCTGCACGTGATCAGCGGGACGGGCGTGGTGCCGTCGGCGACCGTGAAGCTCAAGAAGGAGGGGCAGGTGTTCCAGGACTCGGGCGTGGGCGACGGGCCCGTCGACGCGGTGCTGAACGCGATCGACGCGGTCACGGGGATGAAGGGTCGGCTCCAGGACTACTCGCTCCGTGCCGCGACGTCGGGCAAGGACGCGATCGGTGAGGTGTCGATGAAGGTCGACTTCGACGGGACGGTCGTCTGGGGCAAGGGCGCGTCGACGGACGTGATCGAGGCGAGCGCGCGGGCGTATCTCTCGGCGCTCAACCGGGTGACCCACCCCGCCGCCCAGCACGTCAAGGAAATCGGACCATAGATGGCCACGTACCGGATCGCGGTCCTCCCCGGCGACGGCATCGGGCAGGAGGTCACTCCCGAGGCCGTGCGGGTTCTCAAGGCGGTCGGCAAGGGGGCCGGCGTCGGCTTCGAGTTCGAGCAGGCGCTCGTCGGGGGCGCCGCGATCGACGCGACCGGGAGCCCGCTGGCGCCCGGCACGCTTGAGCTGTGCCGACGGTCCCACGCGATCCTCTTTGGCGCCGTCGGTGGCCCCAAGTGGGACGGCGTCGCGCACGAGCGACGGCCGGAGCGCGGGCTCCTCGCCCTGCGCAAGGAGCTGGACCTCTACGCGAACCTGCGGCCGGCGAAGTGCTTCCCGATGCTCGTGGACGCCTCTCCCCTGAAGCGATCGGTCGTCGAGGGCACGGACCTCATGATGATCCGCGAGCTCACGGGGGGCCTGTATTTCGGGGAGCCCCGCGGGATAGAGCGTGTCGCCGACGGTGGGGCGCGCGCGGTCAACACCATGGTCTACACCTCGCGCGAGATCGACCGGATCGCCCGGACCGCCTTCGAGGTGGCCCGGGGGCGCCGGAAGCGCCTCGCCTCGGTGGACAAGGCCAACGTTCTGGTCGTCTCCCAGCTCTGGCGCGAGGTCGTGACGCGCGTCGGCCAGAACTACCCCGACGTCGTACTCGAGCACGTGCTCGTCGACAACTGCGCGATGGCACTCGTCCACCGGCCGACGCAGTTCGATACGATTGTGACCGAGAACACCTTCGGTGATATTTTGTCGGATGAGGCCGCGATCCTCGCGGGCTCGATGGGGATGCTGCCCTCCGCGTCCCTCGGCGCGTCGGCGGCGCTCTACGAGCCGGTGCACGGCACGGCGCCGGACATCGCCGGTAAGGGGATCGCGAACCCGATCGCCGCGATCCTCTCGGTCGCGATGCTGCTCCGCCACACGCTGAGTCTGGAGAAGGACGCGGACCGGGTCGAGCGCGCCGTGCTGCGCGTCCTCGAGCAGGGCCACCGCACGGCGGACATCGCGGCCCCGGGCGCGCGGAGGGTCGGCACGAAGGAGATGACGGACCTGATCGTGCGGGAAGTGGAGGCCCAGTACTGATGGCATCGGGACTGACGGTTGCGGTGGTCGGCGCCACGGGCGCGGCGGGAGCGACCACGCTCAGGATCCTCGAGGAGCGCAAGTTCCCGGTGCGAGAGCTGCGCGCCTTCGCGTCCGAGCGCTCGGTCGGCAAGGCGGTGACGTTCCGCGGCGAGCCGATCCGCGTCCAGAAGATCGAGCCCGGGGCCTTCAAGGGCGTGGAGATCGCCATCTGCGCGGCGGGCACCGCCCAGTCGAAGGAGCTGGCACCGATCATCGTCCGGGCGGGAGGCGTCGTCGTCGACAAGTCCAACGCCTATCGGATGGACCCGAGCGTGCCGTTGGTGGTCCCCGAGATTAACGCGCATGCCGCGAAGCACCACCAGGGTATCTTGGCGTCCCCGAACTGCACGACGATCGTCACCGTCATGCCGCTCAAGCCCCTGCACGATGCCGGCCGCCTGCGCCGCGTGCTCGCGGTGAGCTACCAGGCGGTGTCGGGCGCCGGGGTCAAGGGGATCGCCGAGCTGAGGGAGCAGACCCTCGCGTGGGCGCGCGGGGATACCGTCCGGCCCAGCCACTTCCCGCATCCGATCGCCTTTAACCTGATCCCGGCGATCGACCGGTTCGGACCCGACGGATACACGGGCGAGGAGACGAAGCTGGTCAACGAGACGCGCAAGATCTTGGAGTCGCCCGACCTCCTGATTTCGCCCACGGCGGTGCGTGTCCCGGTCTTCACGTGTCACTCGGTCGCCGTGACGGCGGAGACCGAACGGAAGATCACGCCGGGGGAGGCGCGTGAGCTCTTCGAGCGCTTCCCCGGGCTCAAGGTGTTGGACGACCCGGCCCAGGACCGCTATCCGATGCCGATCGCGGTCGAGGGCCAGGACGACTGCTTCGTCGGCCGGATCCGCGCGGACCTCTCGAGCCCGACCGGGCTGAACTTCTGGGTCGTCGGCGATCAGCTGCGGAAGGGCGCCGCCACGAATGCGGTCCAGATCGCCGAGCTCCTGCTGGGCTAGACTGACTTCCGAAGGGAGTGGCGAAGGGTGATGTCGCTCCGGCGCTATTACCATCGACACTTCGGCCACCACGAGCGGTTCCACGTCGCCGTCATCCTCACCATCATCGTCGTCGCGTACGTGGTCGTCCCCGCGGCCGTGCGTTACATCGAGGCGCTCCAGGGTTATTCGCCGAACTACTACGAGCCGAAGGACGTCGCGCGCCAGGAGTGGCTGCGTCAGAAGGGTGTCCCCGAAGACTTGGCGGGGCTCTCGTGGGACCTCGTGGTCAACGCCGTGCTCTTGATCCTGGTGGCGGTGGTCTGGCTCACCCTGGTGCCGACCCGCGCGTCGCGCCGTCGCTCGCCACCGCGATAGCTTCCTCGTCCACGTTCCTCCTGGTGCTGGCCTACGACGGCACCGACTACCGCGGTTGGCAGATCCAGCCCGACGCACGCACCGTGCAGGGCGTCCTCCGCGACGCCGCGCGGCGGCTCGCGGCGGACGCGCGGGTGACCGGGGCGAGCCGCACCGACGCTGGCGTCCACGCCCTCCGCCAGGTCGCCTCGCTGACGCTCTCGCGTGAGCTCACCCCTCGGGTCGTCGTGCGAGCGCTCAACGCGACGCTGCCCCGTGACGTCCGCGTCCGGGAGGCTCGGGAGGCCCGGCACGAGTTCGACGCGCGCCGCGCGGCGCTCGGCAAACGCTACGCCTACCTGATCGACAACGGCGCGGTCCCGAATCCGCTTCTCTCGCGATACGCGTGGCACGTGCCCGGGGCCCTCGACGTCGGGGCGATGCGTCGGGCCCTCGCTCCCCTGCGCGGCCGTCACGACTTCGGCGCGTTCTGCGCGGCGCCGGGACGGGCGAAGGACCCCATGTGCGACGTGCGGGCACTGCACGTCGTGCGGCGCCGGGACCGGGTCGCCGTGCTCCTCTCGGCGGACCGGTTTCTCCATCACATGGCGCGCAACCTCGTCGGCAGCGCGGTCGCCGTCGGTCGCGGCTCCCGGGAACCCGACTGGCTGCGGGCGGTGTTGGACTCGCGCGACCGGCGCCTCGCGGGAGCGACGGCCCCGGCGCAGGGGCTCACGCTGGTTCGGGTTCGCTATCCGCGCTAGAGGTCTCGCGGAGCCGTGCCAGAAGCGCTACGGGCTTCGGAGAAGCCCGATTGTCTTTGCAAAGGTCCCAGCGATCACCCAGTACCCCACGACATTCGGGTGGATATTCGGGCCGATTGGCGACGGCGCGCACATCCAGGTCGAGGCGCAGAGGAGAGCGACGTTGAGGGGCAATCCGAGCGGCGGCACGGGCGTGAAATTCGTTGTCTGGAACGCCGCCTGAACGTCAGCGACGGGAACCCTGGCGGCGGCGTAGATCTGAGCGAGCACACTGTTGAAGAATGTGGTGAACTGCACCGACTGCTTGGCAAGCGCCTGGCCCGCCGGCCCCTGGAGCCACTCGGCCAGGAAGGGGTCGTAGTAGTTCATCGCCACGATGGGAACGCCGGGGCCCGCCGCCGCCCGGAGCTGCGCGAGGATGTAGGGCAGGTCATGGGAGACCTCCCCGACGCCCTGGTTGATGCACCCCGTGTCGATGCCGCTGAGGCCCACGCACGGGAGCACGTTGTTCGCGCCGATATCGATCGTCACCAGGACGACGAGGTGGGACCGTAAGAAGGCGACCGCCCGATCGAGCTGACTCGTGCCCGCCGGGTAACAGACACCCCCGTGGATCATCGTCGTGGTGGTCTCTCCGGGGCAGCCGAGCTTCGCCAGTTGGAGCCCGGCGACCTCTGCACGGTAGAGCCCATAGAGATCGTCGACATAACCCTGATTCGTTACGACGGAATCTCCGCGGGTGTTGGGTTGGACCCCTTGTGCTAAGGAGTCGCCGAGCGCGAGGTAATAGTAGGATGTCCCGCCAGCCGCGGTGGCCGGGAGTGCGCCTGCCAAGACGAGCGTGAGAAATGCGGCGATCACTGGAATGGAGCGCGCGTTCATCGCGGACCTCCTTTTAGCTCTGGTTACGCAAGGCGGTGAATCTTGGAGGGTCGTGGCGACCACGTTCAGCATTTCTAGCGGCTGAAGTTCACTTCGAGGCGCACGGTCGGGAAGCCCATCGAGTGCTGGTCCCACTCGATCGGGATGGGGGTCTTAAGGTCATCCGCCAGGTAGTACGCCACTTGCGTCTGGTCGGTTTTCACAGCCGAGCCCGTGGGGCTGATCGCGAACGGGAGGCGGAAGGTGCCCGTGAAGGGCAGCGAGGAGGTCGTCACGGACACCAGCCGGCCAGTCGCATCCGCCACCCTTGTGATCGTGAAGGTGCCCGAGATCGAGCCGAGGGGGACGCCGTGGAGGATCGCGGGCGACAGATCCACGGTGCCCGAAAACTTGCCACTGATGACGGGCAAATCGGGAATGTGCACCGAGCTGTTGCCCGGCGCGTTGATCACGACGTCGAAGATCCCTTGGACGGGCCCGAGGCCCGTCACCGTGGAAACGCTGTCCCAGCCGATCGCGGTGACCGTGCAGCTATTCACTTCCGGGACCGTGACCATGAGGCTTGACGGACAGAGCGGCGTGCCAAGCGTGGCGAATCCGAGAAGCGGTGAGATCGCGCTCCTCATGATCACGAAGGCGCCACCATCGCCATCGCCCTTGGGGCGAAACGTTACTCGCTCGCTGATCTCGTGTAACGTGACACTCGGCGTGCCCGTTTGCGCATCACCGACAGCTGGGAAGGCTAGCAGCGCCGTAGCAAGCGCGACCAAAGTCGCGACGCGGGTCGTCATGTCTCGCTCCCTTTCGCAGATTGTGAGTTCACTCTGCGTTCGATCATCGCCGCGGCCCGCGAGGCCCGTCCATCGTATCTTGGTACTAGACCGGAGGTCCCATGACGTTTCCGGAAAGGACGCCGCGTGAGAGGGGTGCTGGCGCTCCAGATCCGCGTTAGAATCGTGCCCGGGACGTCTCGATGCGGACCTATCTGCGAGTCCGGGCCAATCGCGCCGACGAGGTCAGCGGCGAGGTCGTGCGCGAGCAGCCACTGACGATCTGGGTGAACGGCGAGAAGTTTCTCACGCTCCTCTGCTCGCCGGTCAAGCTCGAGGCGCTCGTCGTCGGCTACCTCTGGATGGAGCGGGTGATCGAGGATCACGCGGAGATCATCCGGCTCGACGTGTCCGCCGTGGACGGCCGCGCCGACGTGACGCTGGCCCGGCCCGTGACGTTGCCGACCGAGCGGATCCTGACCTCGGGGTGCGGCGGCGGCATCACGTTCCGTATCGACCACCGGCTGTTTCCCAGGCTCAGCTCGATGCTCCGCGTGGCGCCGGAGACGCTGGCGCTCAGAATGAAGGACCTCTTCGCCGCCGCGATCCACTACCGGGCGTCGCGCGGGATCCACGGCGCGGCGCTGTCCGACGCGGAGCGGCTCCTCGTCGTTGCCGAGGACGTCGGGCGCCACAACGCGGTGGACAAGGTCAAGGGCGAGGCGCTCCTGCGCGGGATCCCCACCGAGGGCCTGATCCTTTTGTCCACCGGCCGCGTCTCCTCGGAGATGCTCCTCAAGGCGGCGCGGATGGGCGTGCCGCTCGTCGCGTCGCGGACGTCGCCCACGGAGATGGCGGTCGCGCTCGCCGAGCAGCTCAACGTGACCGTCTGCGGATACGTCCGTGGGGACAGCCTCAACCTCTACGCCGGGAGCGCGCTCCTGCTGGGGGAGGAGGCGATGGCGACGCGTCGCTGACGCGACACGACGGTCGGCGTGGAGCGCTTGTCGTCGGACGAGCTGAGACGGGCCCAGCGTGAGACCCTGGGGGCGCCGAGAATGCGCTACGGCCTCCTCGCGTGGGTCTTGTTCGTCTCGATGGATCTCCTCTACGGTCGCCGGCGGACCCTGTCGAAGTTCAAGGTTCTCGAGGTGATCGCCCGCGTGCCCTACCAGGCGTGGGAGCACGTCGCCTACATCGCGATCACCCACGTGCATCCGCGGCCCGACTTCGCGCGGCGCATCTTCGAGCGCGTCAGGGAAAGCCGGCTCCAGCAGGACAACGAGCAGTGGCATCTGCTGCTCCTGGAAGAGCTCACCGATCGCCTCGGGGTCCGCGAGGGCTTCGTCCGGTACCGGGTCGTCCCGCAGATCATGGCGTTCGTGTACTACCACATCGCCTGGCTGCTGTACGTGATCCGACCCCGCTGGAGCTACCTTCTGAACGCCTGGTTCGAGGACCACGCCGAGCACGAGTACATGCAGTACGTCGCGGAGAACCCCCCGCTCGAAGTCGAGCCGTTCGAGTCCATCTTCGCCGACGACTACGGGCGCTTCGCGTCGATCGCCGACCTCTTCCGTCAGATCGGCTACGATGAAAGGGTGCACAAGCTCGAGAGCCTCGAGCGCGTCGCGACCGCCCGCTTCCGGTGAGACTCCCGTGAGCGACGACGGCTCCCTCGACGCCAAGTACCAGCGCCTCCGGCGCGGCCTCCGGTCGCGGCGGCGCGACGACCATGCGCTCGATCTGTTCAGGCGGATCGAGACGAGCCTCGCCGACATCCGCGCGGTCGACCGGATGCTCCTCGAGCTCGGCCGGTGCTACAACCCGCTTACGAACGGGCCGATCGTGGACCTGGCCACCCGCCGGGCGATCGTCGAGTCCCTCGAGGCCGGCCGGCGTGACGAGGCTCGGGCGCTCCTCGGCGCCTGCGTGGCTCGTTACGCACCGCCCGAACCACCCCCGAGGGCGTCGTCGCCGGCCCAGCCGGGGGAGCTGCCGCTGCCCGGCGAGCCACATTAGACGCGGTGCGGCTTGACGGGTGGTCGGGCCATGCCTAGGATGCCCGCGATTTCTTCGCCCAACTCCTGTCCAGGAGGTTTCAGGCGATGACACAAAGCCTCACCGAGCAGATACAGAGGTCCCGTCTCGTGGTCGTCGAGGTCAAGGGTGCCGAGGGCCGACTGCGCGTCAGGGGTGAGGCCGACGTGTGCACCGAGCTCTCGTGTGCGGCCGAGACCCTCGTGGTCACGGATGAGGACACGAAGGCGGGTCTCGACACGCTGCACCCCGGGGACATCATCAAGGTCGAACCGGCGGACGGACGTCCCGACAGGATCGTCGTGCTGCGCCGGGCGTGGGATGAAATCGCGAGTCCTGAGGTCTAGGGGCGCGTCGGGGACCCTGTCCGATCTGGCTCTCCAATCCTGCCTGCGTAGAGGAGTGTCGCTATGAGTCTGTCGCGACGCGACTTCCTGAGATACGGCATGGCCGCGGCCTCAAGCGCGGCCGCCTCCGGGACCATCGATCTAAGCCCCGTGGAGGCGGCTGCGACGTCCCTCAGGATCAAGGAAGCCAAGGCGTTTCCGGGCGTGTGCCCGTATTGCGCGGTCGGCTGCGCCCAGCTCATCTACGTCAAGGACGGCAAGATCGTCGACATCGAGGGTGACCCCGACGCGCCCCACACCGAGGGCGCGCTCTGTCCGAAGGGCTCGTCCACGTACCAGCTGTCACTGAACGAGCGGCGGATCACCAGGTGCCTCTACCGCGCGCCTGGCGCGACCACGTGGGACGAGAAGCCGCTCGACTGGATGATGGCCGAGATCGCCCAGCGCGTGAAGAAGACGCGTGACGCGACCTTCGTCGAGAAGGTCCGGGTCGGCGCGCGGGACGTCACCGTGAACCGGTGCGAGGGCATCGCCTGGCTCGGGTCGTCGGTGCTCGACAACGAGGAGAACTACCTGATCGCCAAGCTCTCACGGGGCCTGGGGCTCGTGAACTTGGAGAACTCCGCGCGTCTCTGTCACTCGGCCACGGTGCCAGCCCTCGGCGCGACCTTCGGTCGCGGGGCGATGACGACCAACCTCATCGACGTCCAGCATGCGGACGTGATCATGCCGACCTCCAACTGGGCCGAGTGTCACCCGGTCAGCTACAAGTGGGTGATGAAGGCCAAGGAGCGCGGCGCGAAGATCATCCACGTCGACCCGCGCTTCACCCGGACGTCGGCGACGGCGGACATCTGGGTGCCGATCCGGTCGGGCACCAACATCGTGTTCTTCGGCGGCCTGATCCGCTATGCGATCGAGAGCAAGAAGTACTTCCACGATTACGTCGTGGCCTACACGAACGCTTCCCTGTTGCTCGATCCCCAGTTCAAGACCCCGACGGATCTGGACGGGCTCTTTAGCGGATTCAACCCCGCGATCCGGAGCTACGACCAGTCCACGTGGAAGTTCGAACTGGACGCCGACGGCTATCCGAAGAAGGACCCGACGCTGCGCGACACGAACTGCGTGTTCCAGCGCCTCCGTCAGCACTACAGCCGCTACACCCCGGAGATGGTCGAACGCGTGTGCGGCATCCCGAAGGAGCTGTTCCTCAAGGTCGCCGACATCTACTGCTCGGCCTCGGGACCCGACAAGACGGCGACGGCCTCGTACGCGCTGCAGCTCAACCAGTCGACGAACGGCGTGCAGCAGATCCGCGCCCTCTGCATGCTGCAGCTCATCCTGGGGAACGTCGGGCGCCCCGGTGGCGGGGTCGTCGCGCTCCGCGGCCACTCGAACGTCCAGGGGGCCACCGACTTCGGAACGCTCTACCACATGTTGCCCGGCTATCCCGCCGAGCCACTGCAGGGGCCGCACCCGACGCTCACCGACTACCTGGAGAAGACGACGCCGAAAGGCGGGTACTGGGTCAACAACCCGAAGTTCGTCGTCAGTCTGCTGAAGGCGTGGTGGGGACCGGCGGCGACGAAGGAGAACGACTACGCCTACGACTATCTCCCGAAGCGCGAGAAGGCGGACGCGTATTCTCACCAGCACTTCACGATCGGGATGCTCCAGAAGAAGGTGAAGGGCTTCATCTGCATGGGTCAGAACCCCGCGGTGGATAGCCCGAACGCCAAGATGGTCCGGCAGGGGCTGCGGAACCTCGAGTGGATGGTGGTCGTCGACCTCTTCGAGACCGAGACCGCCAGTGCGTGGAAGGAGCCGGGGATCGATCCGACGTCCTCGCAGGTCGAGGTCTTTTACATCCCGGGCGCGCCGGCCGCCGAGAAGGACGGCTCGATCACCAACACGATGCGGATGGCCCAGTGGCACGTGAAGGCCGTCGAGCCGCCCGGCGAGGCGCGCTCCGACGCGGCGTTCATCGTGGACCTCGGCAATCGCGTCAAGGCGCTCTACGCGGCGTCCAAGGCCAAGAAGGACCGACCCGTCCTCGACCTCGTCTGGGACTACCAGCCCCAGGGGCCCAAGCGGGAGCCCACCATGGAGCTGGTCCTGAAGGAGTGCAACGGCTACGCGACGGAGGACATCACCGACAAGGACGGCGCGTCCCTGTATAAGAAGGCCGAGCCGCTCAAGACGTTCGGCCACCTCCGGGACGACGGGTCCACCGCCTGCGGCAACTGGATCTATGGGGGCATCTATCCGGAAGAGGGAAAGAACCTGGCGCTGCGTCGTGAGAAGGCGAAGGCCGGGGACTATCTCGCCCACGGGTGGGGCTTCGTGTGGCCGGCGAACCGGCGGATCATCTACAATCGCGCCTCGGCCGATCCCTCGGGCAAGCCGTGGAGCGAGAAGAAGAAGCTCATCTGGTGGGACGCCGAGCAGAAGAAGTGGGTCGGCAACGACGTGCCCGACTTCCCGGGGACGATGGCGCCGGACGCCCCGCGGGCGAAGGACGGCCCGTTCAAGGGGGTCAGCGGGACGGACGCCTTCATCATGAACCCGCACGGCCTCGGCCAGTTCTTCGCGTCGATCGTGGACGGCCCGTTCCCCGAGCACTACGAGCCGTTCGAGTCGCCGACACACAATCTCCTGTCGAAGGTCCAGAACAACCCCGTGGCCAAGGTCTACAACGTCGGGGACCTGAACAAGCTCGGCACGCCCGACCGGTACCCCTACATCCTGACCACCTACCGGCTCACCGAGCACCACGCGGCCGGTATGTCGCGGCACGTGCCGTGGCTCTCCGAGCTCTTCTACGGGCACTTCGCGGAGATCGGGCCCGAGATGGCCAAGGAGCTCGGAATCCAGAACGGTGACATGGTCACCGTCGAGACGCCCCGCGCGAAGATCAGGGTGCGCGCGCTCGTCACCGAGCGGATCAAGCCGTTCATGATCAACGACAAGAAGGTCTACCAGGTGGGCATCCCGTGGCACTGGGGCTATCAGGGCGTCATGAAGTCCGCGCGGGGTGACATCACGAACGACCTGGTCGCCAGCCTCGGCGACCCGACCACGTTCATCCAGGAGTCGAAAGCCCTCCTCTGCAACGTCAGGAAGGAGGCGTAGCGATGGCACGCACGCTCGCGATGTTCACGGATGTCTCGCTGTGCATCGGGTGCCGCGCCTGCCAGGTCGCTTGCAAGCAGTGGAACCAGCTCGCGCCCGAGGAGCCGGAGTGGACGGGAACGTACCAGAACCATCACCACTTCACGGACAAGAGCTACCGGCTCGTGCGGTTCTTCGAGGAGACCGACGACAAGGGACAGATCAAGCAGTGGCACATGATGTCCGATGTGTGCAAACACTGCGCCCAGGCCGGCTGTCTCGAGGCGTGCCCGACGGGCGCGATCTATCGGACCGAGTACGGGACCGTCAACATCAACCAGGACATCTGCAACGGCTGCCGGTACTGCGTCTCCGCGTGTCCGTTCGGCGTCGTCGCGTTCAACCACGACACCGGCACCGCGACGAAGTGCACGTTCTGCAACGACCGGATCCACAACGGCCTCGGACCGGCCTGCGCCAAGGCGTGCCCGACCCAGTCGATCAAGTTCGGCTTCCGCGACGATCTGGCGGTCGTCGCCAAGAAGCGGATCGACGAGCTCAAGACGCTCGGCTACAAGGACGCCCAGCTCTACGGCGAGGACTCGAGCGGTGACCTGGGCGGTCTCAACGCGTTCTTCCTGCTCCTCGGCAAGCCGTCGGTCTACGGGCTGCCGGAGAAGCCCAAGCTCCCCCAGCGCAACGTCGTCGTCGACTCGCTCCTGTCGATCGGATCCGCCCTGGTCGTCGCGCTGGGCGGGCTGGTCGCCTTCAGGGGACGGGGCGGACAGGGGGGCGCGTAACGTGGAGCCCGGTCTCCTCAAGAGCGCGGACTGGCCGGCGCTGATCGATGTCTACTTCTTCCTCGGTGGGATCGCCGGTGGGGCCTTCGTGATCGCCACGATCGCCAATCTCCTCGACGGCGAACGGTATCGGGACGTCGTCCGGATCGGGTATTACATCGCCTTTCTTGCGGTGACCCCCGGGCCGATCCTCTTGACCGTGGACCTCGGCGTCCCGACGCGCTTCCTCCACATGCTGATGGTGTCCAAGCCGTCGCTCGCCATCGGCATGGACGCCGTCACCGTCGGCCCGTTCCACCTCAAGCCCTTCTCCCCCATGAACGCGGGCGCGTGGGCGTTGCTGGGATTCAGCCTCTTCGCGTTCCTGGCGGCGCTGGACGTCTTCCTCGAGCACCGGGGAGGCCGGAGCATGCGGACGCTCCGCGTCGTCGTTGGCGTGATCGGCGGGTTCTTTGCGTTCTTCCTCGCCGCCTACCCCGGGGTCCTCCTCGGCGCCACGGCCCGACCGCTGTTCGTCGGTGCCCACTGGCTGGGCGCCCTGTTCCTCGCGGTCGGCGCCTCGACGGGCGGCGCGGCGATCGCGCTCGTCCTGAGCGTGCTCGGCGGCCAGCGAGGCGATGCGCTCGCCCGGCTCATGCGGTTCACCGCGTTCGCGTTGATCGTCCAACTCGCCGCGCTGGCGCTGTTCGTGCTGACGGTCTCCACGACGGGTTCCGCCGGGATCGCCCGGGCGCTGGCACAGCTCATTGCCGGATCGTATGGCGTCCCGTTCTGGCTCGGGGCCGTCGTCATCGGGATCGTGGTGCCGTTGGCGCTCCAGTTCGCGGGCGTCGTCCGGAAGACGGCACCGGCCATCACGGCGCTCATGTCCCTTCTCATCCTGGTGGGTGGGTTCGCCGTCAAGTACGTGATCATCGCCGCCGGTCAGGCGACCTGAGCTCCTACTCGAAGCTGCTCGAGGAGTGGCGCGACCTCCTGGCGCGCCGGCCGACTTTCCGCGAGCCGTTGTCGGCGTACCTCCCGGTGCTGGACGCCTGGGCACGGTGGCCGGCGGAGCGGGTGACGCCGCTCACCTGGACGGCCGCCGAATGCGACGAGCGCTGGCGGCGAGGGGTTCCACTGGTCTCTGAGGCATTACCAGCCATCATCCCGCAAGATATAGAGGATCTCCTTGGGTCGTCTCTCGGATTTCTGGCGGCGGTCGGTGAGGCCGAGGAGGCATTGGGGAGGCTCGCCGCGGCGTGGGACCGAGGCGAGATCGGTCCAGCTGCGTTGCTTTCGGCGCCGGGGCGCATCGGGCTTGCCTCGCTGCCGGCGGACCTCGGTGTTCGTGCCGAGTCGGTAAGCTTCCTGGCGTGCGGCGCACTACGTCCAGCGCTCGATCGGTACTTCTCCGGATGCCGGATCCATCTCACCGAGAGGACGTGGGATCTCGGCGTCTGTCCCTTCTGCGGCGCGCCGCCGGGGTTCGGTGACCTCACCGACACCGGCCGGCGTCGGCTCGCGTGCCACATGTGCGGTGGGGCCTGGGTCTTTCCTCGCCTGCGTTGCCCGTTCTGCGGTGCGCAGGCCGCGAAGGACCTCGTTCGTCTGGAGGCCGAAGAGAAGGAGGAAGGCTACTTCATCTCCGCGTGCCGGCAGTGCAAGGCGTACGTCAAGGAGCTCGACCGGCGGATCCGCTGGAACGCCGGTCCGGCGCTCGTTGAAGACTGGGGCTCACCACACTTCGACATGGTCGCCCTTCGCGCGGGGTACTGGCGCCCCATCGCCTCACTGATCCAGCTCGCGCGCCGCATCTGACTCGCGGTGGGGCAAATCAGCATCGGAAATGTGGTAAACTCTCGCTGGATTTAACGTTTTTGACGCCATGTACCCAACTCTGCTCGATCTAGCGATTTTCGGCTATATCGCCGCGACGGGGCTATCGCTCGCTTATCTGGTCCAGCGGGAGGAGTGGCTCCATCGCCTCGCCTCCGTCGCGACGATCGCCGGCTGGGTCCTCCACACCGTGGCGCTTCTCGGTGTTGCCTTCCGGCTCGGCCGGCCGCCGCTCGGCAGCCTCAGCGAGGCCGTATCGGTGGCCGTGTGGGTCGCGGTGCTGTGGGCACTCTGGGCGGAGCGCCAGTACGGCGTCAAGGTCCTCGGCGCGTTCGTCCTGCCGGTCGTCCTCGTGTTCGGCATCAACTCGGCGACGACCCGACCGCTCGCCATCCCCGGGATCGAGCGGGCGCTCGGCAGCGCTTGGATCTGGGTACACATCGGGCTGGTCCTCCTCGGAATTGCGGCGTTCGTCCTGAACTTCGCCGGTGCGTTGATGTACGTGCTTCAGGAGCGCCAACTGAAGGCGAAGCGTCCCGGCAAGCTCTACTACCGGCTGCCGGATCTCGAGACGCTGGACCGTCTGACCTATCGCACCCTCGCGCTCGGATTCCCGTTCCTCACCACGGGCCTGATTCTGGGCGTCCTCTGGGCCGGCCGTGCGTGGGGGAGCGTCTTCGCCTACGATCCGCTCGCGCTCCTGTCGTTCGTCGCCTGGACGATCTACGCGGGGACCCTCGCGGGGCGGGCGGCGGCGGGCTGGCACGGGCGGCGCGCGGCGTACTTCGCGATCATCGGCTTCGCCGCCCTCGTGCTCACGCTGGGCGCGGGGATGTTCCTGCCCGGGAGACACGGCTCCTAGATGACGCCGAAGGACGTCGCAATAAGGGGAGCGTAGATGGCGCTGTTCGTCGCCGGGCTCTCGCACAAGAACGCGCCCGTCGAGCTACGCGAGCAGCTCGCCGTGGAGGAGGACAAGCTCCGCGAGCTCCTGCGCGACATCGCCGCCACGGGCGTGGTGCAGGAGACGCTGATCCTTTCCACGTGCAACCGCGTCGAGGTCTACGGGGTCGCCGAGGCGCCGGGCGAGGCGCGGGCGGTCGTGTTCCGCCAGCTCTGCCGCTACCGCGGCGTCAGCCATGCGTCGGTCGAGCCGCTCCTGTACACGCACGTCGACGACGCTGCCGTGCACCACGCCTTCCGGGTCGCCGCGAGCCTCGACTCGATGCTGATCGGCGAACCTCAGATCCTGGGTCAGGTGAAGGACGCGTTCGCCCTCGCGCAGGGGTGCGAGACCGTCGGGCCGGCGCTGCACACGCTCTTCACTCAGGCGTTCGCCGTCGGCAAGAAGGTCCGGAGTGAGACGGAGATCGCCCGCCATGCGGTGTCGGTCTCGTTCGCCGCCGTCGAGCTTGCGAAGAAGATCTTCGCGGGGCTCGGCGGCCGGGCCGTCCTCCTCGTGGGCGCCGGTAAGATGGGCGAGCTGGCGGCGCGTCACCTGGTCGAGCAGGGCGCGTTCCCGATCTACGTCGCCAACCGGACGTGGCAGCGCGCCCAGGAGATGGCGCGGGCGCTCTCGGGCGCGGCGGTGCCGTTCGCCGAGCTCGAGGTGGCGCTCGCCGGGGTGGACATCGTGATCACCTCGACGGGCGCCCCCGAGCCGATTGTCACGCGCGCGATGGTCCAGCGGGTCATGCACGGTCGGCGCGCGCGGCCGTTGTTCTTCATCGACATCGCGGTGCCGCGTGACGTCGAGGGCAGCGCGAACACGCTCGACAACGTGTACTGCTACGACATCGACGACCTGAAACAGGTCGTCGAGGCGAACCTGCGCGAGCGCCTCCGGGAGGCGCAGCGCGCCGAGGTGCTGGTCGAGCGCGAGGTGGCGAAGTTCCTCGCCCGCCAGGGCGACGTCGAGGTGATCCCGACGATCGTCTCGCTGCGCGAGCGGCTCGAGGAGATTCGTGTCGGCGAGGTGAAGAAGGCGCTGGCGCGGCTCCCGGGCGCGACGGCCGAGACGCGCGAGGCGATCGAGGGGCTCTCGTCGGCGATCGTGAACAAGATCTTGCACGCGCCGATCAGCAAGCTGCGCGAATCCTCGCGCGCGGGCTCGAGCCGCTCGTGGCTGGAGCTCGTCCACGAGCTCTTCGGCCTCGGCAGAAAATGAGCGCGCGGGCTCTTGACGTGATGGTGAGGCGGGTGACGATGATGCAATGGGCATTGGCGGCACGGAGCCACGCCGTACCCACAGCACGCCACCCACGCCGTATGCCGGCCCCGAGGCACTCGGTCCAATGAAGCTCGGGACGCGGGGAAGCCCGCTCGCGCTGGTACAGGCCCGAGCGGTGGCCGCACGTCTGGGGACGCTCGGGGTCGACGTCGAGATCGTCCCGATCCGGACCGAGGGCGACCGGAGGGTCGACGCCAGTCTGGCCGCCATCGGGGGCAAGGGCCTGTTCGTGCGGGAGATCGAGGAGGCGCTGCGCGAAGGGTTGATCGACGGCGCGGTCCACAGCCTCAAGGATCTCCCCGCCGAATTGCCGGCGGGGCTCACGCTGGCGGCGTTCGCCGAACGCGAGGATCCGCGTGACGTCCTCGTGAGCCGGTCGGGGGCGTCCTTCGAGGACTTGCCGGTGGGCGCGGTCGTCGGAACGTCGAGCCCGCGCCGGCGGGCCCTGGCGTTGGCGCTCCGGCCCGACCTCGTCGTCGAGCCGATCCGGGGCAACGTGGAGACGCGCGTGAGGAAGCTCGAGGGCGGACCCTGGGACGCCGTGATCCTCGCCGCCGCGGGGCTCTCCCGCCTCGGGCTCAAGCCCCAGCACGCGCAGCCGCTGGACCCGACGGTCTTCGTGCCAGCCGTGGGGCAGGGGATCGTCGCGGTCGAGGTGCGCGCCGCCGACCGCACGACGCGTGCCTGGATCGATCGCATCGACGATGGGCCCACGCGGGTCTGCGCGCTCGCCGAGCGCGCGTACCTCGGCCGGCTCGGCGCCTCGTGCAACACGCCGATGGCCGCCCACGCGGTGCTGGACGGAGCCTGCCTGAGGATGACGGCGTTCGTGGGGAGCGAGGACGGCCGGCAGGTGCTTCGCGGCGCGGAGAGCGGGGCGCCGCAGGAGAGCGAGGCGCTGGGGCGGCGCCTGGCCGAGACGCTGCTCGCCCAAGGCGCGGCCGCCGTGACCGCGCTCCGGGTGTGACGTGAATAGGCTGACGCGGGTCGGCGGAGCGCGCCCGCTCGAGCGGCGGACGATCGTCGTCACGCGGGCGGCCCCCCAGGCCCAGCGCTTCGTGCAGCTCCTCGAGGAGGCCGGCGCGCGCGTGCTGCGGGCGCCGACGATCGCGATCGAGCCGCCCCAGTCCTGGGAGCCGCTCGACGCGGCGCTCGACGCGCTCGATGCGTTCGCCTGGATAATCTTCACGAGTGTGAACGGTGTCGTGATGGTGGACCGGCGGCTCTCCTCACGGGGGCTCGGCTGGATGGCTGTCGCCCGGAGGCGCGTCGCCGCGATCGGCCCGGCGACGGCCGAGGCGCTCGCCGAGCACGGCGTGCGCGTGGAGGTGGTCCCCGACGAGTACCGCGCCGAGGCGCTGGTGGAGCGGCTACGGGGGGCGGTGGCGCCGGGCGACCGGGTGCTGCTGCCGCGCGCGAAGGAGACGCGCGACGTGCTGGTGGTCGAGCTGCGACGGCTCGGGGCCTCGGTGACCGAGGTGCCGGCCTACCAGACCCGGCGCGTCGAGAACGGTGCGGGCCGCCTGCGCGAGGCGCTTGCCGCGGGCGCCATCGACGCCGTGACGTTCACCAGCTCCTCCACCGCGCGCAACTTCGCCGAGCTCTTCACCGAGGAGGAGCGCCGCGCCTGGCGCGGCCGTGTGACCATCGCCTCCATCGGCCCGATCACCGCGGCCACCGCGGCGGAGTACGGTCTGACGACCGACGTCATGCCGAGCGAGTACACGATTCCGGCGCTCGCGCGGGCGCTCGCCGACTACTTTGCCCGGGTCCCGACACGCGCGGGGCGCCGGAGCGGGAGGAGTGCGTGATGGCGCATCCGATGTTCCGCCCGAGGCGGCTCAGGGAGAAGCCCCTGCTGCGCACGCTCGTGCGTGAGACGGTGTTGGCCGTCGACGACCTGGTCTACCCGCTCTTCGCGGTCCACGGGCGCGGCGTCCGCGAGCCGATCGCGTCGATGCCGGGGCAGTTTCGCCTGTCCATCGACGAGCTGGTAAAGGAGGTCAAGGACGCGGCGGGGATGGGGATCCCCGCGGTGCTCCTCTTCGGCGTGCCGGCGGAGAAGGACCCGCGCGGCTCCGAGGCCTACGCCGAGGACGGCATCGTCCAGCAGGCGGTCCGCGCCGTGAAGGACGTCGTCCCGGACCTCCTGATCGTCACCGACGTGTGCCTCTGCCAGTACACGAGCCACGGCCACTGCGGCATCGTCGAGGGCGGCAGCATCCGCAACGATCCGACGCTCGAGCTGCTCGCGCGGGTTGCGGTCTCGCAGGCCGAGGCAGGCGCGGACATGGTCGCGCCGTCGGACATGATGGACGGCCGCGTGGCTGCGATCCGCGAGGCGCTCGACGAGGCGAACCTCACCGACACGCCCATCCTGGCCTACTCGGCGAAGTACGCGTCGAGCTTCTACGGACCGTTCCGAGAGGCTGCCGACTCGGCGCCGCAATTCGGTGACCGGCGCTCGTATCAGATGGACCCGGCCAACGCGCTGGAGGCCCTGCGCGAGATCGCGCTCGATCTCGACGAGGGCGCGGACATCGTCATGGTCAAGCCCGCGCTGCCGTACCTCGACATCATCTCGCGTGCGAAGGCGGAGTTCGGCGTGCCCCTCGCGGCCTACTCGGTCTCCGGTGAGTACGCCATGATCCGGGCGGCGGGCCGCCTCGGGTGGCTCGACGAGGAGCGCGCCATGCTGGAAGCCCTCGTCGCGATCCGCCGGGCGGGTGCCGATATGGTGATCACCTACTTCGCGCGTGAGGCGGCGCGGCTCTTGGAGCGCGGCAGTGCGCGGTAGTGGGACGGCGCCCTGACCATGCGAATCTCGGCGAAGGGCGAGTACGCGATCAAGGCGGTGCTCGATCTGGCGCTCCGCAGCGGGGACGGGCTCGTGCCGATCCAGGACATCGCTGTGCGGCAGGCGATTCCGCAGCGGTATCTGGAGCACGTCCTGCTGGCGCTGAAGCGCGCCGGGCTGCTCGGCTCGAAGCGGGGCGCCTCGGGTGGCTACCACCTGACGCGACCAGCCGAGGAGATCAGCGTGGGGGACGTGTTGCGCGCCGTCGAAGGTTCCCAGGCGCCGCTCGAGGCGCGCCGGCGGACGGGAGGGCGGAACGGCGACGAGACGTACGAGCTCGGCGAGCTCTGGGAGCAGATCGGCAGGGCGGTCTCGGAGGTCGTCGACCGCATGACCTTCGGCGACCTCGCGGCCCGCGCGCGGGCGCGCCGTAGTGCCGTGCGCGCGATGTACCACATATGACGCCGCGACCGAAAGTCGCGGCGTCCGTGCTGGAGTTGATCGGGCACACGCCGATTGTCCGCCTGAACCGGCTCCCGAAGCCGGGCGGCGCGAGCGTCCTCGCCAAGCTCGAGTCGGTGAATCCAGGCGGGAGCGTCAAGGACCGGATCGCCGTGGCGATGCTCGAGACCGCGGAGCAGCAGGGCCGTCTCAAACCGGGCTCGACGATCGTCGAGCCGACCAGCGGCAACACGGGCATCGGGCTCGCCATGGCCGCCGCGGTGAAGGGCTATCGGCTCATTCTCACGATGCCCGATGACATGAGCGTGGAGCGCCAGCGGCTCCTGGCGCGGTTCGGCGCCGAGCTCCACCTGACGCCCGCGATCGAGGGTATGACCGGCGCGGTGTACGCGGCCCAGGAGCTCTGCCGCGAGCACCCGGAGTACTTCATGCCCCAGCAGTTCGAGAACCCGGCGAACCCCGAAGCTCATCGGCGCACCACGGCGCTGGAGATTCTCGAGGCCGTCGGCGGGCACCTCGACGCATTCGTCGCGGGCGTCGGGACCGGGGGCACGGTGACCGGGGTCGGCGAGGTGCTCAAGCAGAAAGTGCCCGGTGTTCGCGTGATCGCCGTCGAGCCGGCGAAGTCGCCCGTGCTCTCGGGGGGCAGGGCGCGGCCCCATGCGATCCAGGGGATCGGCGCGTCCTTCGTGCCCGGTGTCCTGAACCGGAGCGTGATCGACCGGATCGTCGTGGTCCGCGACGAGGACGCGATCGCGTGGTCGCGACGGCTCGCGCGCGAGGAGGGCCTGCTCGTGGGCGTCTCCGCGGGCGCCGCCGCGTTCGGCGCGTGCGCCGTCGCTGCGGAGCTCCACCCCGAACAGCTCGTGGTGACCGTGCTCCCCGACACCGGCGAGCGATACTTGAGTCAAGGGTAGTACGAGCCGAGCGGCGGCCGCGGAGGCTCGGCGACGCGCGCCGCGCGGCGAGTCTGTGAACGGGTAGTACGAGCCGAGCGGCGGCCGCGGAGGCTCGGCGACGCGCGCCGCGCGGCGAGTCTGTGAACGGGTAGTACGAGCCGAGCGGCGGCCGCGGAGGCTCGGCGACGCGCGCCGCGCGGCGAGTCTGTGAACGTGCTCGGGAGCGCGTCGGACTTGCGGCGGTTCGAGCGCCGGCGTGGCGGTGCGAAGCCGCAGGGCGTCCGACGCCCGAGGCGAGCCTGAGTGAGCGGCGCAATCGGATTGCGGGCTATGCCGCTGCGGATGATCGGTGGGGGGTGTTGGGGGGGAGCGGCGTCGCTCCCCCCAACGTTGACGAGTCAGGCAGGAGGATCGTATGGCCGTGACCGTGTATATCCCGACGCCGTTCCGGCGGGCGACGAACAACCGGGATCGCCTCGAGGCGTCGGCGAAGACTGTGGGCGGGCTCCTCGACGAGCTCGAGGGCGCGTACACGGGCCTCAAGGGGCTCGTGCGCACCGAGGACGGTGAGGTGCACCACCACGTCAACATCTTCGTGAACAGCGAGGCGATCGATTCGCTCGAGGGGCTCGCGACGCCGCTCAAGGACGGCGACGAGGTGGCGATCATCCCCGCCCTGGCGGGCGGGCGGTGATCGTCACGCCGGAGGAGCTCACGACGATCCGCGGCCAGGCGATCGAGGAGTACCCGCACGAGTCGTGCGGTGTGATCGTCGTACGGGGCGCCGAGCGGCGCCTCGTGCGGTGCCGCAACGCGCAGAACGATCTCCACGCCAAGGACCCGGTGCGCCACCCGCGCGACGCGCGGACCGCGTACTATATCGACCCCGCCGACCTCCTACGCATCGGGCGCCTGGAGGGCGATGGGTTCACGGTCGCGGTGATCTATCACTCCCACGTCGACGCGGGCGCGTACTTCTCCGACACGGACAAGCGACAGGCGCTCATCGGGGACGCGCCCGCGTATCCGGACGCCGCCTACCTGGTCACGTCGGTGGTGCGCGGGCGAGTGGAGTCCGTGGCCGCCTTCCGCTGGGACGCCGCGCGGGGCGACTTCCTCCCGGTCGCCGTCGAGGTATCGGAGCCGAGCTCCGGGAGACACGCGACGTGACCGATTCGAAACGGCTCTTCGAGGCGGCGACGCGGCTCATCCCCGGCGGCGTGAACAGTCCCGTGCGCGCGTTCCGGGGCGTCGGCGGCGAGCCCTTCTTCGTCGCGCGCGGCGAGGGCGCGCGCATCTGGGACGTGGACGGACGCTCGTACCTGGACTTTCTCGGCTCGTGGGGGCCGCTCATCCTGGGGCACGCACCGAAGGTGGTGGTCGAGGCGATCAGTGAGGCCGCACGGCGCGGGACGAGCTACGGTGCGCCGACGCCGCTCGAGGTCGAGATGGCGGAGGCGATCACCGCCGCCTACTCGTCGATCGAGCTGGTCCGCCTGGTCAGCTCCGGAACGGAGGCCGCGATGAGCGCGATCCGCGTCGCCCGCGGCGCGACGGGCCGCCCGCTCCTGGTCAAGTTCGACGGCTGCTACCACGGCCACGCCGACAGTCTTCTCGTGAAGGCCGGGTCGGGCGGCGCGACGTTCTCGATCCCAGATTCGGCCGGTGTTCCCGCGCCGCTCGCCGCGCTCACCCTGACGGCGCCGTTCAACGATCTCGACGCCGTCCGGGCGCTCTTCCGCGCGCGCGGCGACGCGATCGCCGCGGTGATCGTCGAGCCAGTCGCGGGCAACATGGGCGTCGTGGCACCGCTCCCGGGCTTCCTCGAGGGGCTACGCGAGATCACGCACGCGCACGGCGCCCTCCTGATCTTCGACGAGGTCATTACGGGATTCCGCGTGGCGTACGGCGGCGCCCAGGCGCTCTACGGCGTCCGTCCCGACCTCACGTGCCTCGGCAAGATCATCGGCGGCGGGCTGCCGGTCGGCGCGTACGGCGGCGCGCGGCAGCTCATGGCTCAGGTGGCGCCGCTCGGCTCCGTGTATCAGGCGGGAACGCTGTCGGGCAACCCGCTCGCCGTCGCCGCCGGCCTGGCGACTCTCCGCGAGCTCAGCCAGGAGAACGTGTACGCGACGCTCGACGCACGCGGCGCCGGCCTCGAGCGCGGGCTCCGAGAGGGCGCCCGGAAGGCGTCCATCGCCCTCACGGTCAACCGCGTCGGCTCGATGCTCACCGCGTTCTTCTGCGACGGCCCGGTCACCGACTATGCGTCGGCGAAGCGGGCCGACACCGTGCGCTACGCCCGCTACTTCCACGCGATGTGCGAGCGTGGCGTCTTCCTGGCGCCCTCGCAGTTCGAGGCGGCGTTCGTCTCGCTCGCCCACACGGAGGCCGACGTCGAGCTCGCGGCTCTGGCGGCCGCCGACGCCCTCGCGTCGCTTCCGCGCTGAACCCGCGAAAACGTTGACCCCGTGTGGGGTGGGTGATAGGCTTCACAAGCATCACTCAATCCCCCGGAGGGCGATCGACTGCCGATGGGCGCAAGGGCGGGCGTGGGAGCGCTGGGGCTTGTGCTCCTCGCCATTCTGGTCTTCCTGGCGGTCTCGTCCTGGAGCCGGCAGCCGGCAGCCGCGAAGCCTTCGATCCAGCCGATCAACTTCCCGCACAGCCTGCACGTGCAGACGTACAAGATCGACTGCCAGTACTGCCACAGCGATGCGCGGCGCTCGGAGTACGCGGGCCTGCCCTCGGTCGCACGCTGCATGGGCTGCCACAAGATCGCGGGCGCGGCGCTGCCGGAGGTGAAGAAGCTGGCGGAGTACTACGCGCGGGGAGAGCCCATCCCGTGGGTCCGCGTGAACAAGCTACCGGAGTTCACCTATTTCCCGCACAAGGCGCACCTGCGCGCAAACGTGAAGTGCCAGACGTGCCACGGGCCCGTCGAGACGATGACGACCTTCGGCGCCGTGACCGGCCCGCGCCTGACGAACGACCTGCTGAACCTGGTGGGGCTCCGGCCGGCGCCGCCGCCGCTCACGATGGGCTGGTGCATCGACTGCCACCGGCGGCAGAACGCGACGGCGGACACGCACGCGCCGCTCGACTGCGTCACCTGCCACCATTGAGCGGACGGAGCCGGACGTGCCCGTGACTCGCCACCCTCGCCCTGACGCGAGCTGGAGCTCCGATAAATGATGAACCGACGAGACTTCTTCCGGGTCGTCGCGGCGGGCGGGGCCACCGCGGCCGCGACCGGCTGCCAGCGGACGACCGAGACCATCCTGCCGCTCGTCGTGCCGAACGAGCAGATCGTCCCGGGTGTCGCCGCGTGGTTCGCGACCGTGTGTCGTGAGTGCCCCGCCGGATGCGGGGTTATCGCGCGGAACCGCGAGGGTCGCGTCGTGAAGCTCGAGGGGAACCCCGACCACCCCGTCAACCAGGGCGCGTTGTGCGCGCGCGGCCAGGCGGCGCTCCAGGGGCTCTACCATCCGGACCGCTTCGCCGGTCCGCGCCTCCGCGACGGCGCCACGCTCAAGCCGGTGCCGTGGGACGTCGCGCAGAAGGTCGTCGTGGACAAGCTCACGGAGCTCCGGAGCGCCGCGAAGGGGCAGGCGATCGCGGTCGTGACCCAGCTCGAGCACTCGCGTCTGGGCGCGCTGGTCGACCGGTGGACGCAAGCGCTCGGTACGCGACCACGCGTGACGTTCGAGCCGTTCGGGTACGAGGCGCTCCGCGCGGCGAACCGGATCACGTTCGGGCGCGACGGGATCCCGTACTACGCCTTCGAGGACGCGGAGGTTCTGCTCTCCTTCGGCGCCGACTTCCTCGAGACGTGGCTGTCGAACGTGAACTATGCACGAACCTTCGCGCGGATGCACACGTTCCGCGACGGGCGCGCGTCCACCTTCATCCACGTCGAGCCGCGGCAGTCGCTGACCGCGTCGAACGCCGACGAGTGGGTGCGGAACGCGCCCGGGACCGAAGGGCTGCTGGCGCTCGCGATCCTCAAGGTGATGGTCGACGAGCGGCTCGTCGACCGTCGCTTCGCGGAGGCGGTGGCGGCGATCGACGTGACGAAGGTCGCGGCCGACAGCGGCGTTCCCGTCGAAACGATCGTGCACCTTGCGGAGGTGTTCGCCCACGCCCGGCCCGGTCTCGCCGTCGGCGGAGGGGTGGCCGTGACGGGCTCGAACGCGACGGCGACCCTCGTCGCCATCAACCTCCTGAATGCGGCCGCGGGCAACGTCGGCAAGACCGTGCGCTTCGGCCCCGATTCCGCGTTCGGCAAGGTGACGCCGTACGCAGAAATGGTCCGGCTCGTCGACGCGATGGCGAGAGGGGAGATCGAGGTGCTGCTGCTGGGCAGCGGCGTCAACCCCGCGTACACGCTCCCGGGCGGTCTCCGGTTCGCCGACGCCGTGAAGAAGGTGGGGCTCGTCGTGAGCCTGGCCAACCAGCCCGACGAGACGACGGCGCTCGCCCACGTCGTGCTGCCCGACACGCACTGGCTCGAGTCGTGGGGCGACTACTCGCCCCGTGAGGGCGTCACCGGGCTCATGCAGCCCACGATGTCGCCCGTGCGCGACTCGCGGCCGATGGGCGACACCCTCCTCGCGATCGCCCGCGCAGTGCTCCGGAGCGAGGCGGGGAAGGGGCCGCTGCCCTGGGCGACCTTCGAGCAGTACCTGAAAGCGATGTGGGAGCCCCTCGTGCCGGGCGAGTGGGCGGCGGCGCTCCGGCGGGGCGGCGTCTGGAAGGAGCCGGCGCCGGTCGTCGTGAACGCGCGCGTGGCTCGGGTGGACGTGACGCCTCCCACGCTCGCGGGCGACGCCGATGGGTTCACGCTCCTCGCCTACCCGTCGCTCCGGTTCTACGACGGCCGTGGCGCCAGTCACGCGTGGCTCCAGGAAGCGCCGGACACGATGACCCAGGCGGTGTGGGATCCGTGGGTGGAGATCGCGGCGGAGACGGCGGCGAAGCTCGGCATCGCCCGCGGCGACGTGGTCAGGCTGACGTCGCCGCACGGCTCGATCGAGCTCCCCGCGTACGTCTCGCCGACGCTCCATCCACGGACGGTCGCCGTTCCCGTCGGCCATCGCTACGCGCCCTATCACGTCCCGCGCTACGTGGCGGCGCCCGCCGGGACGCTCAACCCGGTGGCGTTGCTCGGCGCCTCCGCCGAGACCGGGTCCGGCGGCCCCGCGTACCTCGGCGTCCGCGTGACGCTCGCCCGGACGGGCGCCCGGCATCCGCTCGCGATCCTCCAGGCGACGCACGACCAGGAGGGCCGAGAGCTCGCGCAGGCCATGGACCTGCGGGCCGCGCGCGAGCAGGCGCTCCGCGGCCGGGAAGACCACGAGGCCCACCCGAGCATGTACCCCGATCAGCGGTACCCCGGGTACCGCTGGGGCATGGCGATCGACGTCGACGCGTGCGTCGGCTGCCAGGCGTGCGTGGTCGCGTGTCAGGTCGAGAACAACGTCGCCGTCGTCGGCCGAGCGCAGGCCGCATACGGGCGGGGGATGCACTGGCTCCGCGTCGAACGCTGGGCGGAGGGGAAGGCGGAGCACCCCACGAACCTCTTCCTGCCGATGCTCTGCCAGCATTGTGAAGTCGCGCCGTGCGAGCCGGTCTGTCCCGTCTTCGCGGCGTACCGGACGGAAGAGGGGCTGAACGCGCAGGTCTACAACCGCTGTGTGGGGACGCGGTACTGCGGCAACAACTGCCCGTACCACGTGCGTCGCTTCAACTGGTTCCAGTGGGAGATCCCGACGCCGCTCGAGGTGCAGCTGAACCCCGACGTGACGGTCCGTCAGCTCGGCGTGATGGAGAAGTGCACGATGTGCCTGCAGCGCATCATCGCGGGCAAGGACCACGCGCGTGACGAGAAGCGCACGGTGAAGGACGGCGACATCCTCACCGCGTGCCAGCAGACCTGCCCGACGCGCGCGATCACGTTCGGCAATCTCAAGGACGAGCCGAGCGCGGTGGCGAAGCTCGTACGCTCGCCGCGCGCCTACCACGTCCTGGAGGAGGTCGGGACGCGTCCGTCCGTGACCTATCTCAGGAAAGTCGTCCGTGAGCACGCGTAGGGTGATGAGCGACACCCGCATCACGTCCCCCACGTTCGCCGACGTCACCCGCGACGTCGCCCGGACGCTCGAGCCGCCGGGCAACCTCTACTTCTCGTGGATGAGCGTCGTCGCCCTCATCCTCACCGCGGGCATCCTCGCCTGGGCCGGCCAGGTCTGGTGGGGCATGGGAATGGCGGGGAAGCGCGTGCCCCAGATGTGGGCGATGTACATCACGAGCTTCGTGTTCTGGATCGGTATCGGGCACGCCGGCACGCTGATCTCCGCGATCCTCTACCTCTTCCGGGCGCGGTGGCGGACGTCGATCTACCGCGCGGCGGAGGCGATGACGATCTTCGCCGTCATGACCGCGGGGCTCTTCCCGCTGATCCACGCCGGGCGGATGTGGTTCGCCTACTACCTCCTGCCGTACCCGAACCAGCGGTCCCTCTGGCCGAACTTCCGCTCGCCGCTCGTCTGGGACGTGTTCGCGATCTCGACGTACCTTTCGATCAGCACCGTGTTCTTCATCGTCGGTCTGATCCCCGACATCGCCGCGCTCCGCGACGTGTCCAGCGGCTGGCGGCGGCGGATCTACGCCATGCTGGCGCTCGGCTGGGAGGGCGCCGACTCGCAGTGGCGCCACTACCGGCGCGCCTACGGGCTGCTGGCGTCGCTCGCGACGCCGCTCGTCCTGTCGGTCCACAGCGTGGTGTCCTGGGACTTCGCGATGGCCCTCGTCCCCGGCTGGCACTCGACGCTGTTCGCGCCGTTCTTCGTGGACGGCGCCATCTTCTCGGGCTTCGCGATGGTGCTGATCCTCATCCTTCCGATGCGCCACTTCTTCGGGCTCCACGCCTACATCCAGGAGAAGCACCTCGACGCGATGGGCAAGCTCATCCTCGTGACGGGCCTGCTGCTGACCTACTTCTACGTGTGCGAGATCTTCACCTCGCTCTACAGCGGCGACGACATCGAGAAGGCCTCGCTCTTCTGGAAGGTGACGAAGACCTACGCGTGGGCGCTCTGGCTCATGTATTTCTGCAACTGCGTCTCGCCGCTGATCCTGTTCTCGAAGCGGGCGCGCACGAGCCCCAGCGTGCTCTACGTGGTGTCGATTCTCGTCCTGATCGGCATGTGGTTCGAGCGGTTCAACATCATCGTCCCGTCGCTCGGGCACGACTTCTACCCCTACACGTGGGGCATCTACTATCCGAGCCCGACCGACACGATGATCGTCGTCGGCAGCTTCGCCTGGTTCTTCCTCCTGTTCCTCGGATTCATCCGGGTGATGCCGTCGCTCTCGGTCGTCGAGGTCAAGGAGACCCTGCCGCCGCCGATGAGGGACAAGACGCATGCCGGCCACCGCTGAGACGATCGTCGGCGTCTTCGCCCACGTCGATACGACGGTCCGGGCGCTGGAAGAGCTCCGGGCGAAGGGCTATCACGACCTGACCGTGTACACGCCCGTGCCTGTGCACGAGATCGAGGAGGTCCTCGAGCGCGACCGGCCCGTGAGCCGCGTGCGCCTCTTCACGCTGATCGGCGGGCTCACCGGCATCGTCTCGGCCTTCCTCCTGACGATCTGGACCTCCCTCGTCTGGGGGCTCGTCACCGGAGGCAAGTACTTCCAATTCGGGCCCGGAGGCATCGTCGGATCGTCCCTGCCACCGTTCGTCATTATCGCGTTCGAGCTGATGGTCCTCTTCGGCGGAATCGCGACCGTGATCGGCATGGTGATGCTCGGCCGGCTGCCGAGGTTCCGGCCGAGTGCGAGCTTCGACCCGCGGTTCACGAACGATCGCTTCGGCATCGCCGTCCATTGCGCTCCGGGGCGTAGCCCCTCCGTGCGCGAGATCTTGCGAACGGCGGGCGCGGAGGAGGTGCGCGCTTGAAGTACGTCTTCCTCCTCACGCTCCTCATGGTCGTGGCCGCGGGCGGGGTGATGGGCGCCGTCGTCGTCGTCCGCTGGAGCGACAACATGACCCAGACGCCGCGGATCGTGCCCGGCGAGCGCGTGTTCACGATGCCGGCGGGCATCGTGCCGCGCGGCGGCGACCTCATCCTCCCCAAGGAGCAGCGCGACGTCGCGGCCAAGCAGCCGAACCCGATCAAGGCTTCCGGGGCGTCCGTCACGGTCGGCCGGGAGCGCTTTCAAACCTTCTGCGTCCCATGCCATGGACCCGAAGCGAAGGGCGGCACGACCGGCCTCGTGGCGACGAAGTTCATCCCCACGCCGGACCTGACCAACGCCGAGCTGCAGAAGCAGCGGACCGACGGGTACTGGCACAGCTACATCGTCGCCGGCGGCGCCGTGATGCCCGCGTATGGAGAGGCGCTGGCCTCGGAAGAGGCGTGGCACATCGTGAACTACCTCCGGGCCCTCGCGCAGAGATGACGATCTTCTGGAGCCTCGTCGCGGCGGCCGGCGCCGTCGCCTTCCTCGGTGGCGCCCGCTCGGACGACGCCCGGGCGGTCTGGTCGATCTATCTCGTGAACCTGGTGTTCTGGTCGGGGCTCGCCGTGACCGGCCCGGCGATCGCGGCCATGATGCAGCTCACCGAGGCGCGGTGGTCGCCGAGCGTCCGGCGGATCGCGCTGACGACCGCGGGCTTCCTGCCGGCCGCCTTCGTGCTGTTCCTCGTGCTCGTCGCGGGCCAGACGACGCTCTACCCGTGGGTGACGACGCCGGTGGTGGCGAAGCAGGCGTGGCTGAACGCGCCCTTCTTCTGGCTGCGGACCATCGCCGGCGCGGCGGCGCTCTTCGGCACGGCGCTCGGGCTCGTGAGGGCGCTCGTGCGCGACGCGGTGCCACCCGACGACGCGGGCGAGCGGGCCCGGCGGAACCGCCTCGCGGTGGCCCTCCTGTTCCTCTGGGTCATCGGCGTCTCGCTGTGGGGGTTCGACCTCGTGATGTCGCTCGACCCCGCGTGGTACAGCGGCCTCTTCGGCGGCTACTTCGTCGTCAGCACCCTCTATATAGGGTTCTGCCTGCTGTCGCTCCTCACGATCCGCGCGAATGCGCGTGGACAGGCCTCGATCCCGCCCGCCGCCGTGCAGGACGTCGCGAAGCTCCAGTTCGCGATGTCGATCATGTGGATGTACTTCTTCTGGTCCCAGTACCTCGTGATCTGGTACGGCAACGTCCCGGTGGAGACGCGCTTTTTCGTCACGCGCTTCTTCACCCAGCCGTGGCTCACGCTCGCGTGGCTCGTGTTTGTCGTCGGCTGGCTGATTCCGTTCGCGTACCTCCTCAAGCGTCTCACGGGCCGGCCGCCGCAGCGCCACGCGCCGCTGGTCGTGATCTCCGTGTTCGGTCTCGTGGCGATCTTCCTCGAGCGTGTCCTCGTCGTCTTCCCGTCGGTGACCCCGAGCGCGCGGCTCCCGTTCGGGGCCCGCGACCTCGCGATCACGGCCGGGTTCTTGGCGCTCTTCGTACTCTCCCGGCGCTGGTTCTTCAGCCAGTTCAAGCCCGTCATCAACCTGCCACACACCGGGCACTAGCCCCCCACGCCGCGCGATCGGGCGGGGCGGGGACGGGACTGCCCTCGGAGACCCGTAGCTTCTGGGGGTTGACTCGGCTACGCGTGAGTGACAGAAGCGCCGGCGAGAAGAGCTAGCGTGGTCGACGAGGGCAGTCCCGTCCCTGCCCCGCCTGGCCACGGAGCGTGTAGTACAGTAGCCCCGTATGCTGACCGTTGAGGAAGCGCTTGACCAGATTCTTTCACACGTACGTCCGCTGGGGACCGAGCTCGTGGAGCTCACGGCGGCGCTGGGACGCGTGCTCGCCGAGCCGGTCGTCTCGCGCCGAGAGCTCCCGCCGTGGCCCAACTCGTCGATGGACGGTTACGCCGTCCGCGCCGACGACACGCGCGCGGGCGGCGTGGAGCTGGTGGTCGTCGGCCGGATCATCGCCGGGTCGCTGCCCGCCCGGACGTTACGAACGGGGGAGGCCATGCGGATCTTCACGGGCGCCCCGCTGCCCGCCGGGGCGGACGCCGTCGTGCCGCAGGAGGACGTCACCGCCGACGGCGAACGCGTCGCGATCCCGCGGCCCGTCGCGCGCGGCGCGTTCGTACGACCGGCGGGAGAAGATGTCCGCGCGGGTGACGTCGTCGTCGAGACGGGCGAGACGATCTCCGCCGCCGAGGTCGGCCTCCTGGCCGCCCTGGGCCACGCGCGCGTGCGCGTCCACCGTCGGCCCCGCGTCGCCGTGCTCTCCACGGGCAACGAACTCGCCGACCTCGGCACCGAGCCCGGACCGGGCCAGATCCCGAACACCAACACCTACTCGCTCATGGCGCAGGCCCTCGAGGCGGGTGCGGAACCCGTGAGCCTCGGTGTCGTGCCGGACCGACTCGAGGCGATCGTCGAGCGCGTCCGTTGGGCCGCGTGGGCCGACGTGCTCGTCTCGTCGGCGGGCGTGTCGGTGGGTGAGCTCGACCTCGTGCGTGAAGCGCTGGTCAAGTGCGGGGCCGTGCTCCACCTGTGGAAGGTCGCGATGCGTCCCGGCAAACCGATCACGTTCGGCTCACTCGAGAGCCGGCCCGTCTTCGGGCTGCCCGGCAACCCGGTGTCGGCGATGGTGACCTTCGAGCTGTTCGTGCGCCCCGCGCTGCGGAAGATGGCGGGGTGCCGCGGGATCGACCGCCCCCGCGTCTGGGCACGAGCGCTCGAGGCGATCTCGAACCCCGGCGGCCGGCGCGGCTACCTGCGCGTGACGCTCGCGCGGGACGGCACGGAGTACGGCGCGAGGCTCACCGGCGATCAGGGCTCGGGCATCCTCCGGTCCATGGTGCGTGCCGACGGCCTCGCGGTGGTGGCGCCGGATACGATCGTGCCGGCGGGGGACCGGGTGGAGGTCATCATCCTCCGCGCGCTCGAGCCGCGCACGCTCGGCCGTTGACTTCGTTTTCATTCGCGTGCTACGGTCGCCGCGGATGACTCGCGCCCTCGCCGTGCTGGCCGTCATCGCCGTCGTCGCGACCGGCTGCGCATCCCGGGGCGAGGTGAGGCAGCTCCGCTCCGAATTCTTCCAGCTGCGCTCCGAGCTCCTCCAACTCCGCGCCGAGCTCAACGGCGCGCGCGCCGCCCAGGAGAGTCCGGTCCGCGACATCGCCCGCACCAACGCCGAGCTCCAGGGGCTCGACGCGCGCACGCGCGAGCTGGCGTCGAGCGTGCGCGAGACCAGCGACGAGGTCGCGCGACTCGGCGCGCGCATCGGCGTGACCGAGGAGACGGTACGCGCGACTCGGGAGCGGGTGGAGACCCTCGCGACGCCACCACCCGCGCCACCACCGGTGCCGGCGCCCGCGCCGGCACGGACGCCGTCGCCCTCGTCGTTGAAACCATCATCCGGGTCGCCACGGGCGCAGCCGCCTGCGCCGCCCCCTGCGTCGCCGCCGGTGTCGGCGCCCGCGCCGGGCTCCTCGCCGACGGCGGCCCTGCGGCCCGCGCCACCGGTTGAGCGGCCCCCGCGCGAGCCGCAGGCGGCGCAGACGCCAGGCGCCGAGAGGGTGTATGCCGCAGCGATGGCGACCTTCCGAGCGCGTGAGCACGGCCAGGCGGTCCTCGATCTCCTCGACTTCCTCTCCCGATATCCGAAACATCCGCTTGCCGGGGCCGCCCAGTACTGGATCGGTGAGGCGTATTACGTCCAGCACGATTACCGCCAGGCGCTGGTCGAGTTCCAGAAGGTTCTCGAGTTCGGTTACGGGAAGGTGCCCGAGGCGCTCGTGAAGATCGGCCTGTGCCACCTGAACCTGCGCGATCCGAATCGGGCGCGACAGACGTGGCAGCGCGTGGTGCGGGACTACCCTCAGTCGGAGTCCGCCGCCACGGCGCGGGCGCTCCTTCGCACGCACGCCACGGCTCAGCGTTAGCTCACTCGGGGGGCTTCGCCCGCCGAGCGACCGTATCCGCCCGGACTCGTTGACCAGACGCGCGCGTCCGGTATACTGAGCCTCCGCTGCGCCACGCTGACTCCATGCGCTCGCTTCACCCAGGGGACCCGAACTATCCCGCGCTGCTCGGCGCGATCCCGTCGCCGCCGCCGCTTTACGTGCGCGGGACGGTCACCGCGGACGACGCCCTCGCGCTCGCGATCGTCGGCGCGCGCGCGGCCACGCCGTACGGCGTCGAGGTGGCCGAGCGCCTGGCCGGTGAGCTCGCGGCGCGCGGCGTGACGATCGTGAGCGGCCTGGCGCGTGGCATCGACGCGGCGGCGCACCGAGGCGCGCTCGGCGCGAGAGGACGCACGCTCGCCGTCCTCGGCTGTGGGATCGACGTCGTGTACCCGCCGGAGAACCGCGCGCTCGCGCGCGCGATCGAAGCGCAGGGGGCGCTCGTGTCGCAGTTCGAGGGCGGCGTGCCGGCGCTCCCCGGCCACTTCCCCGCGCGCAACCGCACGCTCGCCGGACTCAGCCTCGGCGTCGTCGTGGTCGAGGCGGCCGAGCGGAGCGGCGCCCTGATCACCGCGGGTTTCGCGGCCGATCTCGGGCGCGAAGTGTTCGCCGTTCCAGGCAGAATCACCTCCGCGACGAGTGGCGGAACGAACCGGCTCATCCAGGACGGTGCTAAACTGATTACTTGCTGGCAGGACGTCGTGTCAGAATTGCCGGAGCCGTGGCGTCGCATGGTTCGTGCGTCGTCGCCGACGACGCACGACCCGTCGCGGCCGAGCGCGGAGAGTGACGAGGGGCGGATGCTGGCGTTGTTGACGCTGGATGAGCCGCAGCACATCGAGCGGCTGATTGCGCGTGGCGGGCTCGAGCCCGCGCGCGTGGCGGCGACGCTCATGGCCCTCGAGCTGGGCGGATGGGCCCGGCAGCTTCCGGGACAGCGATGGGTCTCGGTCGGCGCACGCGCAAGGAGAACGTAGTGGCAAAGCGATCGCTCGTGGTGGTGGAATCGCCGACGAAGGTGAAGACGATCCAGAAGTATCTGAATTCGAGCTTCATCGTCAAAGCATCGATGGGCCACGTGCGTGATCTGCCGAAGTCGCAACTCGGTGTCGATCCCAAGAAGGGCTTCAAGCCGAAGTACGTGGTCTCACCGAGCAAGAAGAAGGTCCTCGACGAGCTGAAGAAGGCGGCCCTGAAGGCCGACGCTCTCTACGTGGCGACGGACCCCGACCGCGAGGGTGAAGCGATCGGCTGGCACCTGGCCCAGGAGCTCGACGTCGACAAGAAGAATGTTTACCGCATCGCCTTCAACGAGATCACCGAGCGCGCGGTCAAAGCGGCGTTCGCCAAGCCCGGGCGCATCGACCTCAAGAAGGTGGACGCGCAGCAGGCGCGTCGCGTTCTCGACCGCCTCGTGGGTTACAGCCTCTCGCCGCTCCTCTGGGACAAGGTCCAGCGCGGGCTCTCGGCGGGTCGGGTGCAGTCGGTGGCGGTCCGCCTGATCGTGGACCGCGAGCGCGAGATCCAGGTGTTCGTTCCCGTCGAATACTGGTCGCTCCATGCACGGCTCGCGGCCACGCTGCCGCCCGAGTTCGTCGCGACCCTTAAAGAGGTCGGTGGCGAGAAGGTGTCGCTGCCGAACGAGGACGCGACGCGTGCCCTCATGGCGTCGCTCGACGGCGCCCCCTTCGTCGTCCGCGCGGTCACGCGCGGGGAGCGCCGACGCAATCCGGCGCCGCCGTTCATCACCTCGACCCTGCAGCAGGAGGCGGGCCGCAAGCTCGGCTTCAGCGCCAAGAAGACGATGACGATCGCCCAGCAGCTGTACGAGGGCGTCGACGTCGGCACCGAGGGTCCCGTCGGGCTCATCACCTACATGCGGACCGACTCGGTGCGCGTCGCGCGCGAGGCGCAGGAGGAGGCGCGCGGCTGGATCGTGGCGCGTCTCGGCCGCGACTTCGTGCCGGACGCGCCGCCCGCCTACCGTTCACGGGGGAGCGCGCAGGAGGCGCACGAGGCGGTCCGCCCCTCTGACGTGGGGCGCGAGCCCAAGGACGTGACGCGCTTCCTCGGCCGGGATCAGCTCGCCCTCTACCGGCTCATCTGGGAACGCTTCCTGGCGAGCCAGATGATGCCCGCCGTCTACGACACGGTGACGGCGGACATCGACGCGGGGCGCTGTCTCTTCCGTGCGCAGGGCTCGACGCTGCGGTTCAAGGGCTTCACCGCGGTGTACGAGGAGAGCCGCGAGGACGAGACCGCGCCCGTCGAGGAGGACCCGGAGAGCGCGATCCCCCAGCTCCAGGAGGGCGAGGTGTTGCGGCTCCGAGTCCTCGAGCCCAAGCAGCACTTCACACAGCCGCCGCCCCGGTACACCGAGGCTGCCCTCATCAAGGCCCTGGAGGAGCTCGGGATCGGCCGGCCCTCCACGTACGCCTCGATCCTTGGCACCATCATCAACGACCGCGGATACGTGCGCCGCGAGCGGCGGGCGCTCGTGCCCACGGAGCTCGGGATGGCGGTGACGGACAAGCTGAAACCGTACTTCCCGGAGATCATGGACGTCGAGTTCACGGCGCAGATGGAGGACCACCTCGACAAGATCGAGGAGGGCGAGCGCACGTGGGTCGAGACCGTCAGGGAGTTCTACGAGCCGTTCAAGCGCGACCTGGCGCGGGCGAAGAAGGAGATGGCGAGCGAGAAGGCGGGCGAGCCGGCCGGCGAGGCGTGCCCCGAGTGCGGCGCGGAGCTGCTCCGGCGCCGCGGACGGTTCGGCATGTTCCTGGCGTGCTCGACCTATCCCGATTGTCGATACACGCGGGATCTGAAGGGCGGCGAGCGGGCGGAGGAGCAGCCGACCGACGAGACGTGCCCGACCTGCGGGAAGCCCATGGTCATCAAGCACGGGCGCTTCGGGAAGTTTATCGCGTGCTCGGGCTACCCGGAGTGCAAGACGACGAAGCCGGTGACGCTCGGCATCGCGTGCCCGGAGCCGGGATGCCCGGGCCAGCTCGCCGAGCGCCGCTCGCGGCGGGGCCGCACCTTCTACGGATGCTCGGCGTACCCGAACTGCAAATTCGTCGTCTGGCAGCGGCCCGTCCCGGAGCCGTGTCCGAAGTGCGCCGCACCGTTCACGACCGAGCGTGCCGTCCGCGGCCGCGTGCTGCGGCGGTGCGTCAAGGCGGGATGCGACTTCGAGCGGGAGGCCGAGACCTCGGTGGCATGAGCGACCCGCTGGCGGCGTACCTGAAGTATCTGACACTCGAGAAGGACGCGTCGCCCCACACGCTCCGGAGCTACCGGAGCGATCTGCGAGAGTTCCAGGCGTTCGTCGGGCCCGACACGCCGCTCGGCGAGGTCGACGGTCGGGCGGTGCGCGCGTACCTGGCACATCTCTGCGCCCGCGGCCTCGACGGGGCGTCCGTCGCCCGGAAGCTCGCCGCGCTACGGAGCTGGTTCCGTTTCCTCGTCCGGCGGGGGAGGCTTGCCCGGAACGTGGCCCGTGACGTCCGCGCCCCGCGCCTCGGGCGGAAGCTCGTGTCGTTCCTGCCGATCGACGAGGCGCAGGTGCTGGTCGAGGGCAAGGCGGTCGGCGGCGCCGCGCGCGAGCGGGACGTGGCGATTCTGGAGCTCCTGTACGCGACGGGGCTGCGCGTGTCCGAGCTGGTCGGCCTGGACGGCGAGGACGTGGACCGAGCGGGACAAACCGTGCGCGTGCTGGGCAAGGGGCGGAAGGAACGGATCGTCCCCTTCGGCCGCCGGGCCGCCCGCGCCCTCGACGCCTACCTCGGGCAGCGCGCAGAGCGGCGCGGGCCTCTCTTCACGAACCACCGGGGCGGCCGACTCTCGGTCCGAGCGATCCATGCGATCGTGCGGAGGAGCGCCGCCGCGTCGGGTATCGTGCGGCGGGTGAGCCCGCACACCCTCCGTCACACCTTCGCGACGCACCTGCTCGACGCGGGCGCCGACCTCCGGGTCATCCAGGAGCTCCTCGGCCACAGCCGGCTCAGTACGACCCAGCGCTACACCCACGTGGGCGCCGACCAACTCATGCGCGTCTACGACGCCGCGCACCCGCGCGCCCGCGGCGCCTCCGCGTGATGCTGGCACCCGTTCACGCGACGACCGTCGTCGCGGTCCGCCACCGCGGCCAGGTGGCCCTCGCCGGTGACGGCCAGGTCTCGATCGGGAACACGATCGTGAAGGCGGGCGCCAAGAAGGTGCGCAAGCTGTACCACGACCGTGTGCTGGCCGGCTTCGCCGGCACCGCCGCCGACGCCTTCACGCTCTTCGCGCGCTTCGAGAGCCGGCTCGAGGAGCACCGGGGCAACCTCGCGCGGGCCGCGGTGGAGGTCGCCAAGGACTGGCGCACCGACCGCGTCCTCCGGCGGCTCGAGGCGCTCCTCGCGGTCGCCGACGGCGAGCACTCGTTTATCATCTCGGGCAACGGTGACGTCATCGAACCCGACGACGGGCTCATCGGCATCGGCTCGGGCGGCCCGTACGCGCTCGCGGCGGCCCGGGCGCTCGTCGCGCACTCGGACCTGGACGCCAAGGGGATCGTGACCGAGGCGATGCGCGTCGCCGCCGCGATCTGCGTGTTCACCAACGACCACATCAGCGTGGAAGTCCTGTGAGTCAGCAGCTGACGCTCACCCCGGCGCAGATCGTCACCGAGCTCGACCGCTACATCGTCGGCCAGGAGCGGGCGAAGCGTGCGGTCGCGATCGCGCTGCGCAACCGCTGGCGCCGGCAGAACCTGCCCCCCGAGCTGCGCGACGAGGTCGCGCCGAAGAACATCATCATGATCGGCCCGACCGGCGTCGGGAAGACCGAGGTCGCCCGGCGGCTCGCGAAGCTCGCCCAGGCCCCGTTCCTGAAGGTCGAGGCCTCCAAGTACACCGAGGTCGGTTACGTGGGGCGTGACGTGGAGTCGATGATCCGCGACCTCACCGAGCTGTCGGTGAACATGGTCAAGGCCGAGATGATGGCGCGTGTGCAGGAGCGGGCCGAGCAGCTCGCCGAGGATCGCCTCCTCGACCTCCTGCTGCCGCACCGGACGCCCGAGCCCTTCTCGTCGGGCTCGCTCGAGGAGGTCACGCCCGACGCCTCGCGCGAGACCACGAAGGACAAGCTCCGGGTCCAGCTCCGGGCGGGCCGGCTCGACGAGCGGATGGTCGAGCTCGAGACGCAGCAGCAGGCGATGCCGATGATCGAGGTCCTCTCCGGTCAGGGCATGGAGGAGATGGGGCTCCACCTGAAGGACATGCTGTCGAACATTCTGCCGAGCCGGACCAAGCGGCGGCGGGTGCGGATCGCCGAGGCCCGGCGCCTTCTCGTCCAGGAGGAGGCGCAGAAGCTCGTCGACATGGAGGAGGTCGTGGCCCAGGCGATCCGACGGACCGAGAACTCGGGGATCATCTTCCTCGACGAGCTCGACAAGATCGCCGGGCGCGAGGCGGGCCACGGCCCCGACGTCTCCCGCGAGGGCGTCCAGCGGGACCTGCTCCCCATCGTGGAGGGTTCGGCGGTCACGACCAAGTACGGGATCGTGCGCACCGACCACGTCCTCTTCATCGCGGCCGGCGCCTTCCACGTCGCCAAGCCCTCGGACCTCATCCCCGAGCTCCAGGGACGCTTCCCGATCCGCGTCGAGCTCGACCCCTTGACGCGCGAGGATTTCGTCCGCATCCTGACGGAACCTCAGAACGCGCTGATCACGCAGTACACAGAGCTCCTCCGGACGGAGCAGGTGACGCTCCGGTTCACGCCGGATGCGGTGGAGGCGATCGCGGAGATCGCGATGAGGGTGAACGCGAGCACGGAGAACATCGGCGCCCGGCGGCTCTACACGATCATGGAGCGGCTGCTGGAGGAGATCTCGTTCAACGCGCCGGACATGCCCGGCAAGGAGTTGACCATCGACGCCGGCTACGTCTCGGGACGCCTGAGCGACATCACGCGCGACCAGGACCTGTCGAGGTACATTCTGTGACGGCCGGCGAGGCGCGTCGATGACCGACCCGCGGCGGGCGGAGGTGCTCCTCGAGGCGCTCCCGTACATCCGGGAGTTCCGGGGAAAGACCGTCGTCATCAAGTACGGCGGCGCCGCCATGGAGCGCGCGGACCTCAAGGAGCCGTTCGCGCTCGACGTGATCCTGCTCCGCTTCGTGGGCATCAAGCCGGTCATCGTCCACGGCGGCGGCCCGCAGATCGGCGCCCTCATGAAACGGCTCGGCAAGGAGCCCCGGTTCGTGGGAGGCATGCGGGTGACCGACGAGGAGACCGTCGAGATCGTCGAGATGGTCCTGGTCGGCAAGATCAACAAGGCGATCGTCGGTCTGATCGACCACCACGGCGGGAAGGCGGTGGGGCTCTCGGGCAAGGACGCGGGGCTGCTGCGGGCGCGGCGGCGGCCGCACCGGCTCGCGAACGGCGAGGAGGTGGACATCGGTCTCGTGGGCGAGGTCGAGACGGTGAACACGGAGCCGATCCGGCTCCTCGAGGACGCCGGGTTCATCCCGGTCATCGCGCCGGTGGGCGTGGGCGCGCGGGGTGAGACCTACAATATCAACGCGGATCTGGTCGCCGGCGAGATCGCCGCGGCGCTTTCTGCCGAGAAGCTGATCCACCTCACGGACGTTCAGGGGATTCTCGACAGCGAGCAGCGTCTGATCAGCACGCTGAGCCGCAAGGAGGCCGAGCGGCTCATGTCGGCGGGGGTGATCGAGGGCGGGATGCTGCCGAAGGTCGAGTCGTCGTTGCGGGCGCTCGAGGGCGGAACCTCGAAAGCGCACATCATCGACGGCCGGGTCCTGCACGCCATCCTGCTCGAGCTGTTCACGCGCGAGGGCATCGGGACCGAGATCGTCCTCTAGGGAAGGGCGCGCGCCATGGATACCAGAGAGCTCCTGGAGTGGGCGGCGAAGTACCACACCCCGAACTACGCGCGGGCTCCCATCTGCCTCGTCCGCGGCGACGGCGTCCGCGTGTGGGACTCCGAGGGCAAGGAGTACCTCGACTTCGGTGCGGGGATCGCGGTCGCCTCGCTGGGCCACTGCCACCCGCGCGTGACCGGCGCCATCCGCGAGGCGGCGGCGACGCTGCTTCACGTGTCGAATCTCTACCACACGGCGCCCCAGATCCACCTGGCGAAGCTCCTGTCCGACCACTCCTTCGCCGACCGGGTCTTCTTCTGCAACTCGGGGGCCGAGGCGAACGAGGCCGCGCTCAAGCTCGCGCGCAAGTACGCAAAGGAGCGGCACGCGTCGGACCGGTACGAGATCATCGCCACGCACAACTCTTTCCACGGCCGGACCTTCGCCACCGTGGCGGCCACCGGCCAGGAGAAGTACCGCCACGGCTTCGAGCCGCTCGTGCCCGGCTTCAAGCACGTGCCGTACAACGACCTCGGCGCGATGGAACGCGCGCTCGACAACCGCACGGCGGCGATCATCGTCGAGCCGATCCAGGGGGAAGGGGGCGTCCACGTCCCCGACGACGACTACCTGCCCGGGCTCCGGAAGCTCTGCGACGAGTCGGGCGCGCTCCTGATCCTTGACGAGATCCAGACCGGGGTGGCCCGGACGGGCCGGCTCTGGGCGTACGAGCACTCGGGGATCGAGCCCGACATCATGACCCTCGCCAAGGCCCTCGCCAACGGCGTCCCGATCGGCGCGATGCTCGCGCGCGAGGAGGTCGCCCGTGCGCTTGGGCCGGGCACGCACGGTTCGACGTTCGGCGGTACGCCGTTCGTCAGCTCCGTCGCCCTCGCGACGCTCCAGACGGTGATCGGCGAGAAGATCGCCGAGCGCGCGGCGCGGATGGGACGGCGCCTCATGGACGGTCTCCGGCACGTGGCGCAGGGAGCCGTGGGGATCCGCGAGGTGCGGGGGCGGGGCCTGCTCATCGGGGTCGAGCTCGATCGGCCGGTGAGCCCCATCGTGGACGCGTGCCGGGACGCCGGGGTGCTCGTGCTGTCGGCGGGCGAGAAGGTGCTGCGTCTCGCGCCGCCCCTGATCGTCGACGAGCGCGACTGCGACCGGGCGCTCGCGGTCCTCTCCACGGTGCTCCGGCCCGCGGCATGATGCGTCACTTCCTCACGTCGGCGGACGTCACGCGCGACGGCGCGCTCGGGCTGTTCCAGCTCGCGGCCGACCTCAAGCAGCGCTGGAAGGCGGGGCGGCGCGGCGCGCCGCTCGCCGGACGGACGCTGGCGCTGATCTTCGAGAAGCCGTCGCTTCGGACGCGCGTCACCTTGGAAGTCGGGATCGTCCAGCTCGGCGGACGCGCCGTCCACCTCTCGGGCGCCGAGATCGGCCTGGGCACGCGCGAGTCCGTCCCGGATGTGGCCCGGAACCTCTCGCGTTGGGTGGACGGCATCGCCGCGCGCGTCTACGCTCACGCGACGGTCGAAGCCCTCGCGGAGAACGCGACGGTGCCGGTCATCAACGGCCTCTCCGACTTCGAGCACCCCTGTCAGGCGCTCGCCGACTTCTTCACGCTGTGGGAGCGCGGCCTCGACTTCGGCGCGATGCGGCTCGCGTGGATCGGCGACGGCAACAACGTCTGCCACTCCGTGATTCGCCTGGGCGCCCTGCTCGGCGCGTCGGTGGTGGTCGCGTGCCCGCCCGGCTACGAGCCCGACCCGCGCGTCGTCGACGCGATCCGCCGGCACGGTGGCCGGCTCGAGATCACCGAGGATGCGCGAAAGGCGGCGACCGGCGCCGACGTCATCTACACCGACGTGTGGACGAGCATGGGACAGGAGGCGGAGCGGACGCGGCGCCAGGAGGCGTTCAGCCGCTATCAGGTCAACGAGACGATCGTCGGGTTTGCCAAGCCCGCGGTGCTCGTGATGCACTGCCTGCCAGCGCACCGGGGTGAGGAGATCACCGACGCCGTGCTCGACGGGCCCCACGCGGTCGTGCTCGAGCAGTCGGAGAACCGGCTCCACGCCCAGAAGGCGGTCATCCTGACGTTGCTGGGAGGCGCGCTCGACGATGTCTAGCCCCAAGCGTGTTGTCCTCGCGTACTCGGGCGGCCTCGATACCTCGGTCATCCTTCGCTGGCTGATCGAGCGCTACCGCTGCGAGGTCGTCGCCTTCTGCGCCGACCTCGGGCAGGGCGAGGAGCTGATCCCCATCCGCGAGAAGGCGCTCCGGACCGGCGCGTCGGCCGTACACGTCGTGGACCTGCGCGAGCGCTTCGTCCGCGATTTCATCTTCCCGATGCTGCGCGCCAACGCCGTGTACGAGGGTGCCTACCTCCTCGGAACCTCGATCGCGCGCCCGCTTATCGCCGCGGCGCAGGTGGAGCTCGCGGCGACGGAGGGGGCGGATACGGTCGCCCACGGCGCGACGGGAAAGGGCAACGACCAGGTCCGCTTCGAGCTGACCTACGCCGCGCTGGCGCCCCACCTCCGCGTGATCGCCCCGTGGCGCGAGTGGGAGCTCACCTCGCGCAGCGCGCTGATCGAGTTCGCGAAGCGCTACGACATCCCGGTGCCGGTGACGCCCGAGCGCCCGTACAGCACCGACCGCAACCTCTTCCACTGCTCCTACGAAGGCGGGGTGCTCGAGGACCCGTGGGCCGAGCCGCCGGCGAAGATGTTCCAGCTCACCCAGGATCCCGAGGCGGCGCCCGACGTGGGCGTGCCCGTCGAGATCGATTTCGAGCGGGGCGACCCGGTGGCGGTGGGCGGCGAGCGGCTCGGCCCCGTCCCGCTGCTCACCCGCCTCAACCGTCTGGGCGGCGAGCACGGGATCGGGCGCGTCGACCTCGTCGAGAATCGGTTCGTCGGAATGAAGTCACGGGGCGTGTACGAGACGCCCGGCGGCACCATCCTGCACGTCGCACGCCGGGCGCTCGAGTCGCTCACGCTCGACCGCGAGATGCTCCACCTGCGCGACGCCCTCGTGCCGCGCTACGCCGAGATGATCTACTACGGCTTCTGGTTCTCGCCCGAGCGCCAGGCGCTCCAGACCTTGATGGACGAGTGCTCGCGGGACGTCACCGGCACGGTGCGGCTCAGGCTCTATAAGGGCAACGTCAGCGTCGTCGGCCGACGCTCCCCGCGCTCCCTCTACCGGACCGACTTCGCCACGTTCGAGGCGGACACAGTCTACCGTCAGCGGGACGCCGAGGGGTTCATCGCCCTGAACGCGCTCCGCCTCAAGATCCGGGCCCTCCGCGACCGCACCGGTCCCTAGTGCGGTCCCGTGCGGCGAGTGGCCGAGACTCGTTGGAGGCTCCCTAGACCGTGCGCATCGACGTCGTGCTCACCGCCGACGCGGTGGCCCCCGGGCAGCTCGACGGCACCGCTGCGCTCGTCGTCGACGTGCTGCGGGCCTCGACGACCATGATCACCGCGCTCGCCCACGGCTGCCTCTCGATCACGCCGGTCGCCGACCCGGCCGAGGCCCGGCGCCTGGCAGCGGCCGAGGGACCCGACGGTGCCCTCGCCGCGGGTGAGCGCCGCGGCGAGCCGGTTCCCGGTTTCGACCTCGGCAACTCACCCGTCGAGTTCGCGCTCGAGCGTGTCCGCGGCCGGGCCGTCTACTTCACGACCAGTAACGGCACCCGGGCACTTCTCGCGGCGCGCCAGGCACGGGCGGTGGGGGTGGCCGCCTTCGTCAACCTGAGCGCCGCGGCGCGCTGGGCGGCCGGGCACGGGCTGGACGTCGTCGTCGTGTGCGCCGGCGAGCGGGGTGGACGCTCGCTCGAAGACCACGCGTGCGCCGGCCTTCTCGTGGAGAAGATCCGGGCCGCCGCTCGGCGCGCCGCGCCGAGCCCGGCGGCGCTCGCGGCGCTCGCCGTGGGCCGGCGCTACGCCGGGGACGTGACGCGTCTGCGGGACCACTCGCCCTGGGCGCGGCGGCTGGTCGCCGCCGGACGGGGCGCCGACGTCACCGCGTGCCTGCGCCTGGACACGACCGCACTCGTCCCGGTCTACCTCCCGAGCGTTGACAAGGTCGTTCCCGGATGCGGATAATACTCCCGCCATTCGGCGTTGTGGACGGAGCCGCTGCGTGAATCTTCCCATCGGGCTGACCCTGACGCGCATCGTCGCGGTGCCGCTGCTCATCGTGTTCCTGATCTCCTCGTCGCGCGTCCACGCGGTGATCGCCGCGGCCATCTTCATCCTGGCCGCGATGACCGACTGGGCCGACGGGGTGGTGGCGCGCCGGCGCAACCAGGTGACGACGCTCGGTACGCTCCTTGACCCGATCGCCGATAAGCTGCTCGTCGCTGCCGCGCTCGTCTCGCTCCTGGCGATCGACAAGATCGAGGCGTGGATCGTCGTGGTGATCGTCGGGCGCGAGCTCGCGGTGACCGGGCTTCGCGCCGTCGCGGCCTCCGTCGGGGTGATCGTGCCCGCCTCGCGCCTCGCGAAGTGGAAAACGGTGAGCCAGTACGTGGCGATCACGATGCTGATCATCGAGAAGGGGTTCGATCCGCCCCGTTTCCACATCGCCGCGGCCACCGTCCTCTGGGTGGCCCTCGGCTTGACCGTCAGCTCGGCGGTGGACTACTTCTACCGGTTCTTCCGCAAGGCCGACTACCGCGCGATTGTGCCGGGCGAAGAACGCTGGTCGTGAGCGGCGCCGTCGCGGTCGTCGCCGCCTACGTGATCGGCGCGGTCCCGGTCGGCTTCCTCATCGCGTGGGCGTTTGGCGTCGGTGACATCCGCCACCATGGCAGCGGCAATATCGGTGCGACGAATGTTCTAAGAACGGCCGGACGGTTCCCGGCGCTCCTCACGCTGTTCCTTGACATCGCCAAGGGCTATGCGGCCGTGTGGGTCGGCGGACGCCTGACAGGCGGCGACCCCGCTCCCACGGCCGCGTGCGCGCTGGCGACCGTCGTCGGCAATTGCTGGTCGATCTTCCTCGGATTCCGCGGGGGCAAGGGCGTCGCGACGGGTCTCGGCGCGCTCCTCGGCATCGTGCGGTGGGCGGTCGTCCCTGCGATCCCCGTCTGGCTCGCGGTCGCGCTGACGACCCGCTACGTGTCCCTCGGATCCATCCTCGGCGCGGTCTGCGTCCCGCTCGGCGCGCTGCTGCTCGGGTACCCTCGGCCCTTCGTGCTCGCCTCGCTCGTCGTCACGGCCCTGATCATCGCGCGCCATCGCGAGAACATCACGCGCCTCCTCGCGGGGACGGAGCGGAAGCTCGGCGACAGGCGGAGCACCGCGTGACCGTCGCCATCCTCGGCGGGGGAAGCTGGGGCACGGCGCTCGCGATCCATCTCGCGAAAAACGCGGGCGCGGTCCGGCTCTGGGCGCGCGAGCCCGAGGTCGTCGAGGGGATCCGGGCGCGCCGGCGGAGCCCCTGGTATTTGCCCGACCTGGACATCCCGGCCAGCGTCGCCGCGACGACGGATGCCGCCGAGGCGGTCGACGGGGCGTCGCTCGTGGTCGTCGCCGTGCCCAGCGAGTTCTTCGCCGCGACGCTCAAGAACGCAGGCCTCCTCCCCGACGCGGCGCCGATCGTCACGGCGACGAAGGGTTTCGAGCCCGAGCGCCACGTGCGCATGAGCGAGGTCGTGAGCGAGCAGTTCCCGCGCGCGCGGGTCGCGGCACTGTCGGGGCCGACCTTCGCGCGCGAGGTCGCGCTCGGCCGGCCCACGGCGGCGGTGATCGCCTCACGCGACGACGCGCTGGCGGCGACGCTCCAGCGCACGCTCGGCTCGCGCGAGTTTCGACTCTACGCGAACCGCGACGTCGTCGGCGTCGAGACGGGCGGGGCGCTGAAGAACGTGATGGCGATCGCGACGGGCCTCGTCGACGGGCTCGGCCTCGGCGAGAACGCGCGTGCCGCGCTCATCACACGGGGGCTCGCCGAGATGACGCGGCTCGCCGTCGCGCTCGGCGCGGCGCCCGCGACCCTGTCGGGACTTGCCGGTCTGGGCGACCTCGTCCTCACGTGCACCGGGAGTCTCTCGCGCAACCGCCAGCTCGGTATCGCGCTCACGCGTGGCGAGACGGTCGCCGCCGTCGAGCGCGAGACCCGCATGGTCGCCGAGGGGGTGCGGACCGTCACCTCGGCGCTCGCGCTCGCGCGTCGCCACACCGTGAGCATGCCCATCTGCGAGGAGGTGGGCGCGGTGCTCTTCGAGGGCAAGGCGCCGGCGGACGCGCTGGCCTCGCTCCTCGGCCGGCCGCTGCGACGCGAGGAGGAGCAGTAGTGCCGGTCCGACTTATGTCGCCGTACTTCTCGTTGGAGGATCGCTCGGTGGGCGCCGGGGGTCACCACGTTTCGAGCGCGGGCTTTGCCCGCGCAATCCGATCTAGGGGAGGTTTCGGAGGGGGCCGTCGAGGCCCCCTCCGACCGAGGTAGCGATGCCCGAGCTCCGAAAGGACCCGGTCGTCGGCCGCTGGGTGATCATCGCCACCGAGCGGGCGCAGCGGCCCTCCGACTTCGCCGCGCAGCCGGTGCGGCCGGTCGGCAGCGAGTGCGTCTTCTGCGAGGGCAACGAGCACAAGACCCCGCCCGAGATCCTCGCCGCTCGGAGCGCCGCGAGCCGCCCGAACGAGCCCGGATGGTCGTACCGGGTCGTGCCGAACAAGTTCCCCGCCCTCCGGATCGAAGGCGAGCTCGAGCCGACGGGCGAAGGGCTCTTCGACCGGATGAACGGCGTCGGCGCCCACGAGGTCGTGATCGAGGCCCCCGAGCACACCGCCTCGCTCGCGACGCTCCCGGTGACGGCCGTCGCCGACGTGCTCGGCGCCTTTCGCGAGCGCCTGCGCGATCTCAAGAAGGATCCGCGCCTCGAGTACGTCCTCGTGTTCAAGAACCACGGTGAGCCCGCCGGCGCGTCGCTCGAGCATCCCCACTCGCAGCTGATCGCGACGCCGATCATTCCGATCATGGTCGCCGAGGAGCTGGCGGGCGCGGCCCGGTACTTCGAGCTGAAGGAGCGATGCGTGTGGTGCGACATCCTGCGACAGGAGCGGCGTGGCGGCCGGCGGACGATCGTCGAGGCCGGCGGCTTCGTCGCGCTCGCACCGTTCGCGCCGCGCTTCCCCTTCGAGACGTGGATCCTTCCGGCCGTCCACCGGGCGGGGTTCGACGAGTCCGGCGTGGACGAGCTGCGCGGGCTCGCCGGCCTCCTGGGCGACTTCCTTCGCCGGATGAACCGCGTGCTCGGGGATCCCCCGTTCAACTTCATGCTCCACACGGCGCCCCTCCGTGGCGGCGAGCTCGAGTCGTTCCACTGGCACCTCGAGGTGATCCCGAAGCTGACGCGCGTGGCCGGGTTCGAGTGGGGCAGCGGCTTCTTCATCAATCCGGTGCCTCCCGAGGACGCGGCCGAGGCCCTGCGGGCCGGCACGGGTTGATCCGTGATAGGATGTGCCGCTGTGGCGCGGGAATAGCTCAGTGGTAGAGCACGACCTTGCCAATCCCGTGTCTCCCTATTGATTCTCCGCGGGAAGCGCGCTTTCCGTGGGCCGGTGTGCCCGCTGTGTGCACGCCCCTCACGGCGCTGAAGCCCTCGTGCGACGCCGGAGCGGGATTACCTTCTTCGGTTCCATTTGGTCAGCAGCGGCGCTGAGCCGCCTCGCTGCCTCCGCGCGGTCCTCCGCCGGTACGATCCGATAGCGACGGTAGATCGAGTCCGTCTTCCGCCCGAACATCACCAGGGCCACCTCCCGCCGGATGCCGAGGTTGTCATAGAGCCGAGCGGCCTCGCGGCACGTGTCGTGGAAGACGAGCTTCAGGATGTCCGGCCGGCCCAGCTCGGCCGAGTGGACGACGGCGCTCAGGCGGCACACGGGAACCACGACACCTTACCTTCAGCGAGAGTCTTTCAGACGACGCGAAGTCAACTCCGGAGCAAGCCACCGGCTCGCCGAGAGAACGGGTGCGCGAGCATCCAGAAGAGCGCTCCGGACCTCGGATCGCGGAACTCGGGCAGCCCGATCGTCATCGCCTCATGGCCGGCCACGGGTTGAGCGCAGTAGGTACCGAAGAGGCGATCCCATAGCGGCACGGTGTTGCCGAAGTTCGTGTTGCCCTCGACGGCAAGCACCGAGTGATGCACGCGGTGCATGTCCGGGGTCACCACGAAGAGCCTGAGGACGCGGTCGAGGGCGAGAGGAAGGCGAACATTTCCGTGGGTGAAGAGGTTCGTCGCGCTGACCAATGTCTCAAACGCCAGCACCGCCGCGGCCGGGAGGCCGAGTATCAGGACGACCGTGATATTGATGGCGGTAAACGCAAAACTCTCGAGGGGATGAAACCGCAGGCCGGTGCTGAGGTCGAGATCGAGATCGGCGTGGTGCACCTGGTGGAAGCGCCACAGGACGGCCACGGCGTGAAAGACCCGGTGTGCGAAGTAAGAGATCACATCCAGGATCACCATGGACACGGCGATCGACAGCCAGTGGGGCAACGCGACGTTGTTCAGGAGGCCCCAGCCACGTTCGCTAGCAAGCAGCGCCGCCCCGACGGTGAGGATGGGGGACAGCGATCGGAGCAGCAGGGTGCTGAGTACGCCGAGCGCGAGGTTATCGAGCCAGCGACCTGCCGTCGGCCACGTCGACGTCCGACGTGGTGCCGCCGCTTCCCAGAACGCCAGCAGCGTGAGGGGCCCGAAGAACGCGACGCTCCGGATGACCTGTTCGTGGCTCAGGAGGACCGTGTCCACCTTCCGCCGTCCCGGCCGAAGGACCCGCCACGTCGGGAAGGAAGATCAGGGCTCGTGGCGTCGCCGGTTGGTCTCGCGTCGCTTGCGCCACCTGCGGCCGAGGCCGATCGCGCCTGCCACGGCACCGCCGACGCCGAGAAGGGTCAGGGTACCTGGTTCGGGAACCCCAACGGGTACCGTAGCCAGGGCTGGCCCTGCGGAGAGCACCACGCCGCACAGAATCACCGCGGTCAGTACAGCTTTTTGCCGCATCTGGCCCTCCTCTGCTGCCCGAGCGAGTCACAAGTGCCGAGTGAGGCCTAGGCAAGACGGATGCCACGGCGTCAACAGTCCGAATTCATTGGGGAGCTGTCCCGACCACCATGAAGACTCTTTCAGAGAACCTGCAAGGTTCTTGCGTAAACGGTACAAGCATCGTGCAGCCGCGCGCGAGCCCTTGATGGTTCCACTCTTCAGTGAGGACATCGGTGGGTCGGCCAGGACGCATCGTGTGTAAATGAAGCTGAGGAGCACCACCCGACTTCTGCGCGCGGACAGGGCGACCTTGTACCTCGGTCAGCAGGACGCGCAACTGCGATATCGGCCGGCGGACCTCGTGGCAAGAGAGGAAGTTGCAGACTATTCGACCGATTTTTCGCCGATGCATGACAAGGATATTGAAACGCTCACCGCTCGGCGCCGGGTCGGACCTCTGAAGTGCACCATAGGCGCCCGAAAATACAGCCGTGGTACGATCCCCAAATGGTTGGGATTCCGAAGCTGTGCTAGAGTGCGCGAGGCGGGCGGGAATAGCTCAGTGGTAGAGCACGACCTTGCCAAGGTCGGGGTCGCGGGTTCGAATCCCGTTTCCCGCTCCATCCCTAGCACCGTTTCTCCTGGGCTCACGTCGGGGCGGCGTAGCCAAGTGGCCAAGGCGGAGGTCTGCAAAACCTCTATTCAGCGGTTCGAATCCGCTCGCCGCCTCCATACCCACCAGCGCACCCACCACGGCGAGTCACCCCTCGAAGAAAGCGCCGCGATGCGGTGACGACGTCGTGAGTCTGGTAGGGGCGGCAGGATTCGAACCTGCAAGTCCTTTTGGGACAAAGGCTTTTAAGGCCTTCGCGTTTGCATTTCGCCACGCCCCCGTGATGTTCCCAACGACTTCTGTTTACGGCCCTCGAGTTTAGAATGCAATGCCTCGGCGTGTCGACAACCGGCGCACACCAGTCACGAAGGCCGTGAGTGGCCCCAGAGCCTCCCGTCGCGCCGTGCTATCCTGAAAAACCGTGATCAGCTCTCCCGGTGCGATCGCGTTCCAACTCGGTCCCGTCGTCATCCGCTGGTACGGGATTCTGATGGCGACGGCGATCGTCGCCGGCCTCTGGCTCGGCCACCGTCAGGCCAAACGCGAGGGCCTGCCGGCCGATGACATCATCAGCTGCGGTCAGTGGGCGATCCTCGCGGGCCTCGTGGGGGCGCGGCTCTACGAGGTCGCGTTCAACTGGGACTACTACGGCCGGTATCCGTGGAAGATCGTCGCGGTCTGGGAAGGCGGCCTCGCGATCCACGGCGGGCTGATCCTGGGCCCTCTCGTCGGCGCGTGGCTCGCGTACCGCTGGAGGCTTCCGGTCCTGCGCGGCCTCGACGTGGCGGCGCCCTCGATCGCGCTCGGCCAGGCGATCGGGCGCTGGGGGAACTTCTTCAACGAGGAGGCCTACGGCAGTCCGACGGACCTGCCGTGGAAGCTCTACATCTCGCCGCCGCACCGCCAGCTCGGCTACGGCCAGTACGAGTACTTCCACCCGACCTTCCTCTACGAGTCGATCTGGAACCTCGTGGTGTTCGGGCTTCTCGTCGCCTGGCTCCGCCCGCGACTCGCCGGCCGCCCCGGCGCGCTCTTCTTCAGCTACGTCGGCCTCTACTCGGTCGGTCGCTTCGCCATCGAGGCGCTCCGGCTCGACAGCTTCTGGCTCGGCGCCTACCGCGTGCCGCAGCTCGCGAGCATGCTCGGAATCATCGTCGCGGTGGCGGGCGTCGCCTGGGTGAGCCGCCGCGCGTCGACGCTCGTCGCCAGCTAGCCCGGCGCCGATGCAGCTCGAGCAGGTTGGTCCCTATCTCTGGCGGATTCCCCGCGACGCGGGGCGCGGGATGCGCGTCCCGGGCCTGGTCGTCGCCGACGAGCGCCTGCTCACCTCCATCCGGAGCGACGCCTCGCTCGAGCAGATCGCCAACGGCGCCACCCTGCCCGGGATCGTCAGGGCCGCGCTCGCGATGCCGGACATCCACCAGGGGTACGGCCTGCCCGTCGGCGGCGTCGTGGCGACCGACGCCGAGCGCGGGGTGATCAGCCCCGGCGCGATCGGGTTCGACATCAACTGCGGCGTGCGTCTCCTGAAGACCCCGCTCGACGCCGCCGACATCGCCGCCCGGATCGAACCGTTGGTGGACGCGCTCTACGCGGCGATCCCGACGGGCGTCGGCTCTCGCGGCGCGCTGACGCTCGACGCGCGGACGCTCGACGAGGTCATGGCGCGCGGCGCCGCGTGGGCGGTGGAGCGGGGGTACGGCGTGCCCGGCGACCTCGAGCGGATCGAGTCGGGTGGCCGCCTCGACGGCGCCGACCCCGGCAAGGTCTCGGACCGCGCGCGCGAGCGAGGCCGCCGCCAGCTCGGCACCCTCGGCTCGGGGAATCATTTCCTCGAGGTGCAGGTGGTGGACGAGATCGACGACGCGCACACCGCCGAGGCCCTCGGCATCCGCGCCGGGCAGGCGATGGTGATGATCCACACGGGGTCGCGCGGCCTTGGCCACCAGGTGTGCACCGACTACCTCGAGGTGGCGGGCAAGGCCCTGCGCCGCTATGGCATCAGCGTGCCCGATCGCCAGCTCGCGTGCGCCCCGGCCGATTCCGCCGAGGCGCGCGACTATCTCGGCGCCATGCGCGCCGCCGCGAACTTCGCGTTCGCGAACCGCCAGCTCCTGACCCACTGGGCCCGCGACGTCTGCGCGCGGGTGCTCGGCGCCGAAGCGCGCGACCTCGCCGTCGTCTACGATGTCGCGCACAACATCGCGAAGGTCGAGGAGCACGTGGTGGACGGCGTCGTCCGCCGCCTCATCGTGCACCGCAAGGGTGCGACACGCGCGTTCCCCGGACAGCCGGTGATCGTGCCCGGCGACATGGGCCGATACTCCTACCTCCTGGTCGGGACCGAGGCGGCGATGCGCGAGACCTTCGGGTCCACCTGCCACGGCGCGGGACGCGTGCTCTCCCGCACCGCGGCGGTGAAGGCGGCGCGCGGACGGCGCGTCGACGTCGAGCTGCGCGCGCGCGGCGTCGTCGCGCGCGCCACGGGCAGGGACGCCCTCGCCGAGGAGATGCCGGAGGCGTACAAGGACGTCAAAGACGTGGTGGACGTGGTCCACCGCTTCGGGATCTCCCTGCGCGTGGCGCGACTCAGACCCCTCGGCGTCATCAAGGGCTGAGCGCGTGACCGCCGAGGGTCGGATCGCACGCATGGTAGACTAAGCCGATGTCCTGGAGACTGAAGAAAAAATTCCAAGGCCTCCTGGCCGCGGAGCGGGGCACCATCCGCAAGGACTGGGGAGGGAAGATCGCCTTCGCCCTCGTCTACCCGAACACCTACGCCGTCGGCATGTCGAACCTCGGCTTCCAGACGATCTACCGCCACCTGAACGCCCTCCCCGACGTGGTGTGCGAGCGCGTCTTCCTGCCCGATCCCGAGGACCTCGCGGACCTCGGGCGCACGGAGGGTGTGCCGATCTCGCTCGAGTCGTTCCGGCGGCTCACCGACTTCCACATGGTCGGCTTCTCCGTCACCTACGAGGGCGATTACGTCAACGTGTTGCGCCTGCTAGCACTCGCCGGGATCCCGCTCCGCCCCGAGGACCGGCGCCCGAACGACCCGCTCGTCCTGATGGGCGGGGTCTGCGCCTTCTCCAACCCCGAGCCGGTCGCGCCGTTCATGGACGTCGTCGTCGTGGGTGAGGGCGAGGAGCTCGTCGCGGAGCTGATCGCGGCGTACCGGGAGCGCGCCGACGACCGCGAGCGACTCCTCGACGCGCTCGCGGCGCTCGAGGGCGTCTACGTGCCGTCGCGCTACGAGATCGTCTACGCTCCCGACGGCACGGTCGGCGACGTCCTGCCGCAGGGCGCGACCCCGGCGATCGTGACGAAGCGCCGCCTGCGCAACGTCAACGCCTTCGAGACCGTCGACGCCGTGAAGACGCCGAACGCCGAGTACGGGCACATGGCGCTCCTGGAGGTCGGTAAGGGGTGCAGTCGTGGCTGTCGGTTCTGTCTGGAAGGCCAGGTGTATCGACCGGTCAGGCACCGAAGCCTCGACGCCCTCCGCGAGACCGTGGCCCGCGTGGCCGCGAGCGGCGAGAGGCGTGTCGGGCTCGTCGGCGCGTGCGTCTCGGACTACCCATGGATCGGCGAGCTGCTGAAGATCGTCGAGGACACCGGGCTCGAGCTCTCGATCTCGTCGATCCGGGCCGACAGCCTCACGGACGACCTCGTCGCCGCGCTCGCCCGCGGCGGTCACCGCACGCTGACCGTGGCGCCGGAGGCCGGCACGGAGCGACTCCGCCGGGCCATCCGCAAGGCGATCACCGACGAGCAGATCCTGGTCGCGTGCGACCTGGTCCGCGCGCACGGGATCCCGAACCTCAAGACCTACTTCATGATCGGCCAACCGACGGAGACGCTCGAGGACGTGGAGGCGATCCCGCGCCTCGCCGAGCGGATGCTCGAGCGCCTCTCGGTGCCCGATCCGAACGCCAAGCCGTTCGGTCGGCTGACGCTCTCGATCTCGTCCTTCGTCCCGAAGCCCTGGACGCCCTTCCAGTGGGCGCCCTTCGCCGGCGCCGAGGCGCTCCAGACGAAGCTCGAGATCGTCAAGCGCGGCGCCCGGCGTCTCCACAACGTGCGGGTGCTGCACGAGAACCCGCGCGAGGCGGCGCTCCAGGCGCTGCTCGCCCGCGGCGACCGACGCGTCGCCGACTTCCTCGAGCTCGCGGCGTCGTTCGACGGCGACTGGCGGCGTGCGCTCCGCGAGTGGAAGGGCGACGCCGACTTCTGCACGACACGAGCCCGCTCGACGGACGAGCGACTGCCGTGGGACCACTTCGACGTGGGCGTGAAGAAGGCGGGGCTGATCCGCGAATGGGAGCGGGCTCGGGCCGAGCCGCCCGTGGCGGTCGGAGCCGCCTGATGCGGATCGACGACAGGTACGGGCGCCCGCTGCGGAACCTCCGCATCTCGGTCACCGACCGGTGCAACCTGCGCTGCCAGTACTGCATGCCCGAGGAGGAGTACGTCTGGCTCCCGCGCGAGGAGATCCTCCACTTCGAGGAGATCAGCGCGCTCACCGACGTCTTCATGGACCTGGGGGTCGACAAGATCCGGCTCACGGGCGGCGAGCCGCTCCTCAGACGCGACCTGCCGCGCCTCATCCGCCTCCTCGCCCCGAAGCCCCGGCTGCGCGACCTCGCGATCACGACCAACGGCGTGCTGCTCCTCGAGCAAGCGCGCGCGCTCAAGGACGCGGGCCTTCATCGCGTGACGGTGAGCCTCGACACCCTCCGCCCCGATCGGTTCGCCGCGCTCACACGCCGCCAGACCCACGCCCAGGTCCTGGAGGGCATCGGGGCGCTGGCGCGCGTGGGGTTTGCGGGAACCAAGCTCGATACGGTCGTGATCCGCGGGGTGAACGAGGACGAGATCGTGGACCTCATCGAGTTCGGCAAGCAAGCCCCCGCCGAGGTCCGCTTCATCGAGTACATGGACGTGGGGGGCGCGACGCGCTGGTCCATGGACCAGGTCGTGAGCCGCGTGGAGATGCTCAAGATCCTCGAGTCGCGCTATGGCCGGATCGAGCCGGTGCTCGAGGAGACCACGGCGCCGGCCGATCGCTACCGGCTCCCCGACGGCACCGTCTTCGGCGTCATCTCGTCCACCACCGCGCCGTTCTGCGCGGCGTGCGACCGGAGCCGACTCACGGCGGATGGCGTGTGGTACCTCTGCCTCTACGCGCTCCAGGGGACGGATCTGCGGGGGCCGGTGCGCCGCGGCGCGACCCGCGAGGAGCTCGCGGGGCTCGTCACGGGCCGCTGGCGGGAGCGCGCCGACCGCGGCGCCGAGCAGCGCCTGGCGCTCCGCGAGCGCACGCCGCTCGTGCAGATCGCGCGCCTCAAAGAGGACCCGCACCTGGAGATGCACACCCGCGGCGGGTAGGTAGAGGCGCGAGGGAGGGGGCCGTGAGCTCGTCCGAGCCGACCAAGATCGATGTGCGGGAGCGCGGGGCCAACGCGCAGGCCTCCGATCGGCGGCTCTACGTGCAGCTCCAGGTCTTCACGGGCTGCCTCGAAGCCAAGGGACTCGTGAGGGCGCTCGAGTCGAGTCGGATCGAGGCCGTGCTCTACCAGGATGTCAACGATCCGCGTGGGGTCGGCGTGCTGGCGCTCGCCGAGGACCCGGCCTTCTTCGTGCACGGCCTGCGCGAGCTCCTCAATGCGGACCCCTTCGCCCCGCTCGCGCTCAAGCCCGAGTACGCGATGTTCGGCCGGACGTACGCTTCGGGCTTCGAGACGGACCTGGAGGACTGGCTTCGCGCGCGGCCGCGGCGCGCCGTCCTGAACCCCGCGTGGCCGTGGGGGATCTGGTACCCCTTGCGGCGCACCGGGGCGTTCGCACGACTCGGCCCCAAGGAACAGGGCGAGATCATCCGCGAGCACAGCGTGCTGGGTCGCGCCTACGGCGACGCCGATCTCGCCCACGACGTCCGCCTCGCCTGCCACGGGCTCGACGTGCATGACAACGACTTCGTCATCGGCCTCGTCGGCCGCGACCTCCATCCGCTCTCCCACCTGGTTCAGGCGATGCGCAAGACCCTCCAGACCTCGCAATACATCCAGATGCTCGGCCCGTTCTTCGTCGGCCACGTCCTCTGGCAGAGCCCGCTCCGCGAGGCCGGGGCTCGCGTGGGCGGGCAGGGCTAGGGGGTCACGTGGGAGTCGGGGGCGGCCCGACCCGGCGGTCACTTTGTCGCCGCCAGCGTCGTCATCTGGCACGGCGTCACCTACCGGTGGGCCCAGTGGAAAAACCGGAAGGGCTGTCCGGACAACAAGTTAGCTCAGCGTCGGCCTCTGGTACCCCCCTTGCTCGCGATTCTGACGGCGGTGGCCCCCGGCCGGGCCAAGCGAATCCAAGCCGCCCGAGGGAGATTGCCATGGACGCTCGTTTGATCCGTTGGGCTCTCGCCGTCCTGTTGCTTGCGGTGTGGCCGCTCTCGGCCGTCGCCCAGTCGCCGAAGACCGGCGTCGTGACGGCGCTCCAGGGACGCGCCACGGTCGCGCGGGCACTGCTGCCTCAACCGGCGTCGTTGAAATTCAAGGACGATATTTTCGTACGCGACCGGATCGGCACCGGCGAACGATCGATCGTCCGCATCCTGTTCGGCGGCAAGGCTCTCGTCACCGTGCGGGAGCGCTCGGTGCTCACGGTCACCGAAGAGCCCAACCGGCACATCGTGGGCGTCCAGGACGGAAAGCTTGCCCTCAACCTCGCTAAGAGCCTCGTGCGGCCCGGAGAGGTCGTCGAGGTCCGCACGCCGAACGCGATCGTGGGGATCCGCGGGAGCTTCGTCGTCGTCGAGACGCGCCTCGTGAGCGGCGTCCGCCAGACCGACGTGACCGCCGTCCACGTCAGCACGCCGGTGATCGTGTCCAGCCCGATCGATCCGAAGCTCTCGGTCGCGATCACGAGCGGGCAGACCGTCTCGGTTCGTGGTCTCGGCGCGACCATCGTCATGGCCCCGGCTCGGGCCATCACGCCGGAGGAAACCACCGCGGCCACGCGCGCCGGCGAGGTCCCCTTGTCGGCGAGCCGTCCGATCGCGCCGACGGTGGACCAGACCCGGGCGCTCGCGACGGGCCAGCTGGAGCAGGCGGTGGCCCTCGCTGACTCGCTGTTGCGAGTGACCGGCGGAGTGACGGGCCAGGTCACCGGCTCGGCGGGGGCAACCGTGAGAGCCACAGGCGGAGTCGGCGGAGTGACCGGGTCGGCCCTCCCCGGGGCGACGACGACGACTCAGACTGCGGGCGGCGCCGTCGCCAGCACTCTGAGCGGCACGATCTCCGGCACCACCAGCACGCTGACCAACGCGATCTCGGCCATCAACGCGACGTCGGCCGTCCAGAAGCTCAAGCTCCCCTAGATCAGGAGAGCGGCGCGGGCAGGTCCGACTTGCCCATCAGGTAGCGGTCGACCCCTCGCGCCGCAGAGCGGCCCTCGGCGATCGCCCAGACGATCAACGACTGGCCCCGCTGCATGTCCCCGCAGGTGAAGACGCCGGGGACGCTCGTCATCCACTGGGCGTCGCGCCAGACGTTGCCGCGCTCGGTGAGCTTCACGCCGAGCTCGGCCAGCATTCCCCCACGCTCGGGGCCGACGAAGCCCATCGCCAGCAGGACGAGGTCGCAGGCCAGCGTGAACTCGGTGCCGGGGACCGGCTTGAAGTCCACGCGTCCGCCCTCGCGGACCATCTGGACCTCGACGGCCTGGAGGGCTCGCACGTGCCCGCGCTCGTCCCCCAAGAAGCGCTGGGTCGACACCGCGTAGACGCGCTCGCCGCCTTCCTCGTGCGCCGGCGACACACGAAAGATGTTCGGCCACTCGGGCCATGGGTTGTCGGGCGCCCGCCGGTCGGGCGGCCGCGGGAGGAGCTCGAACTGGTGGACCGAGCTCGCGCCCTGGCGGTGGACGGTGCCGAGACAGTCGGCCCCGGTATCACCGCCGCCGATGATCACGACTCTCTTGCCCTGCGCCGTGATGAACGCCTCGTCGGGAAGGGAATCCCCCTCGCATCTCCTGTTCTGGAGGGTCAGGTATTCCATCGCGAAGTGGATGCCTGCGAGCTCGCGCCCCGGCACGGGGAGATCCCGCGCGTGGCACGCACCGCCGGCCAGGACGAGCGCGTCGAACCCGTCCCGGAGCTCCGCGATGGGCACGTTGACGCCGACGTGGGCGTTGGTCACGAAGCCTACGCCCTCCTTCTCCATGAGTTGAAGGCGCCGGTCGAGGAAGCGCTTCTCCATCTTGAACTCGGGGATGCCGTAGCGCAGGAGACCCCCGATCCGGTCGGCCCGCTCGAAGACGGTCACGGCGTGGCCGGCGCGGTTCGCCTGCTGGGCGGCGGCGAGCCCGGCCGGCCCGGAGCCGACGACGGCAACCCGCTTGCCAGTGCGAACCGCCGGCGGTTGCGCGGAGACCCAGCCCTCCTCGAAGGCGCGCTCGATGATCGAGAGCTCGATCGCCTTGATCGTGACGGGGTCGTCGTTGATCTCGAGCACGCACGAGCCCTCGCACGGCGCGGGACAGAGCCGGCCCGTCCACTCGGGGAAGTTGTTCGTCGCGTGCAGACGGTCGATCGCGTCGCGCCAGTGGTCACGGTACACGAGGTCGTTCCAGTCGGGGATGATGTTCCCGAGCGGGCAGCCCTGGTGACAGAAGGGGATGCCGCAGTCCATGCACCGCGCCGCCTGCTTCTTGAGCTCGTCCTGGGGGAAGGGGAGATAGGCCTCCTTCCAGTCGCGGATCCGCTCCTCGACCGGGCGCGTCGGCCACTTCTTGCGCTTGATCTCGAGGAAGCCGGTGACCTTACCCACTCGTCGCCCCGACGAGCTCGGCAAACGTCGGCTCGCGCCCCTCGGCCCGTGCCCGCGCCTCGGCGAGGAGGATGCGCCGATAGTCCTTCGGCATCACCTTGACGAATCGGGGCTGGAGCCTGATCCAGTCGTCGAGGATGCTCATGGCGTAGGTCGAGCCCGTCGCGGCGACGTGGCGCCGGATCAGGTCGCGCACGAGCTCGATGTCCTCGGCCCGATCGAGCGGCTCGAGGTCCACCATGCCGAGATTGCAGCGCCGCTTGAAGTCGCCGTCCACGTCGAGCGCGTACGCGATCCCGCCCGACATGCCCGCGGCGAAGTTCCGGCCGGCGAGCCCGAGCACGACGACGCGCCCGCCGGTCATGTACTCGCATCCGTGGTCGCCGATGCCTTCGACGACTGCGTGGACGCCGCTGTTCCTCACGCAGAACCGCTCACCGGCGACGCCGCGGACGTACGCTTCGCCGCTGGTCGCCCCGTAGAGGGCGACGTTGCCGATGATGATGTTCGCCTCGGGCACGAACGTGGAGCGGCGCGGCGGGAAGACGATCAGCTTACCGCCCGACAACCCCTTGCCCCAGTAGTCGTTGGCGTCCCCTTCCAGCGTGAACGAGGCCCCACGCGGGAGAAAGGCGCCGAAGCTCTGACCGGCGGACCCCGTGAAATGGATCCGGATCGTGTCGTCCGCCAGCCCCGCGCCTCCCCACCGCTTGGTGACGTGGTAGCCGAGCATCGTGCCCACCGTGCGATCGACGTTGTGGATCGGCAGGGAGAGCCTCACGGGCTTCGCGTGCTCGATGGCCTCCCGGCAGGCCGGGATGATCGTCGTGGCGTCGAGCGACTTCTCCAGGGCATGGTCCTGAGCCACCACGCAGTGCCGCGCGACCTCGGGCGGCATGTCCGGCTGATAGAGGATCGTCGAGAGGTCGAGGCCCCGCGCCTTCCAGTGGTCGAGCGCCGGCGTGAAGTCGAGCTTGTCGGCCCGGCCGATCATCTCGTCCATGGTCCGAAATCCGAGGCGCGCCATGTGCTCGCGAACCTCCTGGGCCACGAATCTGAAGAAGTTCACGACGTACTCGGGCTTGCCGCTGAAGCGCTTCCTGAGCTCGGGATCCTGGGTGGCGACGCCCACCGGACAGGTGTTGAGGTGGCAGACTCGCATCATGATGCACCCCAGCACGACGAGCGGCGCCGTCGAGAAACCGTACTCCTCGGCGCCGAGCAGGGCCGCGATCACGACGTCACGCCCGGTCTTCAGCTGGCCGTCCACCTGGACCACGATGCGGTCGCGGAGCTTGTTCAGCACGAGCACCTGCTGGGTCTCGGCCAGCCCGAGCTCCCACGGGATGCCGCCGTGCTTGATCGACGTGAGCGGGGAGGCACCCGTGCCGCCGTCGTGGCCCGAGATCAGCACGACGTCGGAGAAGGCCTTGGCCACGCCGGCCGCCACGGTGCCCACGCCGATCTCGGCGACGAGCTTCACGTGCACCCGCGCCTCGGGGTTGGCGTTTTTCAGATCGTGGATCAGCTGCTTGATGTCCTCGATCGAATAGATGTCGTGATGCGGCGGCGGTGAAATGAGCTGCACCCCCGGCGTCGCGAAGCGCACCTTCGCGATCCACGGGTAGACCTTGGTGCCCGGGAGCTGGCCGCCCTCCCCGGGCTTGGCGCCCTGGGCCATCTTGATCTGTAAATCGGTCGCGTTGACGAGATACTCGCTGGTCACCCCGAAGCGCCCCGAGGCGACCTGCTTGACGGCGCTCCGCCGCCAGTCGCCGTTGGGATCCCGCCGGTAGCGGACGGGGTCCTCGCCGCCCTCACCGGTGTTGGACCTGCCACCGATCCGGTTCATGGCGATCGCGAGCGTCTCGTGGGCTTCCTGGCTGATCGAGCCGTACGACATCGCCCCAGTCGCGAAGCGCTTGAGGATCGACTCGACGGGCTCGACCTCCTCGAGCGGGATCGGCGTCGCCGCCGCCTCGAGCTCCATGAGCCCGCGCAGGGTCGCCAGCCGACGGCTCTGGTCGTCGCAGAGCCCCGAGTACTCCTTGAAGCGCGCGTAGCTGCCCGAGCGGGTCGCGTGCTGGAGCCGCGCGATCATGTCCGGATTGACCATGTGGTGCTCGCCGTCGCGCCGCCACTGGTACTCGCCTCCCCAGTCCAAGTCACGCCCGCCGATGGGCCGCTCGGGGAAGGCGCGCGCGTGTCGGCGGCGCGCCTCCTCGGCAATCACGTCCAGGCCGATGCCCGACACCCGGGACGCGGTCCCGGTGAAGTAGTGATCCACGAGGTCCCGGTTCAGGCCGACCGCCTCGAAGATCTGCGCGCCGCAGTAGCTCTGCAGCGTCGAGATCCCCATCTTGGCCATGACCTTCAGGATCCCCTTGTTGAGCGCCTTGATGTAGTTCTTGACGGCCTTCGCGTCATCGATCCCGGTGAGGATCCCCTGGCGAATCATGTCGTCCAGGGTCTCGAAGGCCACCCACGGGTTCACGGCGCCCGCGCCGTACCCGATGAGCAGGCACATGTGGTGAACCTCGCGCGCGTCGCCCGTCTCGACGACGAGACCGCAGCGGGTGCGCTCGCCGCGCCGCACGAGGTGATGGTGCACGGCGGCCGTGGCCAGGAGGCTCGGGATCGCCGCCCGCTCGCGGCTCTGCCCCCGATCGGACAGGATGAGGATGTTGTACCCGTCGCCGATCGCCTGGCTCGCCCGCGCTTGGAGACTCTCGAGGGCCCGCTCGAGCCCGGCGGCGCCCTCGGCGATCGGCCAGAGCATCGGCAGCGTCAGTGACTTGAAGCCCGGCGCGTGAACGTGCGTGAGCCTGGCGAGCTCCGCGTTCGAGACCACCGGATCCGGCAGGACGATTTGCCGGCAGGACGCGGGCTCCGGTTTGAGGAGATTCAGCTCCGGCCCGACCGTCGACTCCATCGCCGTGACCAGCTCCTCGCGGATCTGATCGAGCGGCGGGTTCGTCACCTGGGCGAAGAGCTGCTTGAAGTAGTCGTAGAGCGGGCGGGCCCGGTCCGACAGGACCGCCAGCGCCGTATCGGTCCCCATCGAGCCCACCGGCTCCTCCGCGTTCTTGGCCATCGGCACGAGGAGAATGCGGAGGTCCTCGTGGGTGTAGCCGAACGCGATCTGGCGCTGGAGGACCGTGTCGTGGTCCGGCGCAGGGACCGGCTGCTCGGGCAGCTCGCTGAGGTGGACCGTGTGCGCCTGGAGCCAGGCCGCGTACGGGTGCTCGGCCGCGAGCTCTCCCTTGATCTCCTCGTCGTCGATGATCCGCCCCTTCCCGGTGTCCACGAGGAAGATGCGCCCGGGATGGAGCCGCTCCTTGACGAGGATGTTCTCGGGCGGGATGTCGAGCACGCCGACCTCGGACGCCATGATCACGAGGTCGTCCTTGGTCACGTAGTAGCGCGAGGGCCGGAGGCCGTTCCGGTCCAGCACGGCGCCGACGACGGTCCCGTCGGTGAAGGCGATCGACGCGGGTCCGTCCCAGGGCTCCATGAGGGAGGCGTGGTACTCGTAGAACGCCCGCCGCTCCGGGCTCATCGACTCGTGGTTCTGCCAGGGCTCCGGGATCATCATGAGGATCGCGTGCGGCAGCGACCGCCCGTTCATCACGAGGAACTCGAGGACGTTGTCGAACGTGGCCGAGTCCGACAGCCCCTCGCGCGTCACGGGCAGGACCTTCCGGAGGTCGTCGCCGAAGAGGTCCGAGCGGCAGAGCGCCTCGCGGGCGCGCATCCAGTTGATGTTGCCACGCAGCGTGTTGATCTCGCCGTTGTGGGCGATGTACCGGTAGGGGTGCGCGAGCGGCCAGGACGGGAACGTGTTGGTGCTGAACCGCTGGTGCACGAGCGCGAGCGCCGACTCGACGTCCGGGTCGGCGAGGTCCGGGTACATCGTCACGATCTGGTCCGCGCTGAGCATCCCCTTGTAGATGAGCGTGTTCGAGCTGAGGCTCGGGATGTAGGCGAACTTGTTCTCCGGAATGTCGAGCGCCGCCACGGCCTTCTCGAAGAGCTTGCGGATGACGTAGAGCTTGCGCTCGAAGCCGGCGTGGTCGCGGACGCCGGCGCCGCGGCCGATAAACACCTGCGTGATGTGGGGCTCGACCGAGAGCGCCGCGGCGCCGAGCGGGTGGTCGTCGGTCGGGACGTCGCGCCAGCCGCAGAGCCGCTGGCCCTCCTCCTCGACGATCGAGTGAAGGAGCGCCCGTACCTTGTCGCGCTGCTCGGGATCGCGGGGAAGGAACACGAGGCCGCAGCCGTACTCCTTGGGCGCGGGCAACGGGATCCCGAGCCGGTCGCACTCCCGGCGGAGGAACTTGTCCGGCGTCTGGAGCAGGATGCCGGCGCCGTCGCCCGTGTTCGGCTCACAGCCGCACGCGCCCCGATGGAGCAGGTTGATGAGGACTTGCAGCGCTTGCTGGACGATCGTGTGCGACTTCCGGCCCTTGATGTTGACGACGAATCCGACGCCGCAGGCGTCGTGCTCGTGACGCGGGTCGTAGAGGCCTTGGGCCTTCATCCGGCACCTCTTTGTGAACAGTTGCACGATACTACCCGGGCCACGATTATTAGTCATCCCGAAAAGTTAGATAACGGGTATCAGCAATTCTTATAGTATGATCTGGCCGTGCACCTCGAGACGCTCCGCCTCTACTGTGACGTGGTCCGGCTCCGCTCGTTCTCACGCGGGGCCGAGCAGAACTTCGTGTCGCAGTCGGCCGCGAGCCAGGGGGTCCAGCAGCTCGAGGCCGAGATCGGGGTCGCCCTGATCGACCGGACCAAGCGGCCGTTCGTGGTCACCCCCGAGGGCCAGGCCTTCTACGCGGCGGCCCGCGCCATCCTCGAGTCGTGGGAGAAGGCCAAGGCGGAGGTCGCGGTCGTCAAGGCGCGCGTCGACGGGACGGTCCGGGTCGCGGCGATCTACTCCGTCGGGCTCCACGACGTGAGCCGGCACATGCAACGGTTCATGTCCCTCTACCCGGAGGCGCGGGTGCAGCTCGAGTGTCTGCACCCTCACAAGGTCGTCGAGGCGGTCCTCGAGGGCGAGGCGGACGTCGGGATCATGTCCTACCCGCCGACGACCCGCGCCCTCTCGATCGTCCCGCTGCGGGCCGAGCCCATGGCCTTCGTGTGCCACCCGAACCACCGGCTGGCGCGCCGCCGCCTTGTGCGCCCGGCGGACCTCAACGGCGAGACGTTCGTCGCCTTCGACCCCGGCCTGACGATCCGCAAGGCGATCGACCGCGCGCTCCGCCAACACAACGTCAAGGTCAACACGGTCATGGAGTTCGACAACATCGAGACGATCAAGCAGGCGATCATGATCGCCGCGGGGGTGTCGATCCTGCCCCGGCACACCGTCCAGAAGGAAGTGGGGATCCGCACGCTCAGCACCGTCCCGCTCGCGATTCCCGACCTGGTCCGGCCCGTGGGAATCATCCACCGGCGACAGAAGCCGCTCACGCCGACCGTGAGCCGGTTCATCGAGCTCCTGCGCGAGGCGAACGAGGAGCCCGCCCGCGCGGGCGCTCGCGCCTAGGGTGGGACTCGGCCCGCGAAGGGGAGTAGGATTGGAGCGAGGCTCGTTCGGCAAGGAGGAGGAGAGCCATGGGTGAGTTCGAGGACGAATACTCGGCAGCGCTCGAGGGCGAGGTCCGCGAGACCAGGGGGGCGCTCCTGAACGACACGATCAGCGTGCTCGGTCCTGCCGATCCGATCTGCCTGCCCGAGACCGCGACGGTCCACGAGGCGGTCGAGACGATGCTCGCCCGCCGTCAGGCGGGGGTGCTGATCACAGACGCCGCGGGACGGCTGACGGGCATCTTCACGGAGCGCGACGTGCTCACGCGTGTGGTCGGCAAGGGCCTCGACGCCCGCAAGACGGCGCTCGGCAAGGTGATGACTCGGAATCCCGAGGCGCTGACGGTGCGGGACCGGGTCGCCTATGCGGTCCACTCGATGAGCGTCGCCGGGTACCGCACGGTGCCGCTCGTGGACGCCGAGCGGCGGCCGATCGGCGTGGTCACCGTGAACGACGTCATCCGCTGGCTGGCCAACCTGTTTCCGGAAGCCGTCCTGAACCTGCCGCCCGGCAACACGCTCAAAAAGCCGAGTGAAATCGACGCAGGCTAGGGGCAAACCTTGCCGGTGGGGGAGGCGTCCGATAAAATAATGATGGTCGGCCCGACGTGGAGCGCGTTCATCGCAGTCAGGCGGCCTCTGAACGAACCCCGATGCCTGGACGTCCGCGGCCTGGACGTGCGCCTGAAGCCGAGCGAGGAGACGAGCGTCGATGAGTGAAATCGCGGCCCCCGCCAAGGGCAAGTCGCTGAAGGAGCTGGATCGAGCGGTGGTCCGCTTCGCCGGCGACTCCGGTGACGGCATGCAGCTGACAGGCGAGCAGTTCACGACCGAGTCCGCGTGGGCCGGCAACGACATCGCGACCCTGCCGAACTTCCCCGCCGAGATCCGCGCTCCCGCCGGCACGCTCTTCGGCGTCTCAAGCTTCCAGCTCCAGTTCGGGAGTCAGCGCGTCTACACGCCCGGCGACCGGCTGGACTGCCTCGTGGCGATGAATCCGGCCGCGCTCAAGGTGCACCTGCGCGACCTGAAGCCCGGCGGGCTCCTCGTCGTCAACACGGCGGCCTTCGACAAGCGCAACCTCGACAAGGCGGGCTACGCCGCGAACCCGCTCGAGGAGTCGACGTTGGCCGAGCGCTACCGGCTCCACAAGGTGGACATGACGGGGCTGACCTACGAGGCGGTCAAGGACCTGCCCCTCGGGACCAAGGAGAAGGACCGCACCAAGAACTTCTTTGCGCTCGGCCTGGTCTCGTGGATCTACACGCGGCCGCTCGAGCCCACGCTCGAGTGGATCACGAAGAAGTTCGTGAAGAACCCGTCCATCGCCGAGGCCAACACGCGCGTGCTGAAGGCGGGCCACGCGTACGGCGAGACCGCCGAGATCTTCGCCGAGCACTACACGGTCGAGGCGGCGGAGATGGCGCCGGGGCTCTACCGGGCGATGACCGGCAACCGGGCCCTCGCGTGGGGGATCCTCGCGGCCGCCGAGCGCTCGAAGGTCCCCGTCGTGTACGGCGCCTACCCGATCACCCCGGCGAGCGACATCCTGCACGAGCTCGCGCTCCACAAGCGGTTCCGCGTGCGCACGATCCAGGCCGAGGACGAGATCGCCGCGATCACCGCGGCCATCGGCGCGGCGTTCGGGGGGGCCATCGGCGTCACCGGCTCGAGCGGCCCCGGCATCGCGCTCAAGGGCGAGGCGATCGGTCTCGCGGTGACGGCCGAGCTCCCGCTCGTGATCTTCGACATCCAACGCGGCGGCCCGTCGACGGGGCTCCCGACGAAAACCGAGCAGGCGGACCTGATGCAGGCGATGTACGGGCGCAACAGCGAGTCGCCCGTCGTCGTCCTCGCGCCCGCGACGCCGGGGGACTGCTTCTACGTCGCCTACGAGGCCGTCCGTATCGCGACGAAGTACATGGTCCCGGTCATGGTCCTGAGCGACGGGTTCCTGGCGAACGGCTCCGAGCCGTGGCTCATCCCGGATCCCCAGACGCTACCGCCGATCGAGATCGGCTTCCGGACCGAGAAGGAGGGCTTCTTCCCGTACCTGCGCGACCCGGCGACGCTCGCGCGTCCGTGGGTTCGCCCCGGGACGCCGGGGCTCGAGCACCGGATCGGTGGGATCGAGAAGCAGGACGTCACGGGCAACATCTCCTACGACCCCGACAACCACGACCACATGGTCCGGACGCGCGCGGAGAAGGTGCGGCGCGTGGCCCAGGAGATCCCGCCCACGACGATCAACGGCCCCGCGACCGGCGACCTCCTCGTCGTCGGCTGGGGCGGGACGTACGGCGCGATCACCGCGGCGGTCGAGCGCGCGCAGACGGAGGGTCGGGCCGTCGCCTCGATCCACCTCCGCTATCTGAACCCGCTGCCGCCGGACCTCGGTCACATCCTGCGCGAGTACCGGAAGGTGCTCGTGCCGGAGATCAACAGCGGTCAGCTCGTCCGGGTGCTCCGCGCCGAGTACCTGGTGGACGCCGTCGGCTTCAACCGCGTGCGCGGCCTGCCGCTCGCGAGCGAAGAGATCCTCGAGGCCATCACCCAGCTCGTGGAGGGCCACGTATGAGCGCGGGCGGCGCCGAGGCGAAGGAAGCGCCCAAGTACACGAAGAAGGACTTCGAGTCCGACCAGGACGTCCGGTGGTGCCCCGGCTGCGGGGACTACGCGATCCTCTCCGCCGTGCAGAAGGCGATGCCGGACCTCGGCATCCCGAAGGAGGACATCGTCTTCGTCTCGGGGATCGGCTGCTCGAGTCGGTTTCCGTACTACATGAACACCTACGGGTTCCACACGATCCACGGCCGCGCCCCGGCCATCGCCACCGGGCTCCGGCTGGCGCGTCCCGATCTCAAGGTGTTCGTCGTGACGGGGGACGGCGACGGGCTGTCGATCGGCGGCAACCACATGCTGCACGTGCTGCGCCGGAACGTGAACGTGACGATCCTCCTCTTCAACAACCGGATCTACGGCCTCACGAAGGGCCAGTACTCGCCCACGAGTGAGCTCGGCAAGGTCACGAAGTCCACGCCGGTCGGCTCCGCCGACCGCCCGGTGAACCCCCTCGCGTTCGCGCTCGGCTGCGGCGCGACCTTCGTGGGTCGCACCGTCGACCGGAACATCCCGCACATGGAGGAGATGCTGAAGCGCGCCGCCCGCCACCGGGGCGCCGCGTTCGTGGAGATCCTCCAGAACTGCAACGTGTACAACGACCTCGCGTGGAACGTGATGTACGACAAGGAGCAGAAGCTCCAGTACGAGCTCCGGCTCGAGCACGGCAAGCCGCTCCTCTTCGGGCCGCAGGACGACCGGCGCGCCGTCATCATGGACGGCGTCCGGCCGAAGGTCGTCACGGCCAAGGACGTCCCGGCGAGCGCGCTCTGGGTCCACGACGAGAGCAACGTGAACGCGGCGAAGCTCCTGGCGGACCTCTTCGCCCCGGACTTTCCAGTCCCGATCGGCGTGCTGGCGGCGGTCGCGGGACCCGTGTACGAGGAGATCATGCTCGACCAGGAGCAGAAGGCGATCTCCGAGCGTGGACCGGGGGACATCGCGAAGCTCCTGACCTCGGGGGATACCTGGCGCATCTCCTGAACGCCTTTCCCAGACTGCACGACCACACCTTGCCGGCGTCCCTCGGGGAGCCGGCAAGGTCGTTTTCGAGTAAGGTGATGCCATGCCGCTAGGTCCCGGCCTCCTCGACGAGCTCACGCGGATCCTCGGCCCGGATGGCCTCGTCGCCTCCGAGGAAGGGCGACTCGTCTACGAGTGCGACATGCACACCTTCTACAAGGGCGCCCCCGACGTCGTCGCCCTGCCCAAGTCGACCGCCGAGGTCCTGGCGATCGTGCGGCTGTGCCGCCGTGAGCGCGTGCCCATCGTCCCGCGCGGCTCGGGCACGGGTCTGATCGGCGGGGCCATGGCGCCCCATGGCGGCGTGATGATCGGTCTGAACCGGATGACCCGGATCCTCGAGATCGACCTGGCGAACCGCTCGGCGACGGTCCAGCCGGGGCTGATCAACCTCTGGCTCACGCGCGCGGTGCAGGAGCGCGGGTGGTTCTTCGCGCCCGACCCCTCGAGCCAGATGGTCTCGTCGATCGGCGGCAACGTGTCGACGAACGCCGGCGGGCCGCACTGCCTCAAGTACGGCATCACGGCCAATCACGTCCTGGGGCTCGAGCTGGTCACGGGCGCGGGCGAGGTCGTGCGGCTCGGCGGGAAGGTCGCCGACCACGCGGGCTACGACCTCACGGGCGTCGCCGTCGGCTCGGAAGGGACGTTCGGCCTCGTGACGACGGTGACGGTGCGTCTCCTCCACACGGCCGAAGCGGTCCGTACGATCCTCGCCTCGTTTGGGTCCATCGAGACGGCGTCCGAGGCCGTCTCGGCGATCATCGCCGCCGGCATCATCCCGGCGGCGCTCGAGATGCTCGACGAGCTGATGATCCAGGCGATCAACGCGGGCACGGGCGCCGCGTATCCAAAGGACGCGGGTGCAGTCCTCCTCATCGAGCTCGACGGCCCGCGGGCCGAGGTCGAGGCGCAGGCGGAGCGTGTGGCGGCGATCTGCCGCGAGCGCGGCGCCCTCGATGTCCGCGTGGCGCGAGACGAGGCGGAGCGCGCGCTCCTCTGGAAGGGACGCAAGGAGGCGGCGGGCGCCGTGGGACGCCTCGCGCCGACCTACCTCCTCCAGGACGCCGTGGTCCCGCGCTCCAGGCTCCCGGAGATCATGCGCGAGCTTCGCGCGATCGCCGAACGCCACCGCGTGCAGATCGCCAACGTCTTTCACGCAGGCGACGGCAACCTCCACCCGCTCATCCTCTACGACGACCGGAACCCGGAGGAGCTCGAGCGCGCGAAGGCGGCGAACGAGGCGCTGCTCCACGCGTGCATCGCGATGGGCGGCACGATCACGGGCGAGCACGGCGTCGGGCTCGACAAGGTCAAGAACCTCTCGCTCCAGTACGGCGACGCCGACCTGAACTTCATGGCCCGCCTGCGAGGCATCTTCGACCCCGACCGGATCATGAATCCGGGCAAGCTTCTGCCCTCCCACCCGGCCTGCGGCGAGGGGTTCCGCCCGGCGCGGCCCCGCCTGCCCGAAGGCGCGTGGGTCTAGCGTGAGCGTCCTCGCTCGCCCGATCGGGGGCGCGCTCGCGGCGATCGTGGGCCAGGAGGCCGTGGTGGACGACAGGGCAGCCTGCGCGAGCGCCGCCGTGGACGGCCTCGCCCCGCGCTGGATCGTTCGGCCGGCGTCGCTCGACGAGGTGAGCCGCGTGCTCGCCCTGGCCTGGGACGCGGAGCTGGCCGTCGTGCCGCGGGGTGGCGGTCACGCCCTCGAGCTCGGCCACCCGCCGTCCCGGCTCGACCTGGTCCTCGACCTCCGGCGGCTCGATCACGTCGTCGAGTACAACCCCGACGACCTCACGGTGACCGTGGAGGCGGGCGCCACGATGGAGGCGCTCACGGCGCGCGTCGGGGCGCGACGGCAGCTCCTTCCGCTCGATCCCGGGGGGGTGGAGCGCCGGACGCTGGGCGGGCTCGCCGCGACCAACGCGAGTGGCCCCCTGCGGGCGCGCTACGGCACCCTGCGCGACCTGCTTCTCGGAGTGCGCTTCGTCCAGGCGGACGGCGTGGTGACCTGGGGCGGGGCCAAAGTCGTGAAGTCCGTGAGCGGCTACGACGTCCCGAAGCTCATGGTCGGCGCCCTCGGAACCCTCGGGGTCCTCGGCGAGCTGACGCTCCGGCTCCACCCTGCGCCCCCCTTCGAGGCGACGTGGCTCGCCGCCTTCAAGGACCTGGCCGCCGCGCAGGCCTTCATCGCGCGCCTCGTCGACTCGACGGTCCAGCCGAACCGGGTCGAGCTCCTGAACCGCGCGGCTCTCGGAGCCTGCGGCGCCGGCGACGCCCCGGCGGCCGTGGCGGTCTCGATCGCCACGGCGGAGGAGGCCGTGCGCGCCCAGGGCCAGATGGTCTCACGCTTCGCCCGCGAAGCGGGCGCGACGCTCTTGCCGCTCGACGCAAGCTTCTGGACCGCGTACGGGCGCGCCACGACGCCGGAGGGGGCGATCGCGCTCGCGGTGGGGACCCTCGTGACCCTCGTTGGCGAGACGGCCGCCGAGACCGAGCGCGCCGTCGCGGCAGCCGGCCCCGCGGCGGCGATCACGGGCTCGGCGACTCTCGGAAGCCTCCGCGCCACGTTCCCCACCGTCGAGCCTCGCGCCGTCAGGGCGCTCGTCGAGCGCCTGCGCGCGCTCGTGGCGCCCGTCGGCGGCAGCGTGATCATCCAGCGCGCGCCGGCCGCGGTGCGCGCCGCCGTCGATCCCTGGGGGCCGCTCGAGCCCGACGCCTTCGCGCTGATGCGTGGGCTCAAGGACGAGTTCGACGCCAAACGGGTGCTCAACCCCGGGCGCTTTGTCGGCGGGCTCTGATGACGTCGCCCGTCGTCGTCTCGCCGGACGCTCCCGACCTCGAGGAGATCAGGAAGTGTGTCCACTGCGGGATCTGCCTGCCCCAGTGTCCGACGTACCGGGTGCTGGGCGAGGAGATGGACTCGCCGCGCGGCCGGATCTATCTCATGCGGGCCGCGGCCGAGGGCCGGATCGGGCTGACCGAGACCTTCGCCCGTCACTTCGACCTCTGTCTCGGCTGCCGGGCGTGCGAGACCGCGTGTCCCTCGGGCGTCCGCTTCGGGTCGCTCCTCGAGGCGACGCGCGCTCAGCTCCGGCGCCACGGCCCGCCGCCGCGGCGGCGCCTCCTGGATCGATTCGTCTACGCGGTATTCCCGGAGCCGGGCCGCATGGGCGCGGCACTCGGGCTCTTGCGCCTCTATCGGCGGTCGGGGCTCCAGCGGCTCGTGCGGTCCACGCGCGCGCTCAGGCTCTTCCCGCGACTGGCGGCGATGGAGGGACTGCTCGGCGACGTGCCGCGCCCGGTGTCGCTCCCGGAGCTCCACCCCGCGCGCGGGCGGCGGCGCGGCCGCGTCGGGCTCCTGACCGGGTGCGTGCAGCGCCACCTGTTCCCCCACGTCAACCGGGACACGGCGCGCCTGCTGACGCTCGCAGGTTGGGACGTCGTGGTCCCGCGCGCCCAGGGCTGCTGCGGCGCGCTCGAGCTCCACGCGGGCCGGATCGACGACTTCCGCGCGCGCGCGCGACGGCTCGTGGCGACGTTCGCCGACGTCGACTGGGTCGTGACCAACGCGGCGGGGTGCGGCTCGGCGATGAAGGAGTACGGCCACTGGGTGGGGGAGGCGAGGGGGCTTGCCCTGCGGACGCGCGACGTGACGGAGCTGCTCGCGGACGCCCCACTGCCACTCGGTCGCCTCGAGTTGACCGTGACGTATCACGATCCCTGTCACCTCGCCCACGGCCAGCGCGTGCGCCAGGAGCCGCGGCAGCTCCTCCGGAGGATCCCCGGCCTCAGGCTCGTGGAGCTCGCGGAGAGCGACTTCTGCTGCGGGAGCGCGGGAGTCTACAACATCCTCGAGCCAGGGATCGCGCGCGAGCTCCTCGAGCTCAAGATGACGCGGATCGCCGAGACGGGAGCCACGGTCGTCGCGACGGGGAATCCCGGCTGTCTCATGCAGATCGCCGGGGGCGCTCGCGCGCGCGGCCTGGACGTCGCCGTCGTCCATCCCGTAGAGTTGCTGGCGAGGGCTGCGGATGCGTATTCGGGTTAAGGACCACGTGAGGTTCCAGGCCGACAGGATGGCGAAGATCGCACTCGCCACGACGGCGCGCGCGCAGCTCGACCTCTACTGCGTCGCGCCGGGCCAGGCCCAGAAGCCGCACAGCCACGTGGACCAGGACAAGATCTACTACGTGCTCGAGGGGCGCGGTCGCTTCCGCGTGGGCGCCGACGAGCAGACTGTCGAGGCGGGCGAGGCGGTGGTCGCCCGGGCGGGAGTCGAGCACGGCCTCGTCAACGACGGCCAGGCCCCGCTCGTCGCGCTCGTCGTCGTCACGCCCCCGCCAGCGCACCCGTGAGCGGGCCGATTCGCGTCTCGCTGATGGTGACCTGCCTTGGCGACCTGTTCTTCCCCGAGGTGGGGGTCAGCATCGTCCGTCTCCTTCGGCGTCTCGGGGCGACCGTCGAGTTCCCGCGGGGCCAGACGTGTTGCGGGCTGCCGCTCTTCAACTCTGGCTACCACGCCGAGGCGCGCCGTGTGGCGGCGCGCACCGTCGCGCTCTTTCGCGACGCCGACCACGTCGTCGTGCCCTCGGGCTCCTGCGCGTGGATGGTCAAGCACGAGTACCCGGGGCTCATGGGGGACCCAGAGCTCGCCGGGGACGCGCGCCGTCTCGCGGAGCGGACCTGGGAGCTCTCGCAGTTCCTCGTCACGGTCCTGGGCCGGTCCCGCTTCCGCTCGACCGTCCGCGGGCGCGTCACCTACCACGACTCGTGCCATCTCTTGAGAGGACTCCACGAGGCCGAGAGCCCGCGCGCGGTCCTGCGTCACCTCGAGGGCGTCGAGTTCGTCGAGCTGCCGGGCGCCGACGAGTGCTGCGGCTTCGGCGGCTCGTTCGCCGTGCGTCTGCCGGAGGTGTCCTCCCGGATCCTCGAGAAGAAGCTCACGAACGTCGAGGCGACGGGCGCCGCGTGCCTGGTCGCGTGCGACGCGGGGTGCCTGATGCAGATGGGGGGCGGTCTCCGGCGCCGGCGCTCGGGCGTGCGCGCCGTGCACCTCGCGGAGCTGCTCGACGGAGGCGGGACGTGAGCCAGGCCGACCGCTCGATCCCGTTCCGCCAGCGCGCCGACCGCGCGATGCAGGACGTGTTCCTCCAGGAGGCGCTGACCATCGCGACGACGAAGTTCATCGGGCTCCGCCGCGAGGCGTTCGCGGGCTTCCCGGAGGGCGAAGGGCTCCGCGACGCGGCGCGGGAGATCAAGGAAGCGACGCTCCAGCACCTCGACCGCTACCTCGAGCAGCTCGTCGAGAACGTCGAGCGCCTCGGGGGTCGGGTGCACTACGCGACGACGCCGGAGGAGGCGCGCGCCATCATCCTCGACATTGCCCGCCAGGCGGGAGCGCGGATCGCGGTGAAGTCGAAGTCCATGGCCACCGAGGAGATCCATCTCAACGAGGCCCTCGAGGCGGCCGGGATCACCCCGGTTGAGACCGACCTCGGCGAGTACATCATCCAGCTCGCCCACGAGCGGCCGTCGCACATCATCGCGCCGGCGATCCACAAGACGAAGGGCCAGATCGCCGACCTCTTCACCAAGGAGCTCGGGCGCACGGTGGCGGCCGATCCCGAGGCGCTGACGAAGCTCGCGCGGGGCGAGCTGCGAGCCAAGTTCCTCGAGGCGGACCTCGGGATCACGGGAGCGAACTTCGCGGTCGCGGACACCGGCACCGTCGTCCTCGTCACCAACGAGGGCAACGGCCGCATGGTCACCTCGCTCCCGCGCGTCCACGTCGCGGTGATGGGCGTCGAGAAGGTCGTGCCCTCGCTGACCGACCTCATGGTGTTCCTGGCGATCCTCGCGAAGAGCGCGACCGGCCAGAAGCTCTCCGTCTACACGACGCTCGTCCAGGGCCCGCGGCGCGCGGGGGAGCTCGAGGGGCCGGAGGAGTTCCATCTCGTCCTGCTGGACAACGGTCGCATCGCTCAGCTCGCGGGGCCGCTCCGCGAGGCGCTCTACTGTCTGCGCTGCGGCGCGTGCCTCAACGTGTGTCCGGTCTACCGCCAGATCGGCGGCCACGCTTACGGTCACACCTACCCGGGGCCCATCGGCATATTGCTGACGGCGATGCTCAACGGCCCCGGCGCGGTGAAGGACCTGGCGCACGCCTCCTCGCTCTGCGGGGCGTGTGCGGACGCGTGCCCGGTACGGATCGACATCCCGCGCATGCTCATCGAGCTGCGCCGCGAGGTGGACGAGAAGCGGATCGCGCCCTGGACCGAGCGCATCGTGTTCAAGGCGTTCGGGTGGCTCCTGACGCGCCCCGCGCTCTATCGCCTCGCCGCCTCCGTCGGCCGGCTGCTCCAGCGGCCGTTCGTCAGGGACGGCGCGATCCGGAGCCTCCCCCTCTTCGGCGACTGGACGCGGACGCGCGACCTCCCCATGGTGGCGAGGCGGACCTTCCGTGAGCGCTGGAGAAACTTAGAGTTGGAGCCTCGGCGGTGACCACGCGCGCCGAGTTCATCGCACGGATCCGCGCCGAGATGGGCAAGACCCGTGGCCTTCCTCCGGCGGCGCCCGCCCGGCGGCCCGAGCGGCCGCGCGCGGCGGCGGAGGCGATCCGGCGAGAGCTCGCCGAGCGCTGGCCGGAGGCGCTCGAGCGCTTCCGCCGCGAGCTCGAGCAGGTCGGCGGCGTCTTCTACCGCGTGCCGACGCTCGCCGAGGCGGCGCCCGTCGTCGCGGGAATCGCCCGCGACCGCGGGGCGCGCCGGCTCGTGGGCTGGCACGCCGCCGAAATCGGCGGTGACCTCGTGCCCGCGCTCGCTGCCCTCGGGCTCGAGGCCGTCTCGATGCCGCCCGGGGAGGTCGCGAGCGCGGCCGAGCGCCGGCGACTGCGCGAGCTGGTCGCGGCGGCCGAGCTCGGGCTGACGGGCGCGGATCTCGCGATCGCCGAGACGGGCACCCTGGTCCTCCGCACCGGCCCGGGGCGACCGCGCTCGACGTCGCTCCTGCCGTCCTATCACATCGCGCTCTTCGACCGGACGGCGCTCGTCGAGTCGCTCGCTCAGGCCGGTGTGGTCCTCGAGTCCTGGCATGCCGACGGTCAGAGCCGCCGCGACGGCGCCGTCATCAGCTTCATCACCGGGCCGAGCCGGACGGCGGACATCGAGCTGACGCTCACGCGCGGCGTCCACGGGCCGAAGGAGGTGCACGCCATCTTCGTCGAGGCGCCGGCCGGTGGCTGACCGCTACTTCAGCCCGCGCGAGGTGGAGGCGCTGATCCCTGCGCTCGCGCGGATCATGCACGAGGCGATGGCCGCGCATCGCAAGGCCGCCGCGCTACGTGAGCGGCTGCGGGCCGAGCAGGCGCGGATCACGCTGGCGGGCGGCGGCGTCCTCGACCGGGCTCAGTGGCGCGCGGACACGGGGCGGATCGAGCAGCTGACCGAGCGGGTGCGCAAGGACCTCGAGAAGGTCGTCGACCTCGGCGGCACGCCGAAGGACCTCGGGCTCGGCCTGGTGGACTTCCCCCACCTGCGCGACGGTCGCGAGGTCAATCTCTGCTGGAAGTACGGTGAGCGCGAGATCCGCCACTGGCACGACCTCGACGAGGGGTACGCGGGGCGGAAGCCACTCTGATGACCTACGCCGCGGTCCTCTTCGACCTCTTCGACACGCTGGTCCGTTTCGATCGTGACCGGATGCCCGAGATCCAGGTGAGCGGGCGGACGGTGCGTTCCACGGCGGGCCACCTCCACGCGGTCCTCAGCGCTCACGCCCCCGGGATCTCCCTCGAGGCGTGTCACGAGGCGCTCGTCGAGAGCTGGCGCGAGGCCGAGCGGTTGCGCGCGATCGACTACCGCGAGGTCCCGGCCCCGGAGCGGTTCGGCGACTTCTTCCGTCGCCTCGCGCTCGACCCGGCCACGCTGCCGCCGGGCCTCGGCCAGACGTTGATCGACACGCACCGGTCCCAGCTCGGGAAGGCCGCCGAGCTTCCCAGCCATCACGGGCCGCTGCTCGAGCGCCTCGCGCACCGGTACCGGCTGGCGGTCGTCTCGAACTTCGACTACACGCCGACCGCCGTGGACATTCTCGAGCGCGAGGGCGTCGCCGGCCTTTTCAGCGCGATCGTCGTCTCCGACGCCGTCGGCTGGCGGAAGCCCAAGCGCGCGATCTTCGACGAGGCGCTCGGCCGTCTCGGGGTTCGAGCCGGCGAGGCGCTCTTCGTCGGCGACCGCGCCGAGATCGACGTGCTCGGGGCGCAGCAGATCGGCATGGACGCCGCGTGGATCAATCCGGACGGCGTGCCGCTCCCGCCGGGGATCGCACCGCCGCGCTACGAGATCCGCGACCTCGCGGACCTCGCCGAAATCCTCGAGGTATGAGGCGCATCGCCCGGAACCGGGAGCGCATCTAAAGGGCGGAGGAGAAGGTATGGGCACGACGCGCAAGGTCATCGTCATCGGCTCCGGGCCCGCGGGGTACACGGCGGCCATCTACGCGGCCCGCGCCAACCTCGCGCCGCTCATGCTCACGGGGGCGCAGCCCGGCGGCCAGCTCATGCTCACGACGCTGGTCGAGAACTACCCGGGGTTCGTGGAGGGGATCCAGGGGCCCGAGCTGATGGAAACGATGAAGAAGCAGGCGGAGCACTTCGGCACCGAGATGATCGCCGAGGACGTGACCGCCGTGGACTTCTCCCGCCACCCGTTCGTCGTGCGCGCCGGCCACGCGAGCTGGGAGGGCCACACGGTCATCATCGCCACCGGCGCGACGGCGAAGCTCCTGGGGCTCCCGGCCGAGGCGAAGCTCATGGGACGCGGCGTCTCGACGTGCGCCACGTGCGACGGGTTCTTCTTCAAGGATCAGAACATCATGGTGGTCGGGGGCGGCGACTCGGCGATGGAGGAGGCGCTCTACCTCTCGCGGCTCGGCAAGAAGGTCGACGTGGTCCACCGCCGCGATACGCTGCGCGCCTCCAAGATCATGCAGGAGCGCGCGTTCAAGAACCCGAAGATCGAGTTCGTCTGGGACAGCGCCGTGGACGACGTCATGGACGTCGAGCGTGGCAAGGTCACGGCCGTGCGTCTGAGGAACCTCAAGACCGGGGCGCTCTCGAACCGTCAGGTGGGCGGCCTCTTCATCGCGATCGGTCACGAGCCGAACACGCAGATTTTCCGGGGCCAGATCGCGCTCCTGCCGAACGGCTACATCAAGGTGAAACCCGGGACGACCGAGACGAGCGTGCCGGGCGTCTTCGCGGCGGGCGACGTCCAGGACCACGTCTATCGCCAGGCCGTGACGGCCGCCGGGACCGGCTGCATGGCGGCGCTCGAGGCCGAGCGGTATCTGGAAGCCACCCAGCCGCACTCGACCTGACGGAGGGCTAACCCGCGGGCGTCTCGCGGCCTGGTATAGGGGTGGGATATACTTTGGGCGTGAGCAAGCGTGGCCTCGACATCGCGTCCCTGACGCCAGCCGAGCGGCTCCGCCTACTGGAGCAACTGTGGGACAGCCTCGCGGCTAAGCCCGAGAGCATTCCGCTCACCGATGCGCAGCGTGCAGAACTCGATCGACGCCTGGACGAGCTCGAAGCCGAAGGCCCGGTCGGCATCCCCTGGGACGAGGTCCTTAGCCGAATCCGTAGCCGGAGTCGGTGAAGCGGGTCGTCGTCCGGCCTGCGGCTGCGTCGGATATCGAGGACGCCTATCGATGGTACGAGTCGCAGCGGGCTGGCCTGGGCGATGAGTTCCTGGCGGCGCTCAGGTTGGCGCAGGATCGCCTTCTGGAGCATCCGGAAGCCTACCCCGTCCTGCACCGCGACACTCGGCGCGCCCTGATCCCCGAGCGCTTTCCCTATGGTCTCTTCTACCGCATCTACGGCGACATGATCGTTGTCGTCGCGTGCATGCACGCGAACCGCGATCCTCGGCGGTGGCAACGTCGCTCGTGATGGTGAACAGCGCGGTGGAGCGGACCGTGGGCTCGCTCTTCTCGACCTGGGCCGCTGACCGCGCGCGATGGCCTGCACTCGGTAGCCGCGAGCTTGCAGATCCCAAACCTCACCAGTGCTGAACAGGTCCAAGGCGAGCCTGAGCCGGCGAGCCGCTGCCTCGAGACGAGTCTCCGTCCCTCAGGGGACCGTCGTGTGCAGAATCGCCCCGGTGCTGTCCTTCAACGTAATCGCAGCGGAGCGGGCGGAAGAGTCCACCTCGACGAGGGCGTAGCCGAAGGCGTTGTGGTTGGAGAACTCGGGCGGGTTCAGGCTCTCGACGAGCGCAATGATGCCCGCCGCCCCCTTGGGCCCGAACGCGGCGACCAGCCCCTGGAGCAGCGTGAACTCGGCGACGGGGCCGGTGATGACCTCCTTGACCACGACCGGGGATCCGGCCAGGACGCTGACTCTCACGTCGGCGACCACGTTCGTGTGAAGGTCGGTGGTCAGGAAGGTCACGTTGTCGATGTCGTGGTCGCTGATGAACGAGAGGATCTCGTCCCGCTCCGCGCGGTATCCCTCCCACCGGTCGTAGGGGAGGAGGAAGATCTCTGAGATGGGCACCGCGCTGATGACGAACTTGAACGTCGCCCGGGAGGAGCGGAGCAGGAACTTGAAGACGGCCTTCTGCGCCTCGCCGAGCATGGTGCGCGACGGGTCGTTCAGGACGTCGAGGCAGCCTCGAGGCGGTGCTGGCCCGAGCCCGAGCGCGGAGCGGTACGGCGCAGGGAGAGTCGGCGCCGGGTCCCCGAGACAGGCCGGGCCAGCCTCGGCGCTGCGGAAGCTCCGCTCGTCCAGGATGAAGATCTCGACGTCGCGGCCCCAGCGGAACACCCGGAAAAACCCCAACTCGCGCGTCGGGGTACGGAGCGGCATGTACTCGGTGAAGGCCTGGCGCCCGTTCGCCACCCGCTCGGGACGGGCCGTCTGGCCCGCAAAGTTGTCGAAGACCTCGTGGTCGTCCCAGATCACGTAGGTGGATGTCGCGCCGAGGAGGTCGCGCAGGGCGTCGTAGGTCCGGTTCTCCTTGTACTTGGCGCGATGGGCCGCGAGGGTCGCGGCGGGCGGGGCGAAGAGAGAATCACTGTAGATCGTGTCGCCGAGATACACGAAGAAATCACCGTTCTCCTCGTGGATTCGGTCGAGCACCTCGAAGTTGTTGAATGCCGGGACGCCGTGCTCCCGGGTCCCGTCCGTATCGCCCGTGAACGTGAATCGCACATCCTGACGAACGAAGGGAAGCGGCGGTGTCCTGAACCGGCCGACCTCGCTCGTGACGTTCCCGCCGGGGCCGACGAAGTGGTAGTGGTACCTGGTGGCGGGGGACAGGGGGAAGACCAGCAGCTTGGCCGTGAAATCGTGCTCCGGCCGGGCCACGACCTGCCGGACGAGGGTCGCCGCCGGGGCGAAGCCGGGATCCGTCGAGACCTTGACCTTCAGCCGAGACGGCTCGTTGACTCTCGTCCAGAGCACCGCGCTGAAGGGCGTCACGTCACCGCTGGCGACCCCGTGGGTGAAGGCGAGCTTGGCCGCGGCGCCGACAGGCAGGGCCAGCGACGCGACGAGGAGGACGAGCGACGCCCAGAGCGACGCCACGGCCTAGGTCCCGATGCGAATGGACGCGCCGAGGTCCCGCAGGAGCGCGATCGTCGACAGATAGGAGAGCTTGCCGGTCCGCGGGTTCTCCGATGGGACATTCTCGACCTCGATCGCGAGGCGGCCGAACTCGCCCTCGACCGTGATCCGGTGCCGGTTCATCGTCAGTCCGGGCACCGCGTAGAGCGAGATGCGCGTCTTCTCGGGTCCGATGCCGGCGAGCGAGAGCGCGGCGAGCACGTTGACGTTGGCGGGGAACGCGCGGCAGGCCTCCGTGGCGGGCCCCTCGAAGATGAGCGTCTCCTCGGTGATTCGATCGAGGTCGATCTTCTGCGCCTCGATCCACGGCGCGCCCGCCAGCCCGCGCGGGGGCTTGCGCGTCTCCATCGTGACCGACGTGATCGCGCCCATGCAGGCGCCCTTGACGCCGTCGAGCCCGGCGATCGCCGCCGAGGGCACGAGGATGCGGCAGCGGTTGGCCTCGGCGAGCCTCACCCAGTCCTGACGTCCGAGCAGCCCTCCGCACGAGAGGACGACCAGGTCCCGGCCGGCCTTGAGGGTCTTGGGTGCGATCTCGGAGAGGTGCGCCTGGGTGGACGCCTCGACGACGACGCCGGAGGTGTCGATCAGGTCGTCGAGGGGGAGAAACGGGGCGGGGGAGCGAAGCCCCTTGAGGAACCGCTCGGCCTTCTCTCGGTCACGCGCCGTCGCCCCGGAGAGCCTGAGGCCCGGAAGGCCCCCGTCGAGCGCGCGGCAGACCGCGCGCCCGATCGCGCCGAGGCCGACGACGCCGACGTTCATGATGAGGGCATGTTATCATGCCGTTCAGGCGGCGGAATGACGTCAGCACGCACGCTCAGGGAGCCGCTCGAGCACCTCTATCGCGAGTTCGACTACACCACGCGGGTCGAATTCGACGCCATCCGATTTCCTCTCCGCTACGTCGATCCACGCGACCGCGAGCTCGTCGCGCTCCTCGCCGCGTGCCTCGCCTACGGCCGCGTGGACCTGTTCGGGCGCCAGCTGGACGTCGCGCTGGCCGCGATGGGACCGTCGCCGGCCGCGTTCGTCCTGGGCTTCGATCCGCGGCGTGACGCGCGGGCGTTCGAGGGTTTCTGGTACCGCTTCAACCGACCACGCGACCTCGTCGCGTTCTGCGTGGCGGCGCGCGATCAGCTCGCACGCTACGGCACACTCGAAAAGGTGTTCCTCGCCGGCGACCCCGACCCGCGGGGCCCGATCGGTCCGGCCCTCGAACGCTTCGCACGGAGCTTTCTCGAGACCGATCTGCGCGAGGTCTTTCCCCGCGGGCGCCTCTCGCGCGGCTACCGTCACCTGTTCCCGCTGCCCTCGGCGGGGGGCCCGTGCAAGCGCCTCAATCTCTTCCTCCGCTGGATGGTCCGCCGCGCGCCGCCCGACTTCGGCCTGTGGACGGCGGTGGAGGCGTCGCGCCTCCTGATCCCGGTGGACACCCACGTCGAGAACATCGCGCGGTCCATCGGCCTCACGCGGCGGAAGTCGCGGACCTGGCGGATGGCCGAGGAGATTACGGGGCGGCTCGCGGAGGTCGACCCGGCGGACCCGGTGAAATACGATTTCGCGCTCTGCCACAAGCGGATGTCGGGCGACTGCCGCGACCGCCGCGACGTGGTCGTCTGCGCCCCCTGCGGCTTCAAGGGGGTCTGCCGGCACTGGAGAGGCCGGCGGAAGTGACCGAGGCCTTCGCCGCGATCGCCGGGGCGCTCCTCGTCGCCCTCGTGTTCGTCGCGTGGATGCTGCTCCGCCAGATCGAGGGAGCGAGAAGCCAGGCGCATCAAGGACAGGAGGCCGTCAGGAAGGAGGTCGGTGACCTCGCGCGTCGCATGAGGGACGAGCTGGTTGGCCTTCAGCAGCGCGTGGCGACCGAGCTCAAGGGTGTCAGCGGCGAGGTGAGCCGCCAGCTCCAGGCGGGCATGAAGCTGATCCAGTCGGCGCAGGCGACGATGGGCGACCGCCTCGACAGCGCCGCGAAGGTCGTGGGCGAGGTGCAGGGGAGCCTCGGCAAGCTCGGCGAGGCGACCCAGCGGGTCGTCGAGGTCGGCAAGGAGATCCAGGGCCTCGAGCAGATTCTCAAGTCGCCGAAGGTCAGGGGCGGACTGGGCGAGACGCTGCTGGCCGAGCTCCTCGCGCAGATGCTCCCACGCGAGCACTACGAGCTCCAGCGTCCGTTCAAGAGCGGCGAGAAGGTGGACGCCGCGATCCGCCTCGCCGGGCGGCTGGTGCCCGTGGACGCCAAGTTCCCGCTCGAGAACTTCCGCCGGATGCTCGCCGAGCCCGAGGAGGAGCGGCGGCGGGCCCTGCGCAAGCAGTTCGCCCGGGACGTGAAGGCGCGGATCGACGAGATCGCGACCAAGTACATCGTGCCCGACGAGGGCACCTTCGATTTCGCGCTCATGTACGTGCCGGCGGAGAACGTCTACTACGAGATCATCATCAAGGGTGAGGCGGACGCGGACGACGAGGCCATCGCCACCCACGCGCTGTCCCGCCGCGTCGTGCCCGTGTCGCCCAACAGCTTCTACGCCTATCTTCAAGTGATCATCCTGGGGCTCAGCGGGCTCAGGATCGAGGCGCACGCGCGGGAGATCCAGAGCGATCTCGCCCGGCTCACCGGCGATCTCGACAAGGTGCGTGAGCCGATCCGAACACTCGGCAAGCACCTCGGCAATGCGCAGAGTCAGTTCACCGACGCCGAGCGCGCGCTCGAGCGCTTCAAGGACAAGCTCGAGGCGATCGAGCGGAAAGGGGAGCAGCCGGCGCTTCCCAAGGGAGGCGATGCGGCATGACCCTCACCGCGATCGACTGGGTGGTCATCGTGCTCTACTTCGTCCTCTCCGTCGCGATCGCGCTCCTCTACTCGCGCCGCGCCGGCGCCTCCGTCGACGAGTACTTCCTCTCGGGCCGCGCGGTCCCGTGGTGGCTCGCGGGGACCTCGATGGTCGCGACCACGTTCGCCGCCGACACGCCGCTCGCCGTCACGGGGCTCACGGTCAAGTACGGGATCGCCGGGAACTGGCTCTGGTGGTGCATGGTGATGAGCGGCATGCTCACCGTCATTTTCTACGCGCGCCTCTGGCGCCGCGCTGGCGTGATGACCGACGCTGAGTTCGCGGAGATCCGCTACTCGGGGCGCCCCGCGGCATTCCTGCGCGGCTTCCGGGCGTGCTACCTCGCGCTCGCGATCAACTCGATCATCATCGGCTGGGTCACCGCGGCGATGGCGAAGATCGTCGGGATGACCCTCGGCGTCGGGAAGTGGCAGGCGACGCTCGGCCTCTTCGTCCTGACCGCCCTCTACTCGACGCTCTCCGGCCTCTGGGGCGTCCTCGTCACCGACTTCTTCCAGTTCGTCCTGGCCATGCTGGGCTGCATCGCGCTCGCCGTCTTCGCGCTCGGCGCCGTGGGCGGGATGGCGGGGCTCCTCGACACGCTCCACGCGCGCTACCCCGACGGCGCCCCGCTCAACTTCATTCCGGCGCTCGACTCGGCGTGGATGCCGGCGCTCACGTTCTTCGTCTACCTCGCGGTCAACTGGTGGGCCTCCTGGTACCCGGGCGCCGAGCCGGGGGGCGGCGGGTACGTCGCCCAGCGGATCCTCTCGACCAAGAACGAGCGTCATGCGCTTCTCGCGGCGCTCTGGTTCAACATCGCACACTACGCGCTCAGACCCTGGCCCTGGATCATCGTCGCGCTCGTCTCGATGGTGCTCTATCCCGGGCTCGCCGATCCCGAGTCGGGTTACGTGAAGGTCATGGTGGATCTGCTCCCGCCGTTCTGGCGCGGCTTCCTGATCGCCGCGTTCTTCGCCGCGTACATGTCCACGATCTCGACGCAATTGAACTGGGGGGCGTCGTACCTCGTCAACGACGTCTATCGCCGTTTCTGGGCCGCGGGCCGGAGCGAGCGCCACTACGTCGCGGCGGGACGCGTGGCGACGCTCGTCATGATGGTGATCTCCGGCATCGTCACGCTCAACATCAGCACGGTGGAGGGGGCGTGGAAGTTCCTCCTGGCGATCGGTGCCGGCACGGGGCTCGTCTACCTCCTGCTCAACTGGTGGGCCTCCTGGTACCCGGGCGCCGAGCCGGGGGGCGGCGGGTACGTCGCCCAGCGGATCCTCTCGACCAAGAACGAGCGTCATGCGCTTCTCGCGGCGCTCTGGTTCAACATCGCACACTACGCGCTCAGACCCTGGCCCTGGATCATCGTCGCGCTCGTCTCGATGGTGCTCTATCCCGGGCTCGCCGATCCCGAGTCGGGTTACGTGAAGGTCATGGTGGATCTGCTCCCGCCGTTCTGGCGCGGCTTCCTGATCGCCGCGTTCTTCGCCGCGTACATGTCCACGATCTCGACGCAATTGAACTGGGGGGCGTCGTACCTCGTCAACGACGTCTATCGCCGCTTCTGGGCCGCGGGCCGGAGCGAGCGCCACTACGTCGCGGCGGGACGCGTGGCGACGCTCGTCATGATGGTGATCTCCGGCATCGTCACGCTCAACATCAGCACGGTGGAGGGGGCGTGGAAGTTCCTCCTGGCGATCGGTGCCGGCACGGGGCTCGTCTACCTCCTGCGCTGGTACTGGTGGCGCGTGAACGCGTGGTCGGAGGTGAGCGCGATGGCGGCGGCGCTCGTCTTCTCGCTCGTGGCCCAGTGGGGCTTTGGCCTCTCCGCGGACGACCCGCGCGGCTTCGCCTACCTGCTCCTCGTGACGACGGCGCTCACGACGATCGTCTGGCTGGCGGTGACGTACCTGACGCCCGCCGAACGACCCGACCACCTGCGCGCGTTCCACCGGCGCGTCCGGGCGGGCGGGCCGGGCTGGCGCGCCGTCGCCCCCGACGCGGCCGGCGAGACCGCGCTCGGCGCCGGGCTCGTGCAGTGGCTCCTCGGCTGTGCTGTCGTCTACCTCGCGCTCTTCGGGATCGGCGGCCTCGTGCTCGGGCAGCGCGGCAAGGGCGCGCTCGCCGTCATCGCCGCGGCGATGCTCACGTGGTACCTCGTCAGCGCCACGCGCCCCGCGGTCCGGACGCAAACCGGCGTGGTATAGTGAGGCGATGACGCCGATTCCCATCCAGGTCTACGGCATCAATCTCCTGGTCAAGCTCATGTCCGAAGGACCCGCGGACGTCCGTGTCCACTGCCCGAAGGGATCGCCCATCCGCTACGGCGAGGTCGTCGCCCGGGGCGACGGCTTCGACGAGGGCGCGAACGCCTTCCGGGAGATGCCGGATCTCAAAGCGGTCGTGGCCTTCGAGGAGTCGGCCGAAGAGGTCGAGGGACACTACTTCTACATCGCGGGTGAAGAGTACCGCGTCATCCGACTGGACTCGGTCATCCTGTCGTTCCCGCACGAGTAGCCCGCCGTGGCCCGGCGTGGTAGAGCGACGATCGCTGCCGCGCTCTCCTCGATCGACGACGCCGAGTTGATCGCCCTCGCGCGCGACCTCGTGCGGATCCCGAGCGTGTTCCGGCCGGGGGATCCGACCGCCACCGAGGCCCCCGTGGCGCGCTACGTCGAGCGCTGGTTCGGAAAGCAGGGATTCGGCGTCGAGGTCCACGAGGTCGTACCCGGACGGCCCAACGTCGTCGCCTGGCTCGGCGACAAAGACGGAGGCCCGAGCCTTCTGCTCGAGGGCCACACCGACGTCGTCACCGAGGGCGATCCGCGCGAGTGGACGCACCCGCCGTTCGGCGCCGAGCTGGTCGACGGCAGGATCTACGGGCGCGGCGCCGCCGACATGAAGGGCGGGCTCGCGGCGGCGATGATCGCCGCGGCGGCCGTCAGGAAGAGCGGCGCCACGCTCCACGGGCGTCTCGTGATCGGCGCGCTCGTCGACGAGGAGGGCGACATGCTCGGGGTGCACCACTTCTGCACCACGCCGCTCGGGCGCGAGCTGTCCGGGGCGATCATCTGTGAGCCCGAGCAGAACGAGGTCTGCCTCGAGCAGCGGGGCGTCGTCTGGGCCCGCGTGCTGATCCGCGGGCGGATGGCCCACGGCGCGATGCCGCAGGCCGGGGTGAATCCGATCTCGGCCACGGGCGCGCTCCTCGCCGAGGTCCCGGCGCTCGAGAAGCGCCTCCGGCGTCTCTCGGAGAAGAGCCGGTACCTCGAGCCGCCGACCGTGACGCCGACAATCGTCCAAGCGCCGGCCGAGGGGATCGGGCAGTCGAACGTGATCCCGTCCAGCGCGCGGCTGACCCTGGACGTGCGCCTCGGGCCCGGGCCCGACGGCGATGCGGTCGCCCGGGAGATCGACGTTGCCTGCCAGCGCGCGATGGCGCTCTGCCCAGGGGCGACGATCGAGTGGGCGCCGATCAACGGCGTGAGGCTGGCGACGCGGGTCGAGCGGAGCGAGCCGCTCGTGCAGGCGGTCGCGTCCGCCGTGCGCCAGGTCACAGGGCGGCCCGCGCGCTTCGGCGGGGTGCCGGGCTCGACCGACGGCACGATCCTCCGGACCTCGCTCGGCATCCCGATCGTCACCCTGGGCCCTGGCAAGCGGCTCATTCCCCACCAGGTGGACGAGTACGTTGAGGTCTCAGAACTCGTCGAGGCGGCGCGTATTTACACCGCCGCGGCTCTGAATTTCCTCCAGCAATGAGCCGCCCCCAACGATGACCGACCTGGCTCCGCGTCTCCGGCCGCTCGAGGCGTTTCCCGTCCAGCACGAAGGCCGGGAGATGATCGCCCTCCGTGATCCCGCCGGGTACACCGACGCGATCATGCTGCTGCCGCGAGTCCTCCTGGAGATCGTGTCGCTCTTCGACGGCGAGCACTCGATCGCCGACATTCAGGCCGCGGTCATGCGGCGGTACGCGGAGCTCGTGCCGCGCGAGCGGATCACCGAGATCGCCGACGCCCTCGACGAGCAGGGCTTCCTCGACAGCTCCCGTTTCGCGGAGCGCCGCGCCGCGATCGACCGCGCGTTCCTCGAGGCGCCGACGCGCCCGGCGGCCCACGGCGGCGGCGCCTATCCGCTGGATCCCGCCGAGGTCCGCACGTTCTTCGACAGCTTCTTCGCGCCACCCGAGGGCCCCGGAGCCGTCGACGGCAGCGGGCCCGGCCGGCCCCGCGTGATCGGGGCCATCGCGCCCCACATCGACTTCCACCGCGGCGGGTCCGCCTACGCCTGGGCGTACCGCGACGTGGCCGAGCGGAGCGACGCCGACCTGTTCGTCGTCCTCGGGACCTGCCACGCAGGGATGGCGAATCCGTTCGCGCTGACGCTGAAGGCCTACGAGAGCCCCCTGGGGCAGGTTCCCGTCGATCGGGAGTTCGCTGAGGCGCTGGCGACCCGGGCGCGACAGGACTGCTTCGGCTCGGAGGCGGCCCACCGGAAGGAGCACTCGATCGAGTTCCAGGCGGTCTTCCTGCGCCACCTCTTCGCGGGCCGGCGAGAGATCTCGATCGTCCCGGTGCTCGCCAGCTTCGCCCACGAGGCGCTCGCGAGCGGCGGACGGGTGGACGACGACCCGAGGATCCCGCGCTTTCTCGAGGCGCTCGTCGAGACGATCGCGGCGAGCGGCCGCCGCGTGACTCTCATCGCGGGCGCCGATCTGGCTCATGTCGGGCCGCGCTTCGGCGACCCCGAGCCCGTGTCGCCGGCTGATCTGGCCACGCTCGGCGACGAGGACCGGGCGATGCTCGAGGCGGTCGAAGCGGGCGACGCCGAGGCCTTCTTCGACGGGGTCGCCCGTGACGGCGACCGCCGCCGGATCTGCGGGCTCTCGCCGATCTACGCGCTGCTCCGCGCGCTCGGGGGAGCTCGGGGCACGCTCAGGCGGTACGGGCAGTGGCCGGATCCGCAAGGCGTCGTGACTTTCGCCAGCGTCGTCTTCGACGCGCCGTGAGCGTCGGGTGATGTGATGGCGACCGAGTGGGAACTCCCCAGGCTCCGGGTCGACGTGAACGGCGACTGGTTCGACGACGACGTGGAGGTCACGCACCCGGGGGTTCTCTCCAACCTGCGCGGGAACCTCCGGCGCGACGCCCAGGGCTATTTCATCCAGACGCGCGTCCGGATCCCCGTGGAGGTTGTGGACGTGCCCTTCGTGGTGGTTCGCTTCGAGCGCGGCGCGGGCGGGTTGACCGCTGTGTTGAACGACGGGAGCGAGGAGCGGGTGGAGCCGGCGACCCTCAGGATCGGGCAGGCCGACGTCCCGTACTGTACGGTCAAGGGCGGGACGTTCGAGGCGCGCTTCAGCCGCGCCGCCGCGTACCAGCTCCTGGGGATGGCGGACTTCGACGAGCGGACGGGGCGCGGCGCGCTGCGCGACGGCGCCCGGAGCTACGAGCTCAGGAGGGGCGCGTGAGGCGTACGGTCGTCGTGCTTGGCGTGGGGTTACTGCTGGGGGCGGGCGGACTCGCGTGGTGGCTGACGGCGGGCGCCGAGCCCGTCACCGTGGACGAGATCGGCGACCAGGTCCAGACACTGCCGCGCGGCCAATTGCCGGTCTTTGCCGCGAAAGAGAAGGTCGCGGAGCTCTATCGCTTCGCCGTCGAGCACCCGGACACGCTCAAGTGGATGCCGTGCATGTGCGGATGTGGGAATCTCGGTCACACCTCGAACCGCGCCTGTTATATCAAGGCGGAGTCCGAGGGGCAGATCACCTTCACGAGCCACGCCGCGACGTGACGGCTCTGCCTGAACATCACGCGTGACGTGATGCGCCAGCAGGCCGAGGGCAAGTCGCTCTCCGACATCCGCGCCGCCATCGACGCGGCGTACCTCAAGTACGGGCCGCCGACGCCGACCCCGCGCCCATGAACGTCGCCGCCCTCCTGATGGAGATCCTCCGCTCGGCCGGCGTCCGCTATCTCTTCGGCAACCCGGGCACGACGGAGCTGCCGTTCCTCGACGCGCTCCCGGACTCGGGGCTCGAGTACGTGCTCGGGCTCCAGGAGGCGACGGCGGTCGCCGCCGCCGACGGGTACGCGCAGGCGGCCGGGACGGTCGGCGTCGTCAACGTCCACGTGGCCCCAGGCCTCGCCAATGGTCTCTCCGTCCTCCACAGCGCCGCGCGCGCGAAGACGCCGCTCCTCGTCACCGCGGGGCAACAGGATACGCGCTTCCTGATGGACGCGCCGATCCTCGCCGCCGACCTCGTGCGGATGGCGGAGCCCTTCACGAAGTGGTCCTGGGAGCTGCGCCGCGCGGACGAGGCGCCCGCAGCGCTTCGTCGCGCGCTCAAGGTCGCGCTGACGCCGCCGACCGGGCCGGTCTTCCTCTCGCTCCCAATGGACCTCTTGCGCGGCGTCGTCGAGGACGCGGGCGGGGGGCCGCCGGACGTCGCGACGCGCTCACGGCCCGACCCGGCTGCGGTCGCGCGCGCCGCCCAGCTCCTGGCGCGAGCCCGGGCGCCGCTCGTGATCGCGGGGGACGGGGTCGCGCGCTCGGGCGCCGTCGCCTCCCTGGTGGCCCTCGCCGAGCTCCTCGGCGCCCGGGTCCACGGCGAGCCCGTCTATCGCCGGACGAACTTTCCGGGAGATCATCCGCTCTGGCGTGGCGGGCTGTTCCCGTCGCCGGCCGCCGTGCGCAAAGCGCTCGACGAGACGGACGCCGTCCTGATCGTCGGCGCGAACGTCTTCACGTGGTTCCTCCACACCGAGGGGGCGCCGTTCCCGGGGGGGCTCAGCGTTGTCCAGGTGGACGACGACCCGTGGGAGATCGGGCGGAGCTACCCGGTCTCGCTCGGCATCGTCGCCGATCCCCGCGAGACCCTCCTGGAGCTGACCCGCGCGCTCGCCTCGACGCTGACGGAGAGAGAGCGGATGGCAGGGCGGGCGCGGGTGGAGACGATCGGGCGGGGGCGGGCGGAGATCGTGGGGCGGATGCGCGCGGCCGCGGAGGCGGAGGCCGAGCGGACGCCGATCGGGCAGGCGCATCTGATGTATACGCTGGCGTCGCTCCTGCCGCGCGACGCCGTCGTCGTGGACGAGTCGGCGACGTCGCTGCCGTTCGTGCTGCGCTACCTGCCGTTCGCGACGCCGGCGTCGTTCTTCGGCTCGAAGACCGGCACCCTCGGCTGGGGCATGGGGGCGGCGATCGGCGTCCAGCTCGCCCTCCCGGGACGGAAGGTCGTCGCGACGATCGGCGACGGCTCCGTGCTCTACGCCCCCCAGGCGCTCTGGACCGCCGCCCGGTACCGGCTGCCGATCACCTATGTCGTGCCGAACAACGCCTCGTACGCGATCCTCAAGTCGGGGATGCTGAGCCTCGACCTCCCCTCGGCGAAGCGCGGCATCTTCCCCGGGATGGACCTGGTCGATCCCGAGATCGACTACGTGGGCCTGGCGAAGGCGCTCGGCGTGCGCGCCGAGCGCGTCGAGAAGCCAGGCGAGCTGCGCGACGTGCTGGCCCAGTGCCTCGCGCACGGGGGCCCGTCGCTCGTGGACGTCGCGATCGACCGCGGCTTCAAGGCGATGCTGTGATCAAGACGGGCGGTGAGTGGGTGGTCGAGGCGCTCCGGGCCGAGGGGGTCCGCCACGTCTTCGGCATCCCGGGTGTGCACAACCTGGCGATCTACGACGCGCTCCTCCGGCAGTCGGCGATCACCCACGTGCTGGCGCGCCACGAGGCGGGCGCCGGGTTCATGGCCGACGGTTACGCGCGCGCGTCGGGCGAGGTCGGCGTGGTCATCGTGACGACGGGGCCCGGCGCGACGAACGCCCTCACCCCGCTCGTGGAGTCGTACGCGGGGTCGATCCCGGTCGTGCTCATCATGTCGGACGTCGCCTCCGACCTCGTCGGCCGCGACGTGGGCGCGCTCCACGCCGTCCCGAACCAAATCGAGTGCTTTCGCCCGGTCACGCGCTGGGCCGAGGCGGTCGGCGAGGCGGGCGCGATCGCTCGAACCGTGAGCGGCGGGTTCGATCTGTTGAGGACCGGGCGCCCGGGGCCGGTCGCGATCTCGATCCCGAACGACCTGCTCTTCGCGAAGGTCGAAGGCGAGCGGCCGGAGGGCGGGCACGGCCGACGGCCGCCGTGCCACGTGGCCGACATCCTCGAGGCCGCACGGCTGCTCCGCGCGGCCAAGCGACCCCTGATCATCGCGGGCGGGGGAGTGATCGCCGCCGGCGCCGAGACCGAACTCCGCGCGCTCGCGCGGCGCCTGGACTCTCCGGTTCTGACGACGGTCATGGGGCGAGGCGCCATCAGCGAGCGCGACGGGCTCTGGCACGCCGTGCTCCCGAACCGTCGCGCCAGCGAGCCGGTGCTGAAGGCCGCCGACGTCGTCCTTGCGGTGGGCTGCCGGTTCGCCCACCGCTCGACGCAGGGGCTCCTGCTGAACCTCGCGTTCGACCCCGGGCAGACGCTGATCCACCTCGATCTCGATCCGACCGTGATCGGCGCGCTCTTCAAGCCCGAGCTCCCGATCGTGGGCGACGCCAGGGACGGCCTGGTACGGCTCCTCGAGGCGGTCGGGCCCGACACGACCGGCAGCAGCTGGGATCATCGTTGGCGCGGCGAGCTCGCCACTGCGGCAAGCCCGCGCTACACTGCCGAGACCGCGCGGCTGATCCAGACGCTCCGCTCGGCGCTCCCGGACGACGCGATCGTGGTGAACGACCAGACGGGGATCAACTACTGGATGGAGTGGCGCTTCCCCGTGCTCGCCCCGAGGACGTTTCTCTACCCGGTCGGCTCGGCCACGCTCGGCTACGCGGTGGGGGCGGCGATCGGCGCCAAGATCGCCCGGCCCGAGCGTCCGGTGCTCGCCGTGGCTGGCGACGGCGGCTTCCTGTACTCGGTGAACGAGCTGGCGACGGCGGTGAAGTATCGGCTGCCGGTCGTGTTCCTGGTGATGAACGACGCGCGCTACGGCGCGATCAAGTGGCTCCAGGAGCGGATGTTCGAGGGGCGCTGGGGAGAGGCGGACCTCGTGAATCCCGACTTTCCGGCGCTCGCCCGGGCGTTCGGCGCCCGGAGTGAGCGCGTCACCGTGGACACGCTTCCACGCGCGCTCGCGGAGGCGTTCGCCGCCGATCGCCCGACGGTGCTCGAGCTGCCGATGGCCGTCGAGCCGCCGTGGGAGCTCTAGCCGCAATGGCGTTTGACGAGCTCCGGAGCATCGTGGCAAAGCTCGAGGCCGACATCGCGCGCGGCCCCATCGTGCCGATGGTGACGCCCGAGGAGATCCGCGGCTATCTCGCCTCGCGCTACGACTTCACGAAACCGCTGGCCCTGGACGATGTCGGCGCCGACGTCGAACGGATGTTGCGAACGTGGCAGGTGCAGGTCACCCATCCCCGTTACTTCGGTCTCTTCAACCCGAGCGTGACGCTGGCGTCGATCGTGGGGGACACGCTGGTCGCGATGTACAACCCCCAGCTGGCGACCTGGCGCACCTCGCCGGCGGCGAACGAGATCGAACGACACACCCTCGCGTGGCTGGCGGAGAAGTTCGGCCTCCCCGCCCATGCCCTCGGAAGCTTCACGAGCGGCGGCGCGGAGGCGAATCTGTCGGCGGTCATCGTCGCATTGACCCGAGCCTTCCCGGACTATGGCGAGCACGGGCTCAAGCGCCTCTCCGCATCGCCGACGATCTACGTCACGGGCGAAGCCCATCACTCGTTCAACAAGATCGCGCACATGACTGGACTCGGGCGCCGGGCGATCCGCACGGTCGCGATAGACCACCATCTCAAGATGGATCTCGGCGATCTCGCCAGACGAGTCGCCGAGGATCGTCGAGGCGGGTTCGCGCCCTTCATGGTGGTCGGGACAGGCGGGACAACGGCGGCCGGCGCGATCGATCCGTTGCCGGACCTGGCGCGGTTCTGCCGGCAGGAGGACCTGTGGTTCCATGTCGATGCGGCGTGGGGCGGTGCCGCCATCATCTCGCCGGCCCTCAGGGGCCACCTCGCCGGCATCGACGCCGCGGACTCGATCACGTGCGACGCGCACAAATGGTTCTCGGTGCCGATGGCCGCCGGGATGTTCTTCTGCCGGCATCCTGACGTCGTCGGGGAGGCCTTCCACGCGGAGACCTCCTACATGCCGGGGAAGACGGCCGGGCCGGTCCGCGATCCGTACACGACATCCGTCCAGTGGTCCCGGCGGTTTATCGGCCTGAAGCTCTTCCTGGCGCTCGCGCATCACGGCGAATCGGGGTACGTCGAGATGATCGAGCACCAGACGCGTATGGGCGACGTGCTGCGCGGGGCGCTCACGCGCGCGGGGTGGCGGGTCGTCAACACGACGCCCCTGCCGTTGGTGTGCTTCACACGGGACGGTCTCGTCCCCGCCAAGTTCCTGGCGGCCCTCTATGCGCGGCAGATCGCGTGGATG